>NZ_JAUYOJ010000080.1 GCF_030697925.1 Phenylobacterium sp. | reverse complement strand
CGGCGCTGCGGGCCTCGGCGCGGCGGCCTTGGGCGCGGGGGCCTGTCCGGCGGTCGGCGCGGGGGCCGGCCGCGCGACGACGGGCGGCGGGGCGGCCGTGACCCCGACCAGGGCCGCGGGCCGGGTTTCGGGCGGCGGGGGCGGCGGAATGCGGTTCAGCTCGGCGGCGTTGGCGAGCTGCGAGAAGTCCTGGAACAGCAGGATGCGCACATAGTCAACGGGCGAGGCGTCCGAGGCCAGGGCCACGCGCCAGCGGCCGTCCAGCCCCCTGACCGCCACGCCTACCGGCAGTCCGCGCGGCAGCACCCCGCCGTCGCCGGAGGTGACGATCCGGTCGCCCTCCTTCACCGGGTCCTTGCCCCGCAGATATTCCAGCTTCGGATTGGGTCCGCCGTCCCCGGTCAGGATCGAGCGCGCATTGGTCCGGTCGACCATCACCGGCGTGCGCGAGGCGATGTCGGTGAGCAACAGGATACGGCTCGCGCCTTGTGTCACCCCGATGACGCGGCCCACCAGGCCGATCTCGCTCATCACCGGATTGCCGACCTTGATCCCCTTCTCCACCCCGGCGTTGGCCAGGCGGGTGTTGGCGAAGGGGCCGCGCGAGCTGCTCACGGTGCGTGCCGCGGCCATGGGGATGGGCGGATCGGTCTTCAGGCCCAGCAGGGACTTGTAGCGCTCGTTGGTGTCGCGCAGCGCCAGGGCGGCGTCGCGCCATTCCCTGGCCTCGATGAGCTCGGCCTTCAGCTGGCGGTTCTCCGAGACGGCGAAGAAATAGCCCCGGACATAGTCGACGCCGTTGCCGAGCCATTCGGTCGGGGTGGCCAGGGTCTGGGTCACCGGGGCGGCGACGGCGTCGCCCAATTGCCGGGTGGCGCCATAGGCCTCGGTCTGGAAGGTTTCGCGTCGGTCGGAGAGCAGCAGGGTGACGGCCACGACGACGGCCACGACCAGAGCCACCCCCGCTGTCCATGCCAGCGGGACCTTCAGCTCGCCGAACGGATTCTCACGAAAGGCCACCGGAACCTGCTCGCATGCGGCGGGGCGGTCTGCGCCCCGACTCGCGAAGTCTACGCCAGGGTGGACTCAAGAACGCCCTTCATCCACTTCGGATGTTCGAGCACCTTGCCGCACCCCAGGGCGACGCAGGAGAGTGGGTCGTCGGCCACCGTCACCGGCAGGCCGGTATGGTCGCGAATCTCGGCGTCCAGACCGCGAAGCAACGCCCCGCCGCCGGTCAGCATGATGCCCTTGTCGGCGATGTCGGAGGCCAGCTCAGGCGGTGTCGCCTCCAGCGCCATCTTCACCGCGTCGACGATCTGGCTCACCGGCTCGGACAGCGAATCCGAGGCCTGCTTTTCGCTGATGCGCACCTCGCGCGGCACGCCCTGCATCAGGTCGCGGCCCTTGACCTCGATGGAGAGGCCCTCGCCGTCGGCCGGAGCCCGGGCGGTGCCGATCTCCTTCTTGATGCGCTCGGCGGTGGTCTCGCCGATCAGCAGGTTATGGTTGCGGCGCATATAGCTGATGATCGCCTCGTCCATCTTGTCGCCGCCAACCCGGACGGAACGCGAATAGACGATGCCCGACAGGGACAGCACGGCCACCTCGGTGGTGCCGCCGCCGATGTCGACCACCATGGAGCCGGTCGGTTCGTGGATGGGCAGGCCCGCCCCGATGGCCGCGGCCATGGGTTCGTCGATCAGGCCGACGCGGCGTCCGCCGGCGTTCAGGCAGCTGTCGTTGATGGCGCGACGCTCCACCGCCGTGGCGCCGGACGGCACGCAGACGATAACCTTGGGGTTCACGAAGCCCTTGCGGTTGTGGACCTTGCGGATGAAGTACTTGATCATCTCCTCGGCGACTTCGAAGTCGGCGATGACCCCGTCGCGCATGGGACGGATGGCCTCCATGTGGCCGGGCGTGCGGCCCAGCATCTGCTTGGCTTCTATTCCGACGGCGTGGACGACCTTGCGTCCGCCGACGTTGCGAAGCGCCACCACCGACGGCTCATTCAGAACGATGCCCTTGCCCTTCATGTAGATGAGGGTGTTGGCGGTGCCGAGGTCGATGGCGATATCGTTCGAGATGGCGCCGAAGAGGGATGAAAACATGCAGAGCCCTGGGGGGGATGGAAGCGGATGTTGTGTCCGCGGAGTCTAGGGCCTGCCGCCTTACCACGCCATGAATAGGCGCCCGGCCGCTCCAGCCTCCGTTTGCAGGACTGTTTGGCGGTGTGCCCTGCCATTAGGTTCAATTCAAGGCCTAATGACAGGCGTGTGGTTTCGCGCCGCAGGAGAGTAAACAGGCTTCACCAGAGCCAGGCGCCAAAGGCGGAGTGTCGGGAGCCCGACGCGGACCCCGCCGCGCGAAACGGCGCCGCTGTGTCGCTCTGCGGTTACAGCCCTGCGGCGCGGACCGGCCTAGAAGGCTGGACCGTCCCTTCCCTTCGACAGCCCGGCCGCGCGTGAAACGAGATGTCTATCCGTCAGGCCGTCCTGGGCGTCGAGAACGCCAGCTTCTTCTACGGATCCAATAGGGTCTTCGAGGGCGTCTCCTTCCAGCTGGACGACGCGCGCACGGCCCTGGTGGGCGAGAACGGCGCCGGCAAGTCCACCTTGCTGAAATGCCTGCTGGGCGAACTGGTGCTGATGGACGGCCAGATCGTCCGCTCGCGAGGCCTGAAGATCGGCTATGTGCCGCAAGACGTGCCCGAGGGCCTCTCCGACCAGCCCCTGCGCCAGGTGCTGGAAGCCGCCCTCCCCGTCACGGACGGGTCCGAGGACTGGAAGGTCGACGTCCTGCTGGACGAGATCGGCGTCGCGTTCGAGACAGCCGAGCAACCCTTCGGGTCGTTGAGCGGCGGCTGGCAGCGGCTGATGCTGATCGCCGCGGCGGCGCGGCTCTCCGAGCCCGACCTGCTGGTCCTCGACGAACCGACCAACCACCTGGACCTCTCGAACGTCAATGTCCTGGAGGGCTGGCTGGACGAGAACCGCCGCCTGCCCATGCTGATCGTCAGCCACGACCGCGAGTTCCTGCAGCGGACCACCAGCCGGACCCTGTTCCTGCGGGCCGACGGCGCCCACAGCTTCGCCGCGCCCTTCGTCGAGGCGCGCCAGGCCCTGCTTCACCGCGACGCCGCCGACGCCGTGCGCCGCCAGCTTGAAAGCAAGGAGATCGACCGCCTGCAGAAGGTGGCCGCCCGTTACCGCGTCTGGGGCGTCAAGAACGACAAGTTCCACAAGCGGGCCAAGGCCACCGAGAAACGCATCGACCGGATCGAGGCCGAGCGTACCGGCGCCTATTCCGCCCGCGAGCGGAAGCTGGAGCTGGCCGAGGGCGAGATCGAGGCCAAGATCGCCCTGCGGATCGAGAACTACGCCGTCACTGTCCCCGACGGCTCGCGCAAGCTGTTCCACATCGACAAGCTGTCGGTGGCGGTCGGCGACCGCATCGCCCTGCTGGGCGTCAACGGGGCCGGGAAGTCCATGCTGCTCTCGGCCCTGGCGCGGGCCTGGGACCCGGCACTGCGGCACTATGACGGCCAGGCCAGCCTCCGCTTCAACCCGCAAAGCCGGCTGGTCTATTTCGACCAGCGCATGGCCGACCTGCCGCTGAAGGTCAGCTTGGTCGATTACCTGACCTCGGTGGAAGGCGCCACGAACCGCGACGCCAACGCCATGCTGGCCAAGGCGGGCTTCCCCTATCTGCGGATCAAGGGGCCGATCGCTGACCTCAGCCACGGAGAGCGTGCGCGGCTGGTCTTCCTGCGCATGACGCTCGCCAAGCCCAATCTCTACTTGCTGGACGAGCCCACCAACCATCTGGATATAGAGGGCCAGGAGGACTTGGAGGCCCAGCTCGACGGGGCCGACGTCGCCTGCCTGTTCGTCTCCCACGACCGCTACTTCACCCGCGCCGCCGCAACCCGCTTCCTGGAGATCCGCAAGGGCCGGCTACTGGAGGTGGAGGGACCCGACGCGTTCTTCGAGGCGCAGTAGTCAGCGACGCGGCAGGACCGTGAAGCCGTATTTGCGGAACACCGCCGCCGCGCGGGGTCCGCTCATGAAGCTGAGGAACCTGGCCGCGTCAGGGTTCTTGGAGTCCGCCACCAGGGCGGCGGGATAGACGATGGCCGGATGGCTGCCCGACGGGAACAGGCCCACGATGCGCACCTTGGGCTCGAGCCTGGCGTCGGTGTCATAGACCACCCCGAACGGGCTCTCGCCGCGGGCCACATATTGCAGGGCGGTGCGCACGTTCTCGGCCTGGGCGAGCCTGCCCGACACTCCATCCCACGCTCCCAGCGAGGTGAGCGCGGCCTTGGCGTACTTGCCGGCCGGCACCTCCGCACCGGCCACCGCCAGCCGTCCGCCGCCCAGGGCGCGGCCGAGCGGCATGCCGCGCGCGACCCTCAACGAGGCCTTGGAGTCGGCCGGGGCGACCAGGGCCAGGCGGTTGGTCA
Source organism: Phenylobacterium sp. (assembly GCF_030697925.1). Taxonomy (GTDB): domain Bacteria; phylum Pseudomonadota; class Alphaproteobacteria; order Caulobacterales; family Caulobacteraceae; genus Phenylobacterium. The sequence goes on along the minus strand of NZ_JAUYOJ010000080.1, from coordinate 157,416 downwards.
ATAGATCGCGGCGGCTGGCGGCGACGACCAGCCTGCGCTCGGCCAGATAGGTCATCCAGTCCACGTCGGCCGAGACATAGACGTCGGCCGGCGCCCCCTGTTCGATTTGCCGCGCCATGGCCGAGGAGGCCGCATAGGAGAACCGCGCCTGGCCGCCTGTCCTGGCGTATTCGCGCCCGACCTCGTCCAGGGCGTTTTTCAGCGAGGCCGCGGCGAAAACAGTGACCGCGGCGGCCTGGGCGGGGAGTGCGATCAAAACCCAGGCGAACGCGAGGGCGCCCAACATCTTGGAAAACTGCATTCGCCAAGCCTAGCGCGGCTTGGCCGCAGGCGCATCAGCCCAGCGCCGTCATCACCACGCCCACGCCCGTGGCGGTTCCGCCGACGATCTGGCGCAGGCTGAGGCGCTCCTTGAATAGCCGCCGGCCGGCCGCCGCGGCGATCGGCCCCTCGATCACCCCGACGGCGCGCACCTGGCCGGCGGGAGCCAGGGCCAGGGCCGAGAACCAGCAGGCAGAGGCCGCCGTGCCGCAGAGCCCCGCCCCCAGGGACTGACGCCAGGTCCCCATCACCGAGCGCAGGGCCTGGGGCCGAGTCGCCGCCAGTATGCCGCCCAGGACCAGCGACTGCAGGGCCTGGGCCACGCAGAGCGAGGCGGTGGCCGAGTAGATCGGATGGCCGGGCTCGAACGCCACGCCCGCCTGGCGATAGCCGTTCAGCGCCACGGCGAAGGCCAGGCCCGAGGCCAGGCCGAACAGCGAGCCGTTCAGCACGCCGGTCGCCGCGTCGCGTTTCGGCCAGGAGAGGATGAGCAGGCCCGCGGTCGCCGCCGCCAGGCCCAGCCACTGGACGGGGCTCATGCGGTCGCCGAACACCAGGAACCCCATGATGGCGGCCAGCGGCAGGGACGACTGCTGCATGAAGGTGGCCACCGCGAAGCCGGAATGGCGCATGGCCATCAGCAGCGCCGCGGTGGCCGACACCTGGGCGATCGCCCCGGCCACGACGGCGATGGCGAACCGCCAGGACAGGTGCGGCTCGGCCTGGGGCGTGGCGAAGGCCACCACCGCGAAGATCAGCAGCGAGAACGGCAGGCCGAACAGGAACCGCACCAGGGTCGCGCCCCAGGGGCCGGCGTCGCCGACCAGCCCGCGCTGCAGGGCGTTGCGCGCCACCTGCAGCGGCGCGGCCGCCGCCGTCAGTAGGATCCAGAGCATGTCCGTGAAATCCCCCTCATGCCCACAAGTGTCATCCCGGAAAGCGCCCCCGGGTCCGGCATTTGGCCGGCCCGAGGACAAGCTCCACGCTTGTCCGGGACCCATACGCTCAGGGCTATCCGGATGGATCGGTGTCTATGGGACCCGGCCTTCCGATGCATCGCATCTCCAGCCGGGATGACACCTTGAGGTGGGTCTTAGAACCCGCTGGCGATGGCGTCCGGCGCGCTCTTCTCCTTGCGGGCGAAGAGGTTATTGAGCGCGTTGACATAGGCCTTGGCCGAGGCCGTCAGCGTGTCGGTGTCGGCGGCCTGGCCGGTGGCGATCCGGCCGTCCTCTTCGAGCCGCACCGAGACCTGGGCCTGGGCGTCGGTCCCTTCCGTCACCGCGTGCACCTGGAACAGGCGCAGGATGGCGGTGTGTGGCACCGCCTCGTGGATGGCGTTGAACACCGCGTCGACCGGGCCGTCGCCGGTGGCCGAGGCCGCCTTCTCGACGCCGTCGACGGTGACGATCAGTTCAGCCTGCTGCGGACCCTCGGTGCCGGCGATGACCCGCAGGCTCTTGACCTGGATGCGGTCGGAGCCCGACGCCAGGGCGTCGTCCACCAGGGCGACGATGTCGTCGTCGAAGACGTGCTTCTTCTTGTCGGCCAGGTCCTTGAAACGCTGGAAGGCCTCGTTGAGCGCGTTCTGGCCCAGTTCGTAGCCCAGGCTCTTCAGCTTCTCGCGGAAGCCGGCGCGGCCCGCGTGCTTGCCCATGACCAGGTTCGAGGCGCCCTGGCCCACGGTCTCGGGGCTCATGATCTCGTAGGTGCCGCGGTCCTTCAGCATCCCGTCCTGGTGGATGCCGCTCTCATGGGCGAAGGCGTTCTTGCCGACGATCGCCTTGTTGAACTGCACCGGAAAGCCGGTGATCGCCGACACGTAGCGGCTGGCGCGGGTGATGTGCTGGGTCTCGATGCCGGTGAAATAGGGCAGCCGGTCGCCACGGACCTTCAGCGCCATCACCACCTCTTCCAGGGCCGCGTTGCCGGCTCGCTCGCCGATGCCGTTGACCGCCACCTCGACCTGCCGCGCCCCGCCCTGCACCCCGGCCAGGCTGTTGGCGACGGCCAGGCCCAGGTCGTTGTGGCAGTGGGTGGAGAAGATCACCGTGTCGGCGTTCGGCACGTTCTCGATCAGGTCGCGGAACATCTCCGCGTATTCGCTGGGATAGGTGTATCCGACGGTGTCGGGGATGTTGATCGTCTGGGCGCCGGCCTTGATCGCGGCCTCCACGCAGCGGCGCAGGAAGTCCTGCTCGGTGCGGGTGGCGTCCTGGGCCGACCATTCCACGTCGCCGCACAGGTTGCGGGCGTGGCCGACCGACTTGGTGATCATCTCCAGGATGTCTTCCTGGCTGGCTTTCAGGATGTGGTCGCGGTGGCTGGGGCTGGTGGACAGGAAGGTGTGGATGCGGCCGCGCTTGGCCGGGCGGATCGCCTCGGCGCAGCGCTCGATGTCCGCCATGCCGGCGCGAGCCAGGCCGCAGACCGTGCTCTCGGTGACGATCTCGGAGATCTGGCGGACGGCCTCGAAGTCGCCGTTGGAGGCGATGGGGAAGCCCGCCTCGATCACGTCGACGCGCATGTCCTCCAGGATCTTGGCCAGCTCGAGCTTCTCGTCGATGGACATGGAGGCGCCGGGCGACTGCTCGCCGTCGCGCATGGTGGTGTCGAATACGATGACGCGGTCCCGGGAATCGCGGGCGGTGTCGTTGGAAACTTGGGTCATTTGCGAACTCTCTTCGCGGGGCGTTCTAATGGGGGCGGGCGGCGGGTGAAATCCCCTGGGAGCCCGGCCGCGAAGTCGCGCAGCCTAAAGGGAGGCCCAGGGGCGGCTAAGCCCCAGGTCGAGAAGAAGCAGGCTGTGCGATGACGTGCGCATGGCGACTGGCATACCGAAATGCCGGTCGCGCCGCAACAGTCTTGCGCCAGACACGGCCTCAGGCCGCCTCCCGCGCAAGAACCTTCCTGACCGCCGGTCGGTCGTTCATCCGCTGGAAGTGGCGAAAAACCTTCGGAAATTGCGCCATCTCGACCTTGTCGCCCTCCAGCCAGGTGCAGATGGTGAAAAGGTACGGGTCACAGATCGAATAGTCCGCGCCCAACACCCAGGGTCCGTCGTCCGGCAGGTCGGCTTCGATCTGGACGAAGCAGGCGGCCATGGTCTGCGGAACCTTGCGCTTCATCTCGGCGATCGCCGCGGCGCCGTCGGCCCAGCGATAGCCGCGCCGGCCATGCGAATGGGCCACGTGGACGGTCGAGGCGAGGTAGCTGTTGAACGCCTGGGCGCGGGCGAAGGCGAAGGGATCGTCCAGCGGCGCCAGCCTCGCCTGGGGATAGCTCTGGGCGACGAAGGCCAGGATGGCCGGGGTCTCGGTCAGCACGCCCCGGTCGGTGACCAGGGCCGGCACCCGGCCTTTCGGATTGATCGCCAGATATTCGGCATGGTCTGTTCGCCAGCGCCCAGATCCACGCGCACGGCCTGGTAGTCCGCCCCGGCCTCTTCCAGGGCGATATGCGAGGCGAGCGCGCAGGATCCGCGCGAGTGGAAGAGTCTCAGCACTGGGATTATCCTCTCGTTGAGCAGTCGATAGTAGATGATGAGGCTCGCGCCAAGAATGGAGGCCGAGGCTGTTGGCAGGCCTCGGGGTCTCCGGAAATTTCGTCAGACATGGGGGGCCCCAATGACGACCGCAGCCGCTGAGCACTGGAACCGCGTCGACAATTCCGGGCGCGTGAACTGGTGGTCCTCGTCCAAGTGCCAGTCGTACTACAACCAGGCCCTGTGCGGCGAAGCGGCGCTGACCGGCGGCTCGCAGGGCGTGCGCCGGCGCCTGGCCAAGGACTTCCCGGGCCGGGTCTTCGAACGCGCGGTCTCCATCGGCTGCGGCCCCGCCGCGAAGGAGCTGGCCCTCATCGCCGACGGCCTCGTCGGCCATTTCGATCTCTATGAGATCGCGCAGACGCGGATAGACCAGGGTCGGAAGGCGGCGGAGGCGCTCGGCCTTCTCGACCGGATCACCCATCGCTCGGGCGACGTCTTCGGGGCGGAGCGCAAGCCCGAATACGATCTGGTCTATTGGGACCACAGCCTGCACCACATGAGCGACGTGGACGACGCCCTGGCCTGGTCGAAGGCGGTGCTCAAACCCGGCGGAGTGATTGTCATCAACGACTATGTCGGTCCCAACCGGCTGCAGTGGACGCCGACGGAAGTGGCGCGCGCCAACGCCTTCCTGGCCGAGAGCGCCGTCCGCCGCGGCGTGCCGGTCCGCAAGCTCCACCGCTCCAATATCCTGAGCTGGCTGAAGATGTACCGGCGCGACCCCAGCGAGGCGCCGCAGAGCGAGCGCATCCTGGCCGCGGCGCAGCGACACCTGCCCGGGGTCAAGTTCGAGCCGGTCGGAGGGACCTTCCTCAACATCCTGGGCGGCGTCGTTGTCCCGCTGGTGACCGAGGACAGCCCGGTGATCGACGAGATGCTGGCCGCCGACCGGCAGCTCCTCAATGAAGGCTCGGCCCACTTCACCTTCGCGATCTGGAGCGCCTGACCCGCCTCAGTCCTTGCGCGGTCCGCTGATCGCGTCCTCGCGCGATTTCAGCCAGTTGCGCGCGAACCAGCCGATGGCGATCCACAGGACCACGATCAGCACCAACCAGATCACGTGGCCGCCCCCCTGCCCCTTCACCACCTGGACGATGGAGTTCCCGGCGAAGGCGGTCAGCGCGATCTTCGGGACGATGCCCAGGGCGGTCCCGGCGGTGAAGTGGCGCATCCGCATCGGCGTCACCCCCGCGGCCATATTGACCACGATGAAGGGGGCGGAGGGCACCAGCCGCACGATCAGGCTGGCCAGGAAGCCGTTGCGTCCCACTAGGTCCATGAACCGCTGCATGCTCTCGCCCGACAGCGCCTTCAGCGCCCGCGCCCCGGCCAGGCGGCCGACGTGGAAGCCGACCAGGGCCGAGACCATGGTGCCGATCCAGCTATAGGCGAACCCGGTCCAGGCCCCGAAGGCCACCACCGCCGCGGCGATCAGCACGAACTGGGGCACGCCGAGGAAGGCCAGGATGGCGAAGGCCGCCACCGCCGCCGGCAAGGCCCAGGGGCCGTCCGACGCCATGCCCAGCCAGCGCTCGACCGTCGCCTCCCCGTCGAAGCCCAGCACCTGGGCCCCGAACAGGAACACCACGCCCACCCCGCCGAACAGGACGAAGGACACCGCCAGCGTCCGCCAGGCCTTGGCGTCCATTTCGTTGATGAAGCGGAGGATGCGACGCATGCCCTCCCGTCGCCTGTTCGCGCGAAGGGGTCAAGCCAGGCGAGGGCCAGGCAAGATCACCGCGCCGCTCCAGGGGCCGCCCGCCACCGTCATGGGTTCCCGCCGTGGCTTTTCGCAAACGATCGCCCGGAAAGGCCGTTCCGCGGGCCAAGCCGGCTTTGCCTTTGCGCCGCCTTCCGCTAAACCCGCGCCCGTTCCTTTCAACCTGTCCCGGGAGTCTGCCCGCCATGTCGCTCGAATCCGCCGCGCTCGCCCGCGTGAAGCCGTCCGCCACCCTGGCGGCCGACGCGAAAGCTCGTGAGCTGAAGGCGCAGGGCCGGAATGTGATTTCCCTGGCCGCGGGCGAACCCGACTTCGACACGCCGGACAACATCAAGGAAGCCGCCATCAAGGCGATCCGTGACGGCAAGACCAAGTACACCAATGTCGACGGCATCGTTGAGCTGAAGGAAGCCATCGTCGCCAAGTTCCAGCGCGAGAACGGCCTGACCTACAAGACCAGCCAGGTGAACGTCTCGCCGGGCGGCAAGCCGGTGATCTGGAACGCCATGATCTCGACGCTGAACCCCGGCGACGAGGTGGTGATCCCCACGCCCTATTGGGTCAGCTACTGGGACATCGTGCTGCTGGCTGGCGGAACGCCCGTAGCGGCGCCGACCAGCGCGGCGCGCGGCTTCAAGCTGCAACCGGCGGACCTGGACGCCGCCATCACGCCCAAGACCAAGTGGCTGTTCCTGAACTCGCCTTCGAACCCGTCGGGCGCGGCCTATACCAAGGCCGAGCTGCGGGCCCTGGCCGATGTCCTGCTGCGCCATCCTCATGTCTGGATCCTGACCGACGACATGTACGAGCACCTGGTGTTCGGCGACTTCGAGTTCTGGACCATCGCCCAGGTGGAGCCGGCGCTCTACGACCGCACCCTCACCATGAACGGGGTCTCCAAGGCCTACGCCATGACCGGCTGGCGGATCGGCTACGCCGCCGGCCCCGAGCCGCTGATCAAGTCCATGGCCAAGGTCATGAGCCAGACGACCTCCAACCCCTCCTCGATCTCGCAATGGGCGGCGGTCGAGGCGCTGAACGGCACGCAGGAGTTCATCAAACCGAACGCCAAGCTGTTCGAGGGCCGCCGCGACCTGGTGGTCTCGATGCTGAACCAGGCGACCGGCATCGACTGTCCGACGCCCGAGGGCGCCTTCTACGTCTATCCCTCGGTCGAGAAGCTGATCGGCAAGGCTTCGCCCAACGGCAAGGTCATCGGCGACGACCAGGACTTCGCGGTCCAGCTCTTGGAGCAAGAGGGCGTCTCGGTGGTGTTCGGCGCGGCCTTCGGCCTCTCGCCCTTCTTCCGCATCAGCTACGCCACCTCCAACGCGGTGCTGGAAGACGCCTGCACCCGCATCCAGCGCTTCTGCGCCTCGCTGAAATAGGCATCGTCAACAGGGCTTGGCCATATAGGTCGAGCCCTTGACGACTACTTCGCCCGCGACGCCGCAGAACCGCGGCGTGCGCTCGCGTTGGCTGGTCGCGTTGTCCAGCAGGAAGCCGCCGGCGTCGATCGGCTGGCCGGCCGCCGGGACGGCGACCTCGAAATGGACGTGGTCGAGCATGGCGCAGCCCACCGCGCCCTCGAAGCCCAGGAACCGCCCGGCCTCCACGGCGCCGCCGACCCGGAGCTTGGCGGTCCCATGCACCGAGCCTTGGGTGAGGTGGGAATAGTTGGTCCACTCCCCGTTCGGATGGGCGATCCAGACATAGTTGTTCCGGCAGTCCTCCGCTGCGCGTCCGGACTGCTGCTCGGCGAAGCTGTCCTGGATGGCGACGATCCGCCCCGCGGCTGCGGCGACCACGCGGTAAGGGCCCGCCCCGCCTGTCCCGAACAGGTCCAGTCGTCCGACCGGCCGATGGCTCAGGGCGTCGTCGAACACCTTCACCTGGGCGCCGGTTTCGTAAGGCAGGCGATAGAGGCCTTCGCTCGCCGGCGGCGGATCGGCCGCGTTCGCCGACGTCGCCACGAGAAGACTGGCCGCCAGTGAACAGGCGAGACGAAAACCGATCATGCGCAATTCCGGACAGGAGAACGGGCCGAAGCCCAGGGCTTCGCCCCGTCTTATCCTCAGGCCTGGGCCTGGCAAGGGCTCGCGGCTCTAGTGCTTCTCGCGCCAGCTGGCCTTGGCGGCGTCTTCGGTGAGGTTCAGCCGCACCTTGTCCTCTTCGACATCGTCGACCCAGGTCATCGGGATCAGGTGGTGCTTGAGGCCGGCGCCCAGGTCCAGCTTGGCCAGTTCGATCTCGTCGCCCAGCACATGGTCGACCCGTCCGACATGGCCGCCGTCCGAGCCGATCACTTCCATATGTTCGCGGATAAGCGAAGCTTGGATCATGGCTTTCTCCTGATTGCTGTGTGGAAGCCAAACACGCGAACCTCGCATCCTGTTTCGCCGAAAGTTGCGCGGCGAACGATGTTCTGTTTATGTTCACGCCGCACTGATTCCTGCCTCTGAAGGACGCCGCCCCGTGCTGACCTTGTTCCACGCCCCGAAATCGCGCTCGACCCGGATGATCTGGCTGCTGGAGGAGCTGGGCGCGCCCTATGAGGTGAAGGTCGTCGACATCGCCCGCCGCGACGGGGTCGGCGCCAAGGATCCGGCCAATCCTCATCCGCACAAACAGGTGCCCGCCCTGCTGGACGATGGGGTGCTGATCAGCGAGTCCGTCGCCATCGCCCTCTATCTCACCGACAAGTTCCCGGCTGCCGGGATCGGGCCGGTGGTGGGAGATCCCCTGCGCGGCTCCTATCTCACCTGGCTCGCCTACTATGCCGGGGTGCTGGAGCCGGTGATCAGCGCCCATTTCGAGGGCCGCACCGCCACCGATCCGATGAAGGCTCAGTACGAGGCCCTGGACGCGCGGCTCAAGAGCGCCCTCGAGGCCACTCCCTATCTGCTGGGTGAGGCCTTCAGCGCCGCCGACATCGTGTTCGCCAGCCTGCTGCAGTTCGCCCGCGAAATGCTGCCGGCTCACGCCGTCTATGACGAGTGGCTTGGGCGGCTCAACGCCCGTCCGGCCCTCGCGCGGGCCATGGCCAAGGACGCCGGCTGATGGCCGAGGTCGTGAACTTCAACAAGGCCAGGAAGGCCAAGGTCCGCGATCAGGACCGCGTCCAGGCGGCGCGCAACCGCGCGGCCTTCGGCCGGCCGAAGGCCGAGAAGGCGCTCACCAAGGCGCAAGGTGAAAAGGCCGACCGCGCCCTGGACGGCGCCAAGCGCGAGGACTGATGCCTACATCTGGCCGGGAACGGCGGCGTCGCGAGCTTCCGGCGGAATGGACTCGTAGATCGTCGGCGGGGTGATCCCCAGTCGGCGGCGGGCGGCTTCGAGCGGCTCGTTCAGCAGGCGCTCATAGTCCTCGCCCAGCAGCCAGGCGCTGGCCTTGCCGCGCTGATAGCCCTGCCAAATCGCCTTGCCGTAGGGATGGTCGCCCCCACGCGAGCGGATTGTGGCGCCGACCGCCATCAGGGCCCAGCCCAGGCTCTTGGTCTGGGCGTAGGAGAAGGCCACTAGGCAGGCCTCGCCCAGGCCGTCGCGATGATAGCCGGACAGGATGTGCCAGATGTCGTGGACGTCGCGGGTGCGGCGGCCGAACCAGGCATGGGGATGGCGCACGTCGATGTCGTTGCTCTTGACCCGGCTGATCTCGGCCAAACCCTCGGCCGACAGCTGCTCGCTACGGATGAACTCGCAATAGGCCGCCCCCACCGTGCCGGGCGCGAAGGCGTCCAGCCAGGCGTCGTCCATCAGCTTGTCGATGAGCTCGACCCGCTCATAGGCCAGACGGCCACCCTGGGGCGTGGTCAGCAGGCGCTCATAGCCCTTGGCGCTCGAGTTCCCGGTGAGCGCACGCATGATCTCGAAAACCTGGCCGGTATCTTCCTTGTCGTTTAGCAGGCGCTGCAACGCCTTCAGCGCCACGCCCCACTGGAGCTTGGGCCTTGGCATCGGCGTCGTGGCCGGATCGGCCTGGCGCTGATAGCGGACGTCGAAGGAGTCGGCGGTCATGGCCATTGGGAGCAGCCTCTACAAAACAGCGTTCGGATTAAAGATGACGCCAGCGTCACCTTTTTGCAAGAGGCAATGCGGCGTCCGGGCTCCGCAGTTGCGTTGAGGCCTCGCCTTGCCCCACAAGGGCGATCATGCCGCGCCTTCGTAAACGTTCCATCCTGCTGTCCGGCCACGCCACCTCGCTGGCGCTGGAGCCGGAGTTCTGGGAGGTGCTGGACGAACTGGCGCGAGCCGACGGCCTAAGCCTGGCGGCCCTGATCGCTCGCATCGATGAAGGCCGCGGCGAACGGCCCCTCGCCTCGGCCTGCCGGGTCGCGGCCCTGGCCTTCGCGCGACGCTAGATCGCCGGCTTCACGTCGGGGAGAGGCGCAGGCTTGGGCGCCGTGGGCACGATCACGTCGGGGGTCGGCGGTCCCATCCCTGCTCCCGGAGGATTGACGGCGCGCAGCGCCACCATGAAGCCGAGCACGACCAGGAAGCCCAGCACCACCCAGATGATCAACGGGATCGGCTTGGATTCGCGGGGCCCCTCGTCGTCCATCGGCTATTTGGGCGTTGGAATGGGCGCGTCGGGTAGTTTGGGCGCGTCGGGGATCGGCGGCGCCTTGGGCAGATTCACATCCACCTCGACGCTGCTGGGGATCTGGGGCTTCGACAGGCCGCCACCCGAATAGACGACGAAGGCGATGACGACGACCGCCACGACCAGCCCGCCGACCAGGAAGGCGAGCCAGGGGGGCGAAGACTTGGATTCGGCAGCCATGTCTTCCTCCTGGGTGTCACAGCAAAGCTGCGAGAGAAACGAACCGCATTCGGAGGGGTTCCGGGACTTAAGCCGGCCGGCGTCTGTGCTACATATGTTCCGATGTCGTCCTTTGAATCAGCTCCCCTGCCCGCGCAACGCGTCAGCGACCTGGCCCGGGTCAGCGGCCCCGACTATCTCGAGGGCCTTAATCCCGAACAGCGCGCGGCGGTGGAGGCCACCGACGGGCCGGTCCTGGTGCTGGCCGGAGCCGGCACCGGCAAAACCCGGGTGCTCACCACGCGGCTCGCCCACATCCTGGCCACCGGCAAGGCCAGGCCCTGGGAGCTGCTGGCCGTCACCTTCACCAACAAGGCCGCGCGCGAGATGCGCGAGCGGATCACCCACATCATCGGCCCTCAGGCCGAGGGCCTGCGCTGGCTGGGCACCTTCCACTCCGTGGCCGCCCAGATCCTGCGGCGACACGCCGACCTGGTCGGGCTGAAGTCGAACTACACGATCATCGACAACGACGATCAGGAGCGGCTGATCAAGCAGGTGCTGGAGGCCGAGAACATCGACCCCAAGCGCTGGACGCCCAAGACGCTCGCCGGGATGATCGATCACTGGAAGAACCGCGGCTGGACTCCCGAGCGCCTCCCGCCCGGCGAGGGCGCGGAGTTCGGCCCCAACAAGGGCCAGAGGCTCTACCAGCTCTACCAGGACCGGCTGCGGGTGCTGAACGCCTGCGACTTCGGCGACCTGCTGCTGCACAACCTGACCATCTTCATGAACCACGCCGACGTGCTGGCCGAGTTCCACGACCGCTTCAAATACATCCTGGTCGACGAGTATCAGGACACCAATGTCGCCCAGTACCTGTGGCTGCGGCTGCTGGCCCAGAAGCGCCAGAACGTCTGCTGCGTGGGCGACGACGACCAGTCGATCTATGGCTGGCGCGGGGCCGAGGTGGACAACATCCTGCGCTTCGAGCGCGACTTCCCGGGCGCCACGGTGATCCGTCTGGAGCGCAACTACCGCTCCACCAGCCACATCCTGGCCGCAGCCTCGGGCCTGATCAGCACCAACAAGGGCCGCCTGGGCAAGACCCTGTGGACCCAGGCCAACGACGGCGAGAAGGTCGTGGTGCGCGGGGTCTGGGACGGCGAGGCCGAGAGCCGGCTGATCGCCGAGGAGATCGAGCGCGCCAGGAAGGGCGGCACGGAGAAGGAGCCCCGCAAGTTCCGCGACATGGCCATCCTCGTTCGCGCTTCCTTCCAGATGCGCGCCTTCGAGGACCGGTTCATCCTGCTCCAGATCCCCTATGTGGTGATCGGCGGCCCGCGGTTCTTCGAGCGCGCCGAGATCCGCGACGTCCACGCCTACCTCAGGCTGATCCAGTCGCCCGACGACGACCTGGCCTTCGAACGGATCGTCAATGTCCCCAAGCGCGGCATCGGCGGAACCACGGTCCAGAAGCTGCTGCAGATGGCCCGGGTCGCCGGCATTCCCGTGATGGAGGCCGCCCGCCAGGTGGTCCGCACCGACGAACTGGCCGCCCGCACCCGCACAGCCCTGTCGAACTTCCTGCGCGATATGGATCGCTGGCGGATGCTGGCCGGCGAGACGCCCCACCCGCGCCTGACCGAGCAGGTGCTGGAGGAGAGCGGCTATACCGACGCGCTGCGGCTGGACAAGACGCCCACCGCCCAGGGCCGGTTGGAGAACCTGAAGGAACTGGTCCAGGCCATGGGCGCCCACGAGACCCTCGAGGCCTATCTGGAACACGTCTCCCTGGTGATGGAGCTGGATCGTGGGCCGCAGGCGGACTCGGTGCAGATCATGACCCTGCACTCCGCCAAGGGCCTGGAATTCCCCCTGGTCTTCCTGCCCGGCTGGGAAGAAGGCGTCTTCCCCTCCCAACGCAGCATGGACGAGAAGGGCGAGAAGGGCCTCGAGGAGGAACGCCGCCTGGCCTATGTGGGCATCACCCGCGCCCGCGAAGAGGCTCGCATCTCCTTCGCAGCCAACCGCCAGGTCTATGGCCGCTGGACCAGCCAGCTCCCCAGCCGCTTCGTCGACGAACTGCCCCTGGCCAATGTCGAGGCGACGTCGGAGACCGGCTATTACGGCGGCGGTCCGGGCATGCAGCAGCACGGCAGCCGCTGGGACGAGACCCCCGGCTTCGGGGCTGGCTACACCTCCCCCGGCTGGAAGCGCGCCCAGGAGCGCAACTACCACGGCAGCCATCCGGGCCGCGGCGCGGTGATCGAGGGCGAGGGCCGGCTGATCGCCGTCTCCGACGCCTCGGCCGCCAGCGTCTACAAGCGCGGCGACCGGGTCTTCCACCTGAAGTTCGGCTACGGCGCTGTGAAGAGCGTCGACGGCAACAAGCTCACCGTCGCCTTTGACAAGGCGGGTGAGAAGAAGGTGATCGACTCGTTCGTGGAGAAGGGCTGACGATTTTCTTCGTGCGCCGAGCGCGGAAGGCCTCCAAGGTGAAGCCTCATTGCGCCAGCCACCCGAGGGAAATTGATGCCCCAGATCACCGCCAACGGCATTCCGCTGCACTATGAGCTCCACGGTCCCGAGACCGGCGAGCCGCTGCTGCTGATCATGGGCCTGGGCGCCCAGATGACCCGCTGGCCGCCAGCCTTGGTGGCCGAGCTGGCGGCGCGGGGTTACCGGGTGGTCCAGTACGACAACCGCGACGTGGGCCTGTCGCACAAGCTCGATGAAGCCGGCGCCCCGGACATGCAGGAGGTCTACAAGGCCTTGATGTCGGGCCAGAAGCCGCCGGTCGCCTACATCCTCTCCGACATGGCCGCCGACGGGGTCGGGCTGATGGACGCGCTCGGCTTCGAGCGCGCCCACATCGTCGGCGCCTCCATGGGCGGGATGATCGCCCAGATGATCGCCGCCGAGCATCCGAGCCGGGTGCTGTCCCTGACCTCGATCATGTCGACGACCGGCAACCCGTCCCTGCCCCCGGCCAAGCCCGAGGCCATGGAGCGGCTGACCCAGCGGGGACCAAGCCCGCTGGAGGATCTGGAAGGTTTCCTCGACTACGGGATCGCCGGAGCCCGGATCATGAACGGGCCCAACTACCAGGCCGACGAGGCCGAACTGCGCGCCAGCATGAAGTCCGACTTCGAGCGCTCGTTCCATCCGGTGGGGTTCGCCCGGCAGATGGCCGCCGTGGTGGCCAGCGGCGACCGCCGGGCGGCGCTCGCCACGATCACCGCCCCCACCGTGGTGGTCCACGGCGCCGACGATCCCCTGGTGCCGCCCACCGGCGGCGAGGACACCCACGCGACCATTCCGGGCTCGGAGCTGCACATCTTGCCGAACATGGGCCACAACCTGCCCAAGCCGCTGATCGGGACCCTCTGCGACCTGATCGAGCGGGCCACGGCGCGGGCCCGGGCCGCCGCCTAGGTCTTCCGGCCCTTCATCAGCCGGGCGGCGAGCAGGCCGATCCCGGCGATGACCGCCACCCCAGCCCCGATCAGAGCCATGCCGCCGACGCCGCGATGGGCCTCGACGACGGGAGGCGCGTCCACGGGCGGCGGTGGCAGGCCCGCGGTAGGGTCGCGGTGGAAGGTCACCGTGCCGTCGGCGCGATCCAAGTCTCCGGCCCGCCAGCCTTGATCGAGCCAGGCGCGGTGGTGCGGCTTGTCGCTGGCCCCGCCCCACCAGGCGGCCTGCTGGGCCGCCTTGGGCAAGGGAAAGCCCAGCACCGCCTCGATCTCGGCCAGGGTCGGGCGCCACTGGTCGGCGGTTTCGCGCGCCAGGCGTTCGGACAGGGGAAGGTACTTGCTCATGACGCCTCCTCTACACCCAACCAGCCTCGCCTCGCGAGCCTGTGAGGCGAAGCGGCTTGAACCAAGGCCGCGATTGGGCGCTTGCTAGATGACATGATCCTCTCGATCACCCGTTCGGAGCTGGCGGCCGCGATCGGCGTGGTCGCGTTCGCGCTCGCCGGGATCGGCGCCGGCCTGGCGATCAAGCCCGCCGCGCGCGAGCTGATCGGCCCCGAGGGGCCGCAGACCGTGGCCCCGGTCTCCGGCCAACGGATCCAGGCGACCAGCGGCTCGGCCTTCGCCAACTACAAATACGGCATACCGGACTATGTGATCGGCACCGATTGGCTGCAGCCCGACCTCCCCGAGGAGGCTCCGGCCGCCGAGGTCGAGGCCTACGAACCGCCGCCCTACGTCCCGCAGCGCTTCATCTCGGTCCCCGACCGGGCGCCGGCCCCCGACTACGCCCCGCCGCCACGGCGCTATCCGTCGATCGGCGGGGATATCTACGCCGTCGCGCCCGACGCGCCGGAGCCGCAGCAGCCGCCCGAACCCCCTGAGCCTCCGGAAGCCCCCGAGCGGCCGCCGGCCTGAAGCCCCCTCGCCTTTCGAGCCCTGGCGCTCTAAAGGGCGCGGATGACCGAAGACGCCGTCCAGATCATCGCCCGCGGCCCCCGCGCCATCGCCGAAGCCGCCGCCGAGGCGATCGATGTCGACCTGATGCTGGAAGGCGTCACCTATTCCATCCTGGAAGAGGACGAGGACCACGACGTCTGGCGGATCGACGCCTTCCCCACCTCGACCGAGGAGGCCGATGGCCTGGTCGCCGCCCTGGCCAGGTTCCCCAAGCTCAAGACCCTGGTCGAGAAGCTGGCCGACGCCGACTGGCTGGCCATGGCCCTGTCGGGACTGCCGCCGGTCCGCGCCGGCCGGTTCTTCGTGTTCGGCGCTCACGACACCGGCCGGGCGCCGGTCAATGCCGTCAATCTGCGGATCGAGGCCGGGGCCGCCTTTGGCACCGGCCACCATGGCACCACCGTCGGCTGCCTGTTCGCCTATGACCAGCTCATCAAGGCGCGGCGCTTCGAGCGAGTGCTGGACGTCGGCGCCGGCACCGGGGTTCTGGCCATCGCCGCGGCGCGCACCGGCAGCCGCAAGGCGGTCGGAACCGACATCGACGCCCCCTCGGTGCGGATCTCCCGCGAGAACGCCAAGCTGAACCAGGCCGACGCCCGCTTCGTCCACGCCTCGGGCCTGGGCCACCGGCTGGTGCGCGAGGCCGCGCCCTACGACCTGGTGTTCGCCAACATCCTTGCCGCGCCCCTCGTGGCCCTGTCGCAGGATATCAAGGGCGCGCTGAAGCCCGGTGGGACCGCGATCCTCTCGGGCCTGCTGCGCACCCAGGAGCGCCGGGTGTTCGCGGCCTACCGCTCGCGCGGGTTCCGCCTGCATCGGCGCATCCACCGCGACGCCTGGGCCACCCTGGTGCTGCGCCGGGCCTAAAGGCGGGTCGGAACCCCTCGCCCGCGGTCACGTTCCTCCGACCGACAAGCGTGGCTTCGCCGCCCCGCGTCCTAGGAGGAAAGCAGATGGCAGATCCCAACGAACCGTATGTCGAGAAGACCGTGACCGAAGGACCGGCGACGGTCCGACGCGAGGAAGTTCGCACCGTTGGTGAAACCAGTAAGGGCAATAACGCCGGCTGGTGGATCGCCGCCCTGGTGGCCATCGTCGCGGTGATAGGCCTGTTCTTCGTCTTCAACACCTCGACCACCGACGAAGGTGACCTGATGGCCGCCCGCGAGAGCGGACGCGCCGAAGCCACGCTCGACAGCGCCACCGCGACCGCCCAAGGCGCCGCGGCCGACGCGGCCGCGGCCTCGCGCGACGCCGCCGCCGACGTGGCCACCGCGGCCCGCTCGGCGGCTGAAAACGCCAGCGCCGCGGCCGAACGCTCGGCCCAGTCTGCCGAGAACGCCGCTGTCAGCGCCGGCGACGCCGCCGCCGACGCCGCGGCCACGACCGAACCGCCCCGCTAACTAGGCGGGTTCAACGCGGCGGGCCGCCCACTCCTGCGCCAGCACGGCGTAGAGGTGGGTGTCCCGCCAGCGGCCCTTGACCTGAACGTCCTGCAGGAACGTCCCCTCGCGCCGCATGCCGATCTTCTCCATCACGCCGTACGAGCCGGCGTTGGCCACATCGCAGGTCGCCCAGATCCGATGCAGGCCGAACCGCTCGAAGCCCAGTTCCAGCATCGCCCCGGCGGCCTCCGCGCCGTAGCCCTGCCGCCAGTAGGCGCTGTGCAGGCTGTAGCCGATATCGGCGTTCTGCTGACCTTGGTAGGCCATTCGAATCGAACCGATCAACCGATCCTCATCGGCCACCACGACCGCGAAGTTCAGGACCAGGCGCACGGCCTCGGCCTGCGCGACCAGCCAGCGGTCCAGGGCCTCGCGAGTCTGGTCGATGGTGTTCGGACCCCAGTCCATGAACCGCGCCACCGCCTCGTCGGTGGCGTAGTCATGGATGGCGTCGAAATCGTCCGCGCGAACGTCGCGCAGCAGCAGCCGTTTGGTTCGTATGGGGAAGTCGGTGGTCATCTGAGCTCTCCGTGGGTCACGCCAGCGGACGGGCTCGTCTCCTAGACCCCGGCCGGATTGGCAGGGGTCGTGGGTCTTTTCAAAGCAGGCGGTCAGCCCACGCGAAGACGCACGGCCCCGTAGGGACCGCAGGAATTCGAGAGGATGGCGGCGCTGCGCATGCGGTCTCCATAGCCCAGCTCGGGCCTCGACGCCAGATCAGGCGATGGCCGGCTTGGCCTGAAGGATCTGCATCCAGTGGCGCAGGCGCTCCTTCAGCCAGGTCTCGCGGCCGATGCCGGTCATCTCCTCGTCGTCCAGGGCCTCGACGATGGCGTAGACCACCCCGGCCTCGCCATGGGTGGTCCAGGCGTGCTGCAGGGCGCGGTTGCGATGCGAGCCGTGGCGCAGGGAGAACATGATGTTGTTCACCTGGGTGCCGATGGCGCGCGAGCTCCCGACCCAGGTCTCCCCGGTCGCCTCGCAGGTGAGGCTATAGACGCCTGGGCGGCTCCTGATTTCCTTGTAGTCGCGGACGAGGTCGCGGCGGCGGGTCTTTTCCATGCGCCGAGGATGACGCTTTTCGCGCCGCCCGTCAATTATACCCGGACAAAATACACGCGGACACTTTGGTCCGTGAGCGGATCGAGGCATGGTCAGGCCTCGCGGATTCGGGGGCTTCGGACGACATGGCGGCGCAGAGCATCAGCCCCCGCCGCGCCGTCCTGACCCTCGGGGCGACCCAGACCATCGGCTATGCCTGTTCCAGCTACCTGCCCGCCTCCCTGGCCGGCTCCATGTCCCAGGCGGTGGGGACCTCCACCGCTTTCGTGTTCGGCGCCTTTTCCGGCGCCCTGCTGATCCATGCCTTCGTGGGCCCCGCCGCCGGACGTTCCGTCGACCGCAGCGGCGCGCGTCTGCCGCTGTCGGCCGCCAGCATCATCCTGGCCCTGGGCCTGGCCGGCATGGCGGTCTCGCAGGAACCGTGGCACCTGGCTCTCTCCTGGCTGGTGCTGGGCCTGGGCATGGCGCTCGGCCTCTACGACATCGCCTTCGCGGGCCTAGTCGGGTGGTTCGGCCTGGACGCGCGGCGCTCGATCACCGGGGTCACCCTGATCGCCGGCTTTGCCTCGACCATCGCCTGGCCGCTCACCGCCTGGATGGACCATGAGATCGGCTGGCGCGGCGCCTGCCTGGTCTGGGCCGCGGCCAACCTGCTGATCTGCCTGCCGCTCCACCTGACCCTGCCGCGGGACGCTCCGGCGGTCGTAGCGCCGACCGAGGACGCCGCAACCGACGCGCCGGCCAGCCCGGCTCCGGTCGCCTTCCAGATGGTGCTGCTGGCCACGGCGCTGGCGGTGATGTCTGGGATCGGCTCGATCATGGGCGCCCACCTGCCGCCCATGTTGACGGCCATGGGCGCCAGCGCCGCGGCGGCGGTGGCGGCGGGCATGCTGGTGGGGCCGGCCCAGGTGGCCGCCCGCTTCGCAGAGTTCGTGCTGGTGCGCCGGATCCACCCGCTGAACTCGGGCCGCGTCACCGTCGTCGCCTTCCCGATCGGCGCCGGCCTGCTGCTGGCGCTCGGCCCGATAGCCGCCGCGCCCTTCGCCATCCTCTACGGCGCAGGCAATGGGCTCTTCACCATCGTTCGAGGGACCCTGCCCTTGGCCCTGTTCGGGGCGCTGAACTATGGCGGCCGGCTGGGCTCGTTGAACGTCCCGGCGCGACTGGTCGGAGCGATCGCCCCGCTGCTCTTCGCCCTGGCCCTGGCGCGTTCGGTGGAGTTGGCGCTCGGCGTGCTGATCGCCGCCAGCGTGCTGGCCTTCGCCTGCCTGCTGCTGCTGCGCCGGCCTGACTGAGGCCCCCGACTGAGGCCAAGGTGGCGAAGTCGGGCGACCTTCCCTAAGTTCGCCCCATGCGCCAGACCTTCGACGAAAGCACCGACCCGTCCTTCGGCCCCAAGCACGTTCCCCTGATCCGTCAGGCGATGAGCGCCCAGGGCCTGGACGGCTTCCTGGTTCCCCACGAGGACGAACACCAGAACGAGTACCTGCCGCAGGCCAATGACCGGCTCGGCTGGGCCACCGGCTTCACCGGCTCGGCCGGGGCCGCGGTGATCCTCAAGGACAAGGCCGCCATCTTCGTGGACGGCCGCTACACCCTGCAGGTCCGCGACCAGGTCGATCAGGGCGTGTTCGAGATCCGCGACCTCGTGGAGGGCGGCGTGCCCGCCTATCTGGAGACCGCCACCGGCCGGGGCCAGACCATCGGCTACGATCCGCGCCTGCACTCCCCCGACGCCCTGGAGCGGCTCAAGGCCGCCGCCGCCAAGGCCGGGGCCGTGTTGAAACCCGTCGCCCCGAACCCGCTGGACACCGCCTGGGGCGCCGCGCGCCCGGCTCAGCCGACGGCCCCGGTGGTTCCCCATCCGCTGGCCTATGCCGGCGAGGAGTCGGCCGCCAAGCGCGCCCGGGTCGGCGAGGCGATCACCGGCAAGAACGCCGAGGCGACGGTCCTGACCGCGCCGTCGTCCATCGCCTGGCTGTTCAACATCCGCGGCGGCGACGTGATCCGCTCCCCCCTGCCGCTGGGCCAGGCGATCCTCAACCGGGACGGCTCGGCCCGCCTGTTTCTCGATCCGGTGAAGGTCAGCCCCGAGCTGCGGGCCTGGCTGGGCAACGAGGTGCGGCTGGAGACCGCCGACGACCTCCCCGCCGCCCTGGCCGAGCTGAAGGGCAAGCGGGTCCTGGTCGATCCCGGCCAGTCCTCGGCCTGGTATTTCGACGCCCTGGCCAAGGCCGGCGCCGAGGTGGTGCGCGGCGATGACCCTTGCGCCCTGCCCCGCGCCTGCAAGAACGACATCGAGATCGAGGGAACCCGCGAGGCCCACCGCCGCGACGGCGCCGCGGTCACCCAGTTCCTGCACTGGCTGGCCACCGAGGCCCAGACCCGCACGGTCGATGAGATCGAGGTGGTGACCAAACTGGAAGGCTTCCGCCAGGCCACCGGCGCGCTCAAGGACCTCTCCTTCGACACCATCGCCGGCGCGGCTTCCAACGGCGCTGTCGTCCACTACCGCCCGACCAATCGCCTCAACAAGCTGACCGAGGTCGGTTCATTGCTGCTGGTCGACTCCGGCGCCCAGTACCTGGACGGCACCACCGACATCACCCGCACGGTGGCCATCGGCGAACCCAGCCAGGAAATGCGCGAGCGCTTCACCCTGGTGCTGAAGGGTCACCTGGCGCTCGCCGCCATTCGCTTCCCGGCCGGCACCACCGGTTCGGCCCTGGACGCGCTCGCCCGGGCCCCGCTCTGGATGATGGGCCTCGACTACGACCACGGCACCGGCCATGGCGTCGGCTCCTATCTCGGCGTCCACGAGGGGCCACAGCGGATATCCAAGCTGCCCAACTTCGTGGCGCTCAAGCCGGGGATGATCGTCTCCAACGAGCCGGGCTACTACAAGGAAGGCGCCTACGGCATCCGCATCGAGAACCTGCAATACGTGACCGAGGCCGAAGCCATCCCCGGCGGCGAGCGGCCGATGCACGGCTTCGCGACCCTCACCCTGGCCCCCATGGATCGCCGCCTGGTGGTGGTCGAGATGCTCAGCCCTGCCGAGCGCGACCAGCTCAACGCCTACCACGCCCGGGTCTGGGCGGAGATCGGACCGCGGGTCGAGGGCGAAGTGCGCACCTGGCTCGAGGCCGCCTGCCAACCGATCTAGCCGACCGCTCCGGGAGGGGCCGCCCAATGACCACGACGGACGAAACGACCGCCAACGCCGCCCAGATCGAATTCTGGAACGCCGGGGCGGGCGACACCTGGGCGAGCCTCCAGGACCGCATGGACGCCCAGCTCGAGCCCCTGGGCCAGAAAGCGACGGCCGCCCTGGCGCCCAGGCCCGGCGAGCGGATTCTGGATATCGGCTGCGGTTCCGGCCAGACCAGCCTGGCGCTGGCGCAGGCCGTTGCGTCGGGCGGGTCGGTGCTCGGCGTCGACATCTCGCGGCCCATGCTGGAGGTCGCCCGCCGCCGCGGCGGCCCGAACGGACCGGACTTCCTGGAGGCCGACGCCCAGACCTATGCGTTCGAGCCAGCGTCGTTCGACGGCGCCTTCTCGCGCTTCGGCGTGATGTTCTTCGCCGATCCCGTCGCGGCCTTCAGCAATATCCGCCGCGCCCTGAAGCCGGGCGGGCGCCTGGCCTTCGTCTGCTGGCGCAGGCCCGACGAGAACCCGTTCATGACGCTGCCGATGGCCGCGGCCTTGTCCTTGCTGCCGCCCCCGCCGCCCAACGATCCGCTCGCCCCGGGCCCCTTCGCCTTCGCCGATCCGGCGCGGGTGCGGGACATTCTCTCCCAGGCGGGCTTCGGCGCCATCGAGACCGCCCCGCACGACCGCAAGATCGGCAGCGGCGACCTGGAACAGACGCTCGGCGTGGCGCTGAGGGTGGGCCCGCTGGGCGCCATGCTGCGCGAGCATCCCGAGCGGCGGGACAGGGTGATCGACACCGTGCGCGAGGCCTTGCGCCCGCACGAGGGCGAGGACGGCGTCAAGCTGCCGTCCGCCAGCTGGATCGTGACGGCCCGTTCGGCGTGAGACGCCGGCGGTCGCACCTGTCGCCAGGGTTCAGTTCTCACAGACCCCCGGCAGGCTCATGATGTTCGCGCCGGCGGCCAGGACAAACGGCGCCTTGTCGATCACCTGAGCGGCGCGCGCGCTTCGTCCGCGCTGGGCCTTCAGGTAGCCGGCCAGCGCCTTGCCGGCCTCATAGGTGGACACCAGGCGTAGCTGTCCCGAGGGTTGGCGAAGCGCCGCCATCAAACCGTAGGCGGCCGAGCCGTCGGGCTGCAGGATTCGCGGCGGCCGGATGGCGCCAACCACCGGCTGACCGTTGTAGACAAAGCCTTGAGCGTCGAGCCAGGCCTTGTCCGCCTGCGCCTTGGCGATGACCGCCTCCTGCGCTGCGGCGCTCGCGAAGGGATAGGAGTAGGAGTTGAGGATCAGCATGTTCCGCCACGCCTCCGCCGGGCGGATGTAGGTGGCGCTCCAGGTCAGGCCCGAGCCGTCTCCCGCCGCCGGCCGTGGGGCGACATCGCGGAAGGCCACATAATCGAGCCGCGCGACGCGCGTGGGCCCCTTGCGGCCGTCTTCCAGCAGCGGGGTGAGGCTGACCTCGATGTCCTCGCACCCCCGCCGGGCGCCGTCGAAGTTGAGGGTCTGCAGCGCGAAGCTGTAGCTCAACGGTCCGCCGGGCTCGACCTTGACGGGCCTCAGCTCCGGCGGGACGCCATCCTCGTTGACGGCCACGCCGTTGACCTTCAGGCCGACCACCACCGAGGTGACCTGCGGCATGTCGCGGAACGTCTGGTCCTCCAGCGTGAAGATGCTGTAGCCCGTGTGGCTCGCGCCCCGGCCGGAGAGGGTCTCGATCGATGGAACGTTCCAGCTGACGGCCGCCTGCGACGCGCCCTCGCGCTGATAGCTGGCGCGCCAGACCTTCGGGGCCGCCGAGGCGGAGGGCGGCGGGTTCGGGCAGGCGCGCAGGAGACGGGTCGTCAGCGGCGACGGCCGGCAGACGCCGCCTTCCGGGCAGGTGAAATAGTCGTGGCTGACGCCCGCCGGAACGGTCCCCGGCGCCTTCTGGAAGCAGAAGTTGGTCAGGATCGGTGGGGTGCTGGTGAGTTGGGACGAAGCCGCCTCGGCCGCGATGACCCCGGAAACCGCCGCGCCACTCTGGGGTAGTGAGAAATACTGCACGAAATAGGGGATGCCCGTCGGGTCCTGCAGCGAAATCCGCTGGTTGACGGTCTGCCCCGGCGCCTGGGCGTGGACGACCAATTGGTCGGTGAACCGCTTCCGGTCGGCCGTGCGGACCCGTTGGAAATCGAACCGGAAACCGATAAGGGCCGGCAAGTTGCCGGCGGCGATCCGCTCGAGGACCCGGCCATAGGCCAGGAACGTCGGCTGCACCTGCGCCTGGATACAGGTTCGGATCTTGTCGTCCTGCACCGACCAGAGCGCCTTCGGAAGGTCGCGGGCCGCGCCCCGGACCCGCCGCTCTCGCTGCTCCACCCCGCCTGACATGCCAAGGCGAACGAACTCGCCCCAGTCCTGTGAGATCCCGGAGAAGAAGCCCCTCCGCTTGGTCGTCTCGACGCTGGAGAGGCAACTCCGCTCAGCGCTGACGACCACGCTGTTCAGCTGGGCGGCCACGGCCTCGAGGGTGCGGAGATCCTCCGGCGCGACCTGCGCCCGCACCGACGGTCCGCCGCTGGCCGCGAGGGCCGCCAGGGCCGCCAGGGCCAAGCCGCCGAGCGTTCTCCATCGACGATCCCTGCGCATGGACGTCTCCTCTTCCTGGACGTCAGCCCGGTTTCTGCATCGCCACTTCGGCGAGCCGGCGCATCTGTTCGGCCCAAGGTTCCAGACAGGCGCGCGCGGCGGCCATTTCGGGAGCCTTCAGCTTTTCCGGAAAGTCGATGGCGCCCCTCAGCGCCTGTTCGCGGCGCTCGACATTGGCGCTCGCGCGGACGCCCTTGATCAGCTCGATCTGAGAGCTGACCGCCGCGCTCGTGCGCGTGTCGGCGCCCACCAGGCAGGTGCGCTCGGCATTCTCCGCCAGCAACGCCAGTTGCTGGGCGAGCGGGTCGCCGGGCGTGACCGGCGGGGGCGTCGGATCAGGTTTCGGCGGCAGGTAGAACACCACGAGGGCGATGGCGATCAAGCCAACAGCTCCAAGGATCAAATACTTCCGCATGACCGACCCCCGTTTGCCGGCGACGACCTATGCGGAAGGAGCCCCCCTTCCAACCGTCATCCGGTCGCACAACAATAGTATGCAATCATAGGGTGCCGCAATGAACTCCTTGGTCACGAAGATCAGCCATTTCGCCAAACCGAGCGACGCCCGGTCCGCGGGCATCGGCGGCCGGACGGTGCGGTAGCCGAGCAGGGTCAGGAGTAGCCAGCAGCGTGGCTGGTGGTAGGGACTGGTGCAGACATAGACCGCCGCCACATCGTCGCGCGCCTTCAGGATCGCGTCGCAGCGGCGCACGGACTCCAGGGTGTCGACGGACATGTCCTCGATCAGGATGCGGTTCTCAGGCACGCCTGCGGCGCGCAGCACCCGCGCCATCACTTCGGCCTCCACGAAGCCTGTCTCACCGAGTCCGCCGGTCGGAACGAAATAGGGCGCGTCCAACAGCCTGGCGGCGGCCAGCGCCCCCTCCAGCCTGCGCATCAGGCTGCCACTGGGCTGGCCATCCGCACGGACGGCCGCCCCGAACACGATCAGATAGGCGCTCATCCCGATCGGACCATGGTGCGCCGGCCTAGCCGCCTCCCACCAGGGCCAACCACTCGTCCTCGGACATCACCTGGATGCCGAGGTCCGTGGCGGTCTTCAATTTCGAACCCGCGCCGGGGCCCGCCACCACCAGGTCGGTCTTCTTCGACACCGAGCCGGAGACCTTGGCGCCCAGGGCCTCGGCCTGGGCCTTGGCTTCGTCGCGGGTCATCTTCTCCAGGGCGCCGGTGAAGACGATGGTCTTTCCGGCCACGGCGGTGTCGGTCTTGGGCCGTTCGGCGGGGATGACCTCGAGCTCGTCCCAGAGGCTCTGGACCAGACCGCGATTGTGTTCCTCGGCGAAGAAGTCGGCGATCATCCGGGCGGCCACCGGGCCCACGGCGTCCACGGAGGCGATCTCGCGGAAGTCCTCGCCCGGAGCTTCGAGGGCGGCGAGATGCGCGATCTTGGTAATTGCCGCCCAGTCACCGAAGCGCCCCACCAAGGCGGCTCGAGCCCTTGAGTTTAGCTTCGGGACTGCGAGTTGAAGTCGCTTGTCTAGCGAAACATCGTCCGGGACCAAGGGCTGACTCGAGCCCCCGAACTCCAGCACGGCATTGACCGCTGTCGGCCCAAGTCCATCCAATTCCGCCAGCGCGACGTAGTTCGGACCCGCCTTCTGTTGGGATGCCGCCTCTGCAGCCTCGATGAACCGCTCCACGGTCTCGAAGTGGCGCGCAAGCGCGATGGACGTGCTCTCGCCGATATGGCGGATTCCCAGGCCGAAGATGAACCGGTCCAACGGGATGGCCCGCTTGGCCTCGATCCCCGCAACGAGGTTGCGCACCGAGGTCTCGCCGTAGCCATCGGTGGCGCGCAGCTCCTCCAGCTTGGCCTCGTCACGGGCCAGCTTGAAGATGTCGGCCGGCGAACGGATCCAACCGCGCTCGTAGAAGGCGGTGAGCTGCTTCTCCCCCAGACCCTCGATGTCGAAGGCCCGGCGGGACACGAAATGGCGCAGGTGCTCGATCCGCTGGAACGGACAGGCGAACTCGCCAGTGCAACGGCGCACGACGGTCTCGGCCCCCAAGGCCGTGGTTTCCCGCGCCAGCGGCGTGTGTAGCGGGCACGGGCAGTGGGTCGGGAATTCGTAGGGCTCGGGTCCGCGCGGCTCGTCCAGCACGACGCTGACGATCTGCGGGATCACGTCGCCGGCCCGCTGCAGGATCACGGTGTCGCCGACCCGCAGGTCCTTGCGCGCGATCTCGTCGGCGTTGTGCAGGGTGGCGTTGACCACCACCACCCCGCCCACCGTCACCGGATGCAGCCGCGCGACGGGCGTGATCGCTCCCGTGCGCCCCACCTGGATGTCGATGGCCTCCAGGATGGTGCGGGCCTGCTCGGCCGGGAACTTGCGCGCGATGGCCCAGCGGGGAGTGCGGGTGATGAAGCCCAGCCGCTGCTGCCAGTCCAGGCGATCGACCTTGTAGACCACCCCGTCGATGTCGTAGCCGAGCTTGGGCCGGGCGGCCTCCATGTCGGCATAGGCGGCCAGCAGGCCCTTGGCGTCGGTGACGCACTGGCTCTCGGGCGTGGTCTGGAAGCCCCAGGCCTTCAGCAGGGCGAGCGCCTCCCACTGGCTCTTGGCGAAGGGGCCGCTGTGAAAGCCCCAGGCATAGGCGAAGAACCGCAGCGGGCGAGTGGCGGTGATCTTCGGGTCGATCTGGCGCAGCGATCCCGCCGCGGCGTTGCGGGGATTGGCGTAGGTCTTCTGGCCGGCCGCCTCGTTGGCGGCGTTGAGCCGGGCGAACTCCTCGTGGCCCAGATAGACCTCGCCGCGGACCTCAATGACGTCGGGCCAGCCGGAGCCTGACAGGCGCTTGGGGATTTCCGACAGGGTGCGAAGGTTCTCGGTGACGTCCTCGCCCACCCGACCGTCGCCGCGCGTGGCGCCCTGGACCAGCACGCCCTTCTCGTAGCGCATAGAGGCCGACAGCCCGTCGATCTTCGGCTCGGCGGTATAGGCCACCGGCTCGCCCGCCGAGAGCCGCAGGAACCGCCGGATCCGGGCGTCGAACTCGACGGCATCCTCGTTGGAGAAGGCGTTCTCGAGGCTGAGCATCGGCACGCCGTGCTCGACCGGGGAGAACTGCTCGTTGCGCGCCGCCCCCACGCGCAGCGAGGGCGAGTTCTCGCGGACCAGCTGCGGAAAGGCCGCCTCGAGCTCGAGATTGCGGCGCTTCATCGCATCATAGTCGGCGTCGCTGATCGTCGGCGCGTCGTCGCGGTGGTAGCGCAGGTCGTGCTCGGCCAGTTCGTCGGCGAGCCGGGTCATCTCCTCGGCCGCCTCGGCCTCGGAGAGTTCAACCGCAAGCCTGTCCGCCATCAGATCCTCCCCCAGCGCGCAGCGCGATTTGGGGGAGGTGGCTCGGAGCGAAGCGGAGCGCCGGAGGGGGTTGAAGCGCGCGAAAGCGAGTCAAAGTCCCCCTCAGTCAGCTTCGCTGACAGCTCCCCCAGAGGGGGAGCATCTTGAAACCAGTCGATCTCAGGCATGCATCAAGGCCCTGGCGGCGGCTCTGGCCGCGTCGGTGATCTGGGCGCCCGCCAGCATGCGGGCGATCTCTTCCTCGCGCTCGGCGGCCGACAGGGTCTCCACCGCCGTGCGCAGTCGCTCGCCGTCGCCGGCCTTGGAGATCCGCCAATGGGCCTCGGCCCGGGCGGCGACCTGCGGCGAATGGGTGACCACCAGCACCTGGGCGGCGGTGGCCAGGCGCTTCAGGCGCAGGCCCACGGCGTCGGCCACGGCCCCGCCCACGCCCTGGTCCACCTCGTCGAAGATCATTAGCGGCTGGGGACCTTCGGCCCGGCCGGCCAGGGAGGCCTTCAGCGCCAGGGCGAAACGGGCCAGTTCCCCGCCCGAGGCGATGGCGCCCAGGTCGCCGAACGGCGCGCCGGGATTGGTGGCGATCTCGAAGGCGACGCGGTCCTGGCCGCCCGGACCCGCGCGGTCTTCCGCCAGGGGCTCGACAGCGACCCGGAAGCGGGCCTTGTCCAGCTTCAACGGCGCCAGTTCGCCCATGACCGCGGCGGCCAGGCGCTCGCCGGCCGCGCGGCGGGCCTCGGTGAGTTTCCCCGCGGCGTCCAGATAGCTGGCGCGGGCGGCAGCCACCGCGGCCTCGGCGGCCTTGAGGTCGTCCTCGGAGGATTCCATGGCCCGCAGTCGCTCGGCGAACCGCACCCGCAGGATGGGCAGTTCCTCGACGCTGACACTGAGCTTGCGGGCCATGCCGCGCAGCTCGAACAGCCGCTCCTCGGTCTTCTCCAGCTGGTCGGGACGGAAGTCGAAGGCGCCGGCCGCGGCGTCGACCGCGGCCTCGGCCTCCTGGGCCTCGCCGAACACCCGGTCGATGGCGGCGCTGGCGGCGGCCAGGCGGGTGACGGCCGCCCCCTCCTCCGCGGCCCCCGCGGCGATGGCGCGGGTGCGGGCGTGCTCGACGGCTCGGACGGCCTGGGCGAGCTTGCTTGAGAGGCCGTTGAAGGCTTCGCGAGCATCGGAAATGTCGGATAGCGCCTTTTCGGAAGCGCCCAGTATGGCCCGCTCCTCGGCCAACACCGTCTCTTCGCCGGGTTGGGGATCGAGGCGGTCCAGTTCGGAGAGCCTAAGGGTTAGTTCCTCGCTCTCGGCGGCGGCTCGCCCGACGATCTCGCGCAACTCGTCGGCGCGGGCTCGAGCGGCGCGCCAGTCGCTCCATCGCACCGAAACCGTTCCGCCCAGCCCAGCCAGGGCGCCATAGGCGTCCAGCAGCGGGCGGTGGGTGCGCGCGTCCAGCAGGCCCACGGTCTCGTGCTGGCCGTGGACCTCCAGCAGTAGATCGCCCAGCTCGCGCAGCACGGTGGCGCTGGTGGCCTGGTCGTTGACGAAGGCGCGGCTGCGGCCGTCGACCGAGAGGGTGCGTCGCAGGATCAGGTCCTCGTCGCGGGCGTAGGAGAGCCCCTTCTCCTCAAGTACGTCCCAGATGGGATGGTCGGGCGAGGGCGCGAACACGGCCGAGACCGCCGCCTGGGCCGCGCCCTGGCGCACCAGCCCCGCCTCGGCCCGGACGCCCACGGCCAGGCCCAGGGCGTCGAGGATGATCGACTTCCCCGCCCCGGTCTCGCCGGTGAGCGCCGTGAGGCCCGGGCCGATGGACAGGTCCAAGGCCTCGATCAGCACCACGTCGCGGATCCACAGTCCGATCAGCATGTTCGCAAGATCGCCTGGAATCGCACGGGCCGGAAGCCCGCGCGTTCGCTTTAGGTTCTATTTGTCCCGGTCGCCCAGGAACGGGATGCGCGAAAGCAGGCCCTTGCGCTTGGGCGGGGCGGCCTTCGGCGCCTCGGCGGGGGCCGCTTCGGGCGCGGCCTCGGCGGCGGGCGCCATGGCCGCCGCCGCGGTCGGCATCGCAGGTCCCTCGGCGGCCGGCGGCTTCACCGTGGCCTTCTTGTCCTTGACGAACGGCAGGCGCGACATGATCCCCCGGCGATCGCCGGTGGGCTCCGTCGCCGGGCGCAGGCCCTTGTCGGTGAGCAGCTTGTAGGCGTCGCGGTACCAGGGATCGCCGGGATAGTTGTGGCCCAGCACGGCGCCGTTGCGTTTGGCCTCCTCGGCCAGGCCCAGGGTCAGATAGGCCTCCACCAGACGGTACAGCGCCTCGGGCGCGTGACTGGTGGTCTGGTAGCGGTCGATGACGGTCTTGAAGCGGCCGATGGCGGCCAGGGTGTCGCCCTGGCGCAGATAGTAGCGGCCGACGGTCATTTCCTTGCCGGCCAGCTGGTCGTTGACCATGTCGATCTTCAGGCGGGCGTCGGCGGCGTATTCGGTGCGCGGGAACCGCTGGACGATTTCCTGCAGGTTGTTCAGCGCCTGACCGGTGGCGGCCTGGTCGCGACCCACATCGACGATCTGCTCGAAATAGCAGATGGCCTTCAGATAGTGCGCATAGGCGGCGGCCGGGTTGCCCGGATAGAGCGAGATGAACCGATCGGCGTCGCCGATCGCCTCGGCGTAGTTGTTGCCCTGGTAGTGGGCGTAGGCGGTCATCAGGATCGCCCGCCGCGACCATTCCGAATAGGGGTGCTGGCGCTCCACCTCGCCGAAATACTGCACCGCCTGGTTCCACAGGCCCCGGTCCAGCCGGTCGGCGCCGGTGGCGTAGAGCAGTTCGACGGGCCGCTCCTCATAGGCGAGGCGGGGCTTCTTTTCCTTGCCGGCGCATCCGGCCAGGGCGAGGACGGCGAAACCGGCGACGAACGCCATGCGAGCCCGGGAATGTCGAAGCAAGGACACCTGCACCTCAAAGAGACCAACGCGCGCCCCCGCGCCGCGAGTCCCCGCTTCTACAGCATGCAATGCGGGGCGCAAATGCGGCGGAGAGCGGCTCGTCCTACCGCCTCGCCTCCAACGCCCAGCCCATCGCGTAGGGCGTCGAGTAGACTGCGGCGACCGAGAGCCCAATCCAGCCGACGATAACCATGGCGGAGAGCACGGCCGACACCCGGTGCGGCAATAGACGAACGGCGAGGCCCACGAGGCAAAGGTCTTACGCCAGCAGCACGATGAAGGCGACCAGAGGGCTTTCAGTCAACATCAGGATCGGAAACGATGCCGTATGCGGAAAGCCCGCGCCGCCCCAGTCCAGCAGGTCTATCCGCGATCTACAGGCTTCGGTGGCCTGATCGCCACACCATCCCCACGCCCAGAGCAATCGCTGATGGATCAGGAAACTAAGGGCAAGCGGCGAGAGCAGCATCCACCTTGGAATCGCCGCCCCGCCTTCACCGGACACGAATCTTGCCCGGCCGAACGGCTTTGCACCTGCATCGCCCGGCGCGCCATCCATCCAGCCGGTCCCGCCACATCGAACGAACCATCGGCGGGCTGACGTCGCGCCCAAGCTGACCTGCCGCCGCCTGGATTCTGATCCGAGGTCTCAAAAGTGTGTCGCGTCATGCGTCCTCGCATAGAACATTACGAGAACATCGTGACCGCGAACTCCACGATTGGCAAACTAAAGCTTGAAGAAATCGCTCAGACCGCTTCGGCCAGGTCCTGCACCAGCGTGCGGTGGCGCCAGGCCTGGGGATTGGCCATCAGGGCGCGGACCAGCATGTTGTTGACGCCGTGGCCGGCCAGGACGCCCTCGAAGCGGCCCAGGATCGGGGCGCCCAGGACATAGAGGTCGCCGATGGCGTCCAGCGCCTTGTGGCGCACGAATTCGTCCGGGCGACGCAGGCCTTCCGGATTGAGGATGCGGTCGCCGTCGATGACGACGGCGTTCTCCATGGATCCGCCGCGCGCCAGGCCGATGCTGCGCAGGTACTCGACCTCGTGCAGGAAGCCGAAGGTGCGGCAGTCGGCCAGTTCGCGGCGGAAGGCCTGCTCGTCCATCGCCAGGTCGACGCGCTGGCGGCCGATGGCGGCCGAGGAAAAGGCGATCTCGAAAGCAACCTCGAACCGGTCGGATGGGCTGAGCGTCGCGCGCTTGTCGCCGTCCACATATTCGATGACGTCGAGGATCTCGATATAGCGGCGCGGGGCGTCCTGGCCCCGGCGGCCGGCGCGATCGAGGACCTGCACGAACGGCAGGGACGAGCCGTCCATGATCGGCATCTCGGGGCCGTCGAGCTCGACGGTGGCGTTATCGATGTTCAGCATGACCAGGGCGGCCATCAGGTGCTCGATCGTGGCGACGCTCACCCCGGCGGCGTTCTCGATCACGGTGCCCAGCTGGGTCTTGGTCACGGCCTCGCCCGACACCGGCACGCGGTTGTCGCGGTCCAGCACGTCGGTGCGCACGAAGACGATCCCCGAATTGACCGGCGCCGGCCGAACCGAGACACGGGTGTAGGCGCCGGTGTGGACACCGACTCCGGCGAAGATCGCGGGGCCTTGCAGGGTCTGCTGGAACACCGATGCGGGCAAGCTCTTCGCCTTCTCAACGGACGCGCGACCCCGGGGGTGGCCGCATAACGCCCCAGCAGCGGAATAGGCCGGATGCTGCAGCGCGGCAAAACACTTCCTGTTTCGCTATGTTTCGATTTGGGACGGTTAAGAATCCCTTAGGATTCAAGGCGAAAGCGCCGCTCGCCCCGGAGCGCGAGCACCCCTCCAAAACGCGACATAGCCGGGACAAGCCCGGCCATGCGCAGGTTCGAATTGTCGTCCTAGGTCAGTTGGCCAGGCGGCGCAGGAAGGACGGGATCTCCAAATCTTCCTGGCTCTCGGTCTGGGCTTCCTGGACCGGCTGCTCGGCTGGCAGGGCGCCGCCGCGGCTGGCCGCCGGGCGGGCGGCCTGCGGTGCGGGCGCAGGGGCGTCGTAGCGGGGGCGGCTGCCGAACAGGCTGAGGAATCCCGAACGTTGCGGCCGGCGATCCTCGAAGGCGGCTTCGCCGAACAGCGGTTCTTCTTCCATCTCCTCGACCGCCGGGTCGACGATCCTGGTCATGGGACGCACGATCTGCGGCTCGGGAGCGGCGGGAGCCGGGGCCGGGGCGGCGGCGTAGAGGTCGCCCTGCTCCTCCTCGTCCTCGAAGGCGGCCTTGACGGGCTCGGGGGTCGGAGCCGGTGTCGGGGCGTAGGCGGTGATCACCTCCGGCCGCGAAACCGGCGCCGGCGGGACATAGGCCGCATAGCTGGGCGTGGGCGTCGGCGCGCGCATCACCGGCTCGGGCGTCGGAGCCGGCGCGCGCTGGGTTTCGGCGCGCAGCGGCGGGGCGGTCAGCGGCCGGCGCTCAACCTTGGGCTCGATGGCGGCGATCGAGGCGCCGTCCATGCCGGTGGCGACCACCGAGACGCGGATCATGCCGTCCAGCGACGGATCGAAGGCCGCGCCGAAGATGATGTTGGCTTCCGGGTCGACCTGCTCAGAGATGGCGTTGGCCGCCTCGTCGACTTCCAGCAGGGTCATGTCCAGCCCGCCGGTCACATTGACCAGCACGGCCTTGGCGCCCTTCAAGGAGACCTCGTCCAGCAGCGGGTTGGCGATGGCGTTCTGGGCGGCCATCAGGGCGCGATCGTCGCCGGTCGCCTCCCCGGTGCCCATCATCGCCTTGCCCATCTCGGTCATGACCGTGCGGACGTCGGCGAAGTCGAGATTGATCAGGCCGGGCAGCACCATCAGGTCGGTGATGGAGCGCACGCCCGAGTGCAGGACCTGGTCGGCCATGCCGAAGGCCTCAGCGAAGGTGGTCCGCTCGTTGGCGACCCGGAACAGGTTCTGGTTCGGAATGACGATCAGGGTGTCGACATAGCGCTGCAGCTCGCCGATGCCGGCGTCGGCCAGGCGCATGCGGTGGCGGCCTTCGAAGTGGAAGGGCTTGGTGACCACGCCCACCGTCAGGATGCCGCGCTCACGGGCGCACTTGGCGATGATAGGAGCAGCCCCGGTGCCGGTGCCGCCGCCCATGCCCGCGGTGATGAAGATCATGTGGGCGCCGTCGAGGTGCTCGCCGATCTCCGGGATCGACTCCTCGGCCGCGCTCATGCCGACCTCGGGGTGGGCCCCGGCGCCGAGGCCCTGGGTCACCTGCACGCCGAGTTGGATGCGCCGGTCGGTCTTGGAGAAGGAAAGCTGCTGGGCGTCAGTATTGGCGACGACGAATTCGACGCCCTCCAGTCCCGCCTCGATCATGTTGTTGACGGCGTTGCCACCGGCGCCGCCGACGCCGAACACGACGATACGCGGCTTCAACTCGGTCGCGCGCGGCGCAGAAAGTGCAATAGCCATTGGGACCCTGTGTCTCCGTACCGTGGTCTAGGGAACGCCTGGCGACCCGCCCGCCTGGTTCCCGCGACGGATGGCGTTAAGGAAACGCCCACCATCGTTAATTGGCGGTTAACTGCATAAGGCGAGTCGGACGCGCGTCGACCCGTGTGGATAACAAATTTCTTGCTGCATAAGGCTTACGCGTTAACCACGTCGCCGAAACTGCGACCCGATGACTCAGGCGCTCAGGTCTTGAGCTAACACGCTCAACGAACAGGATTTTAAAGCCAACGGCCAAGCTTTGGGTTGCGGCGCGCCACCTTGCACTCCGGCGCGGTCGACTTGCGACTCGCCGCCCGTTCACCTCAAGTCCCCAAGATTATCCCCAGGAACGCACAGCGGCGCCCACAGCACATACAGCCGGGCCTAGGCGGCCTCGCGCACCGGAACGGAGGTCGGCCTGGCGAACTCCATGACCCCGTCGGCCACGGTGGCGTACTTCAGGTTCATCAGGTCCAGCGCGTAGTTCTGGTGCAGCTTCCATGGCGCCTTGGAGCCCTGCTTGGGGAACTTCTCCATGGCCCGCTGAACGTAGCCCGACGAGAAGTCCAGCCACGGGACCTCGCCGACCGTCGGGTCGGTGTTGCGCGGCGTGCACTGCGACGTGCCGGTCTTTGTCATGTGGTTGAGCAGCCGGCAGACATACTCGCAGGTCAGGTCGCACTTCAGGGTCCAGGAGGCGTTGGTGTAGCCGAAGGACGAGGCCAGGTTCGGCACGTCGCGGTACATCATTCCCTTGTAGCTCATGGCCTTGGCCGGATCGACGCGATGGCCGTCGACGCTGAGCTCCAGGCCGTTCAGCGCCTTCAGCTCCAGGCCGGTGGCGGTGACGATCACGTCCGCCGCCAGTTCTTCTCCCGACTTCAGCTTGATGCCAGTCTCGGTGAAGGTTTCGATATGGTCGGTGACGACCGACGCCGATCCGGCCTTGATCGCCTCGAACAGGTCGGCGTCGGGCACCAGGCACAGGCGCTGGTCCCAGGGATTGTAGCTGGGCGTGAAGTGTTTATCGACGTCGTAGTCGGGGCCGAGCTGCTGGCGCACCATGTCGATGATGCCAGCCTTCACCTGGGCCGGCTTCTTGCGAGCCATCTGGTAGAAGTACATGCCGAACAGCACGTTGCGCCAACGGACCAGGGCGTAGGCCAACTTGGCGGGCAGCCACTTGCGCAGGTCGTTGGCCAGTTTGTCCTCGGCCGGCCGCGAGACGACATAGGTGGGCGAGCGCTGCAGCATGACCACATGGGCCGCGGTCCTGGACAATTCGGGCACCAGGGTCACAGCCGTGGCGCCCGAGCCGATCACCACCACGCGCTTGCCGGCATAGTCGAGATCCTCCGGCCACTTCTGCGGATGGACGACAGCGCCCTTGAAGCTCTCAGCCCCCGGGAAGTCCGGCGTGTAGCCGTGCTCGTAATTGTAATAGCCGCCGCAGAGGAACAGGAAGTTGCAGGTGTAGCTGACCGGCTCTCCGCCCCGCACGGCCTCGACCGTCCAGGTCGATGTCTCGCTGGACCAGGACGCCCGCTTCACGTGATGGCCGAAGCGGATGTGCCGGTCGATGCCGTTGTCCCGGGCCGTGTCGCGCACGTAGCGCAGGATCGACGGGCCGTCGGCGATGGCCTTGGCCTCCGTCCACGGCTTGAAGGCGTAGCCCAGGGTGTACATGTCGCTGTCCGACCGGATGCCCGGATAGCGGAACAGGTCCCAGGTGCCGCCGATGGCCTCGCGGCCTTCCAGGATGGCGTAGGTGCGCCCGGGACAATTGGCCTGCAGGTGGTAGCCCGCGCCGATGCCCGAGAGCCCGGCGCCCACGATCACCACCTCGAAATGCTGGTCCGCCATGAGTTCCTCGCGTCCTGAACGTCGATCACTTACCCAAGCGCGGCGCCAAGACAAGCGTTTTAGCGCCGAGGTCGGACCGCGGCTCGGGTCGATGGGCGCGGTCAGGCTAGCGGGCCAGGCGCGCCATTTCGGCGGGCCGGGACGCCAATCCGGTCCGCAAATCGAGACGCGCCAGCAGAGCCGGATCGCGGCGATACGGATCGGGGCGCGGCGCCAGGCGGCCACGCTCGAGGCCAAGGGTGAAATAGGTGATGTAGACCGGGACCGGCCGGGGCAGGTCGACGCGCTGCTCTGGCGCATCGGACCGCGGGCGTTCGGCCCCGTCCAGGAGCCGCGCGACGAGACGCGGCGCGTCCTCCAGGCGCACGCAGCCGGCGCTGACCGCGCGGCGCGCTGCGGCGAAGACCCCGCGATACGGCGTGTCGTGCAGATAGATGCCGAGCTGGTTGGGCAGCATCAGCTTGACGCTGCCCATCATGTTCGCCGGACCGGGTCGCTGGCGCACGCGCAGCGGCTGTCGGCCGGCGGCGACGGCGGCCCAATCCACCTCGAGCGGATCGAGGCGGCGCGCGGCGGGCGACCAGTCGTTTAACAGTTCGAGGTCGGAGGCGGCCAGGTGGCCGGGTCCCTCGCTCAGGACGCGGTTGGCGACGTTTTCCCGCACCAGGTCCTGGGGCATGTTCCAGTAGGGATTGAAGACGGCGTAGCGAATCCGTCCGGCCATGACCGGCGTCGGCTGGCTGGCCTTGCCCACCGCCACGGGCATCGAATCCGCCACCTGTCCGTCTTCGTAGAGCCAGAGGCGGGCGGCGGCGGCGTCCACCAGGACAAAGCGCTCGCCCAGGTCGGGCGGCAGGGCGCGCGCCCGTTCGAGGTTGGCGCGGATCAGGCGCTCGTCGGCCTGCGAAGCATCTCCCCTGCCCGCCCGATGCTCGGCGAGCGCCGTGCGATAGGCTTGGTAGATCGGGTTCATCCGGGTCGCGGCGGCCAGATGCGCCTCGGGCGAGCGGGCGAGCGACAGCTCGGTCAGCGCGCTCGATATCGTCGGAAGCCGCGGCGCGAGGCCGGGATCGGTAAAGATCATCTCCGTCCCGGGCATCGGGCGTTTGAGGTCCACGAGGTAGCGCGCATAGGCCCGCGAAAGCGCGAGCTCGGCCTGGGCGAGGCTGGACCGATCGGCCGACCGCGCGGCGGAGATGACCTCCGCCAGGGCGGTCGCGCCATAATCTTCGGGTCTGAGATTGTCGCCGTCCGCCGATGCGACGAGACGAAGGACTTCGCGCGCCTGCGGCCGCAGGGCGTAGCCGTCGATCCACAGGGGGCGTCCGCCGCGCTTCTCATAGAAGGCGGCCAGTTCGGCCTCGGCCGGGGGCAGGCGTTCGGCCGCGGCGCGGACGCTCGCGACGACAGGCCCCGCGGCCGGAGCCGCGAGGCCTGCAGCATCACGCGGGATCGGCGCCGCCCCGATCGTCAGGGTGAGCGCCAGGACCAGGCCGAAGGCGAGGCTGCGAAGCGCCTCGCCCCGTCCCGAATCCGGTTTCGTCAGCCCCGTTCCCCGGCCATGGAGGTATCGCCGGCCTGGGCGGCGGTGTCGGAGCTGTACTGGTCAGCGCTGGCGGCCGACTGACCCGTCGCCGCGTTGGTCGAGTCCGGCTGCGTGGTGGCGGCCGGAGCGGTCTGGTCACTCGGCGCGGTGGTCTGGGCGACTGCGAAGGAACCCAGAAGCAGGGCCGAGGCGGCGCCCGCAAGGACGATCTTGATGTTCATCTGACGGTCTCCATCGACCCCGCTCAGTCGGAGTCGACTGCCAACCATCACGCCCCCGTGACCGTTCCATCGATCCGCAAAGTTCGGTGATGGGCGCCTACAGGTTCTCGCGCAGCCAGGCGGCGGCCTTGGCCACCGGGTTGGCGCCCGGCTCCAGCGGCTCGCGGCGCAGCTTGGCCGAGGCCAGAGCCTTGGCCGAGACCGCCTCGCGGGGCCCGAAGGCGGCGCGCTGCAGGACGCCGGCGGCGGCGCAGAAGGCCGGGCCCGAGGCGGCGTCGGCCAGGTGCGGCACCCGGCGCGGCCGGCCCAGTCGCACTGGACGGTCGAACACCCGGACGGCCACTTCGCGCACCCCGGCCAGCTGGCTGGCGCCGCCGGTCAGGACCAGGCCCGCGCCGGCCTCGACCGGGGCGCCGGACGCCTTCAGCCGGTCGCGCAGCAGTTCCAGGGTTTCTTCGACTCGCGGGGCGATGATGCCTTTCAGCAGCGAGCGGGGTGCGATCACCGGACCGGCGCCCGGATCGTCGCCGCGCGGCGGCGCCTCGATCATCTCGCGGTCCTCGTTGGCCGAGGCGATGGCCGAGCCGTGCAGGGTCTTGATCCGCTCGGCGCCGGCCATGGAGGTGGAAAGGCCGCGGGCGATGTCGGCGGTGACGTGGCTGCCGCCCACCGGCAGGGTCTCGACGTGGATCAGGCTGCCGCCGGCGAACACCGCCGCGGAGGTCGAGCCGCCGCCCATGTCGATGCACACCGCGCCCAGGTCCATCTCGTCTTCTTCCAAGGCGGCCAGCGCCGAGGCGAAGGGGGCGGCGACCACGCCCTCGAACTGCAGGTGGGCCCGCTCGACGCAGGCGCCCAGGGTCTGGAAAACAGCCTCGCTGACCGAGACGACCAACAGTTCGACGCCCAGCGCGCGGCCAAACATGGCGCGGGGATCGCGGATCGCGGCCTGGCCGTCCACCGACCAGGCGACCGGCAGGATGTGGGCCGCGCGGCGGCCGGGAATCTTGATCTGCGACAGAGCCTGCTGGATGGCGCGCACCAGGTCGGCGTCGGAGATCGGGCGGGCGCCGATGGAGACACGGCCGGCGATGCGGTGGCTGGTGAGCTGGCCGCCGGCGGTGGCGACGGTGACGCCCTGCACCTGCACGCCCGCGACGTTCTCGGCCCGCTCGACGGCCTGGGCGATGGCGTCGGAGGCCTCGTCCAGATTGACGATCGCCCCGCCGCGCACGCCGCGCGACTGCACATAGCCGACCCCGGCAGCGGTCAGGGTGCGGTCGCCCCGGCGCACGCCCTCGGGCTTCATGATGAAACAGGTGACCTTCGAGGCGCCCAGGTCCACGGCCGCCACCACGGGCTGGCGGCTCAGCGCGGCCTTTAGGCCTTCGCGGCTGTCCTTGCGGTCCTCGAGACGGGTCGCCAAGCTCGTAATCCCTCTATCCGATCAAGCGCCGTTCGCGACGAGCTGCCCGGGAAGGGCGCCATCGCGCGGCCGCACCGCCACAGTCGTCGGATCGCGCAGGTCGATCCGTTCGAAACCCAGTTCCAGGATTCGCGAGCGCTGATCGAGCTGCTCCAGCTGGATCAGGGCCGCACCCTCGTCGACCGCCGGCAGTTGCACCAGCGACCCGTCCTTCAGCCTCAGGTCCCAGCGGCGGCCGTCGACCCGCACCAGGGCCTCCAGCCGCTCGGCCAGCCGGGGCCGGGCGGCGACCTCCGGCAGGATCTGGGCGGCGAATTCATTGGCGCCGGCGCCGACGATCAGCGGCAGGTTCGGGAACTCCCGCGGATCGGCCTCGGGGATCACCCGGCCGGTCTCGTCGATCACCCGGCTCTTGCCGCCGCTCTGCCAGACGGCGAGCTGGCGGCGTTCGACCACCGCCAGGACCAGGGTGTCAGGCAGCAGTCGCACCACCCGCGCCTCCTTCACCCAGCCCACGGTCTCGACCCGCTTGCGGACCTCTTCCAGGTTGAGGCCCAGGACCGGCTGGTCCTTGTAGACCCCCGCCGCCTTCAGGATGTCAGCCGTCGCCATCGGCGAGGCGCCCTGGACGTGGACCGCCTTCAGTTTGAAACCCAGGCTGGCGAACTCGCTGCCCACCGCCTCGTTCATCGCCATGTGCAGGGCCAGGCCACGGCCGCCCGTGGCCAGGGTCACACCCATGGTCAGCGCCAGCACGGCCGCCGCCGCGGCGAGCGCATAGGCGGGCGACAGCCCGACGCCGCGAGCGGCCTTAAGTTTGCCAGGGGCGTACGCCCCCTGCTTCTTGGGCTGGGGTCGAGCCTTGGTGCTAGCGGGCGCTTTGGCCCGGGGTTTCGCTTGAACTCGCGATCCCCCCCGCATCGCCGCGGGCATAAGCATCCTCCGTGATCCAAAGCACTAGACGGTCAAAGTCCACGCCCTTCGACGCCGCCTGCTCAGGGACGAGCGAAGTGGGCGTCATGCCGGGCTGTGTGTTGACCTCCAGAAGGACCAGAATGTCGTTAATGTCGTCATAACGAAGGTCGGATCGGGTAACCCCTCGGCAACCAAGCGCTGCATGGGCCCGCTCCGACAGCTCCAGCGCCTTTTCGAAGGCGTGCAAGGGAATTTTCGCCGGAACGACGTGCTCCGACCCCCCCTCCCCGTACTTGGCTTCATAGTCATAAAAGCCTGACCGCGGCACTATGTCCGTCACCGTGATCGCCTTGCCGTCCATGACGGCCACCGCCAGCTCCTTGCCGCGGACATAGGGCTCGATCATCACCTCCTCGCCGAAGGTCCAGCCCGGAGCGACGATCTCCTGCGGCGGGCGATTGGCGCCCTCGGGGACAATAAACACACCGACGGAGGAGCCCTCGGCATTAGGCTTGATCACATAGGGCGGGGCCATGACGTGGTCGGCGGCGGCTTCGAAGCGGTTGAACAGCCCGCCCCCCGGCACGGTCACGCCGGCGGCGGCCAGCACCGCCTTCGATTTGGCCTTGTCCATGGCCAGGGCCGAGGCCAGCACCCCGGAGTGGGTGTAGCGCAGGCCGAGCGTCTCCAGCACACCCTGGACGCAACCGTCCTCGCCCCACTCCCCATGCAGGGCGTTGAAACAGACATCTGGCTTCAGCTTGGCCAGCACCTGGGCCAAGTCGCGGCCGGCGTCGACCCGGGTGACCTTGGCGCCCAGGCGCTCCAGGGCGTCGCCGCACTCGCGGCCGGAGACCAGGCTGACCTCCCGCTCGGAAGACAGCCCGCCCATCAGCAGGGCCACATGTCGGCCAGAAAGGGGGCGTCCGGAAAGCGGCAGGGTCATTTGGCCTCGGCTGCGGTCTTGCGGAAATCGATGTCGCTGTCGGCGACGGTGTAGATGAACGCGGCCCAGACGGCGACGTTCTGGGCCAGTTCCTTGGGATCGATCTTGTCCAGGGTGTCGTCGGCGGAATGGTGCAGGTCGAAATAGCGGCCGGCGTCCTGATTGAACTCGGTCACCGGCACGCCCAGGTCGCGCAGGCCCCCAGTGTCGGCCCCGCCCTCTCGCGCCGGGGCGCTGGAGACGATGGCCTTCAGCGGCGTCACGGCCGCGGCGAAGGCCTTCATGGCCGGATGGTCGAGACTGCCCTTCGGCAGCTTGGCGTTGAAGATTTCGCCGGCCCCCAGGTCGCTCTCGCCAACCACCACGATCTTGCCGGCCTCGTCCCTGTGGGCCGCGGCGTAGGCGGCGCCGGAACCGCCCTGCTCCTCGGCGCCCCACATCACCACGCGGATCGTGCGGCGCGGGCGCTCGGCTCCGGCCAGCTTCGCCGCGGCGGTGGTGATGGCGATGCCTGCGGCGTCGTCGACCGCCCCGGTGCCGGGATCCCAAGCGTCCAGGTGGCCGCCGACGATCACCACTTCCTCCGGCGCCTCGCGGCCCATGATCTCACCGACCACGTTGTAGGCCGGCGCCTTGGCGCGAAAGGTGGAGTCCATGGCCAGCTTGATGCGCACAGGCTTGCCGCGCGCGACCATGTGCTCAAGCAGCTCGGCGTCGGGTGTGGAGAGCGCGGCCATGGGGATGCCCGAGTGCGCCGCGCCGCCGGTGTGCGGCAGGCGGGTGTCGTCGGTGGAGACCGACCGGACCAGATAGGCGACGGCCCCACGTTTGGCGGCCTCGACGCCGCCGATGGCCCGCGGCCCGACTCCCGAGGCGTAGCCCTCGATCCCCTGTGTGCGCCGCATGACCTGGGTGACCACGGCGATCTTGCCCTTCAGCGAACCGGGCGGCTGGGCCATCAGCTCGGCCAGGCCCTTGAACAGCACCACCTCGGCCTCGATCCCGCCGGGAGGCGTCGGCGTCGATCGGCCCAGGCCCAGGACCTGCAGCTTCTGTGGATAGGGCGCGACGATCTCGGCGGACTCCGCGCCGCGCAGCCAGGAGCTGGTCTCGAAGGTCTCCACATGGACATTGGTGAAGCCGAGGCTCTTCAGCTTCTCCACGCCCCAGTCGCGGGCGCG
Organism: Phenylobacterium sp.; assembly: GCF_030697925.1. Classification (GTDB taxonomy): domain Bacteria; phylum Pseudomonadota; class Alphaproteobacteria; order Caulobacterales; family Caulobacteraceae; genus Phenylobacterium. Next base: position 116,510 of record NZ_JAUYOJ010000080.1, on the reverse strand, counting down.
GTCCATGGCGGGCGAGCCCTGCGGCCGGGCGCCGATCTCGGTGGTCAGCGACTCCGTCACCTCCCAGGCCGTGGGGTCGGAGAGCGCTTTTTCGCGCAGGGTGGCGGCGGTGGCGGCGAGGTCGGCGGCCTGGGCCGGGAGCGTCGCAACGAGGGTGGCGGCGGCGGCCGCGAGGAGAGCAATACGCATGCTCCGGCGGGTGCGCCACGCGCAGAGTCCTGTCAAGACATCGCCGATCGCGGGATCAATGTTGCTGACACCACGCTGGCGGGAGGCGGGGCGCAGAGTCTCGGCCGAACCGGAGATCGCCATGACCGTCGCCACCGCCCTCGCCCCCGTCGCCACCGCCCTCGACCGCCTGCCTCTGCCGCCCTGCGCCAAGCTGCTGGGCTGGCATGTGCTGGACGCCCGTCCCGCCGACGGGTGGATCCGCATGGGGTTCGAGGGGCGGCCGGAGTTCCTCAACCCCGCGGGCTTCATCCAGGGCGGCTTCCTGGCCGCGATGCTCGACGACACCATGGGCCCGGCGGTCTTCGCCCACACAGACGGAGCCCTCTACACCGCCACGATCGGCATGAGCGTGACCTACCTGAAGCCGGCCGTCGCCGGCCCGCTGTTCGGCGAGGGCCAGGTGGTGCAACTGGGCAAGACGGTGGGCTTCGTGGAGGCCACCCTGATGGACGGCGCCGGCGCGCTCATCGCCCGCGCCACCGCCAGCGTGCGGCTCGTGCCCAGCGAGAAGGCGCTTTAGTCGCGCGCCAAGCGACCAGAACGCCTCACCTGACAACCAGCCGGCGAATTCTTCGCCTATCTGGTGTTCTTCAGGCGAAGACCTGTCGATGACTTGGAGTTCTCCAACATCGGCATGTCTCCACGAGCATCTCGGCGATTCGACAACCTTGAATGTCTATTAAGAAATGGTTAAGGTTCTCATTAAGACTGCGCTGCCTGGCGGCGCTTGGGGGACTAACATTATGGACTTCAAGTCGAATTCCCGTGCGCTTGCCGTCGCCGCGACCCTCGCCGCCTCGGCCGCCGCGGTCTCGCCCGCCACCGCCGGCGTCGTGGTGTTCAGCAATGTCAGCGCCGCCTGGAGCGATCCGACCCCAGGCTCGGGCATCACCATCGCCAACGGCTCGCCGACCTCGACGGCCAGCTGGGGGACGCCGGCGCTCGGGACCAAGCAAAGCAGCTACACCTTCACAGGCAACGGCGTGGTGACCGACGACCTGGTCAGCGGTGGCAGCGACGGCCCGTTTCAGCTGGGCGAGTTCCAGCACAACAACTGGCCGATCACCGGCACGTCGCTCACCTCGATCAAGCTGCTGTTCACGACTGACGTCTCGGTCGACGGCAACGATGTCGGGGCGCAGACCTTCGAGTTCACCTTCCACCACGACGAGACGCCGAACAACGGCACGAACGGCGCCTGCAAGTACGGCGGAACGCCGGGGTCGGGCATCAACACCTACGGCTGCGCCGACCAGGTGAGCGTCGAGTCCAACTCGCTGCAGAACATGTTCACGTTCGGCAAGGACACCTACACCCTTGAGATCGCCGGCTTCTTCTCCGGCGGCGCCCTGACCGAGACCTTCCTGACCAAGGAAGGCAAGGTCGAGGAGGTCACCAGCTATTACTGGCACCACGGAAGGAAGAAGAAAAAGACGGAGCTGGTCTACACCTCCTATCCCAACAAGGCCTACGTCATGGGCACAGTCCACATGATCACCTCGGCCATTCCCGAGCCTTCGACCTGGGCGATGATGATCGTCGGCTTCGGCGGGGTGGGCTCCATGCTCCGCGCCAACCGTCGCCGGCTGGTGCCCGGCCTCGCCTAGGGGCGCCGACCCTCGAGGCGCTTGAACGCCGCCGTTCGCGAGATCGGCGGCGTTTCTCGTTTCAGGGTCAACCGGGCCGCCCGATGCGCTTAATTTCCCATTCCAGCTCGATCCCCAGCTTGGCCTTTACATCGGCCCGCACGGCCTCGCCCAGACCTTCCAGGTCGGCGGCGGTCGCCTCGCCGGCGTTGATCAGGAAGTTGGCGTGCAGCGGCGAGAACATCGCACCGCCATAGGCCTTGCCGCGCCAGCCGGCGGCGTCCACCAGCTTCCAGGACGACTGGCCGGGTGGGTTCTTGAAGGTCGAGCCGCCGGTCTTCTCGCGGATCGGCTGGGTGGTCTCGCGCCGGGAGGTGATCTCGGCCATCCGCGCCTCGACGGCGGCGGGATCGTCGGGCCAGGCCTGGAAGACGGCCTCGATCCAGATCATGCCGGGCGGGGCCTGACTGTGGCGATAGGTGTAGCCGAAATCTTCCAGCAGGAAGTCGCGCCTCTGGCCCGAGCGGTCATAGCCCCAGGCCGAGACCAGCACGTCCCTGGTCTCGGCGCCGTAGCAGCCGGCGTTCATGGTCAGGGCGCCGCCGATGGAGCCGGGGATGCCGGCGTAGAACTCCAGTCCCGCCAGGCCGGCCTTGCCCGCGGCCCGCGCCACGGCAGAGTCCAGGGCGGCGGCGCCGACCGTGATGCGATGCTCGGCCGCCGAAACCTCCACGCCCGCGAAGGCCCGGCCCGCCAGGCGGATGACCACGCCCTCAACCCCGCCGTCACGGACGATGACGTTCGACCCGACGCCCAGGACGGCCACCGGAACGCCCGACGGCAGTTCCCGAAGGAAGGCGGCCAGGTCCGCGTGGTCGGCCGGCAGGAACAGCACCTCGGCCGGTCCGCCGACCCGGAACCAGGTGAACGGGCCGAGCGGCTCGTCGCGCAGCAGCTTCCCGCGCACCGCCGGCAGGGCGTCGCGCCAGCTCACCTGGCCAGGGCCTCGAGCTGGCCCGGCAGGGCGTAGGCCCAGGTGGTGATGTCGCCGGCGCCCAGGCAGACCACGAGGTCGCCGTCCCGGGCTTCCTCGGCCACCATGCGGGCCAGGTCGGCCGGGCTCTCCAGGGCGAGCACCCGCCGATGGCCGAAGCGGCGCAGCCCCTCGACCAGGGCGTCGCGGCTGATCCCCTCGATGGGGCTCTCGCCGGCCGTATAGACGTCGGCGACGATCACCGTGTCGGCGTCGTTGAAGCAGCCGCAGAATTCGGCGAACAGGTCGTGCAGGCGCGAATAGCGGTGCGGCTGGACCACGGCGATCACCCGGCCCTCGGTCACCGCGCGGGCGGCCTTCAGCACCGAGGAGATCTCCACCGGGTGGTGGCCGTAGTCGTCGATCACGCGGACACCACCCGCAACGCCGGTGGTGGTGAAGCGCCGCTTCACCCCGCCGAAGCCGGCCAGGCCCTTGCGGATGTCCTCGCCCGACACCCCCAGCTCGCGGGCCACGGCGATGGCGCCCAGGGCGTTCAGGACATTGTGCTGGCCGGCCATCGGCAGGTGCAGGTTGTCCAGGCGGGTGACCTCCCCGTGCTGGGGCGCGAAGATCGCGTCGAACCGCGAGCCGTCGGGTCCCATGCTGATCTTCTCGGCGCGGACCTCGGCCTGGGGATTGGTTCCGTAGGCGACCAGCCGGCGGTTCACCACTCGGGCGGCCATGGCCTGGACCTCGGGATGGTCGGTGCAGACCGCCGTGAAGCCATAGAAGGGCACTCCCTCGACGAAGGTCTGGAAGGCCTTCTTGGCGGTGTCGAAGTCGCCGTAATAGTCCAGGTGCTCAGGATCGATATTGGTGACGATGCCGCAGGTCGAGCGCAGACGCAGGAAGGTGCCGTCACTCTCGTCGGCCTCCACGACCATCCAGTCGCCCTCGCCCACCTTGGCGTTGGCGCCATAGGCATTGATGATCCCGCCGTTGATCACCGTCGGGTCCAGGCCGCCAGCGTCGAGCAGCGCCGCGACGATCGAGGTGGTGGTGGTCTTGCCGTGGGTGCCGGCGATGGCCACGGAGAACTGGTGGCGGGTCAGTTCGGCCAGCATCTCGCCGCGATGGACCAGCGGCAGGCGCTGCTCGCGCGCGGCGACCATCTCGGGATTGTCGGCCTTGATGGCGGTCGAATAGACGATGGCCGAGGCGCCTTCAACATTGGCCGGGTCCTGGCCGATGAACACCTTGGCGCCCAGCTTCTGCAGCCGCTCGGTGTTGGGGCCGGCCTTGGCGTCGGAGCCCTGCACCGTATAGCCGATGCGCAGCATGATCTCGGCGATGCCGCTCATGCCGATGCCGCCGATGCCGATGAAATGGACGGGGCCGAGGGCGAAAGGGACGGGACGCTTGTTCATCGTTTGGCGGCGGTCTTCTCGACGAGGTCGGCCAGCCGTTCGGCGGCGTCGGGTTTGGCGATCGAGCGCGAACCCGCGGCCATGCGGACCAGGCGCTCGGGATTGGTCAGCAGCTTTTCCAGCGCGGTCGCCATGACATCGATCGTGAGCTGGCTCTCGCGGCAGACCTCGGCGCCCCCGGCCTCGACCAGCACCCGGGCGTTCTGGCCCTGGTCGTCGTCCAGCGCGATGGCAAGCGGGATGAGAATGGCGGGCTTGCCGGCCACGGCGAACTCGCAGACCGAGCCCGCCCCCGAGCGGCCGATCACCAGGTGGGCGTCACGCAGCCGTCCCGCCATGTCGCGGAAGAACGGCGCGATCTCGGCGACCACCATGGCGTCCGCATAGATCTGGCGGGCGATCTCCATGGATTCCGGCCGGGTCTGCTGCTGCACCGTCAGGCGTTGGCGCAGGCTCTCAGGCAGCTTGCGGATCGCCTCCGGCAGCAATTCGGACAGCAGCCGCGCGCCCTGGCTGCCGCCGGTGATCAGGATGCGGATCGGGCCGTCCGCCTCGGGGGCGACATAAGGCAGCTCAGCCAGGGCGCGGATCTCCGGACGCACGGGATTTCCAACCACCACGGCGCTCCTGGCCACCTTCTCCGGCGCCTTCTGCAGCATCGGGAAGGCGCAGGCCACGGCCCGGACATAGCCCGCCAGCTGGCGGTTGGCCCGGCCCATGACCGCGTTCTGTTCGTGGATCACCGTCGGCCGGCCCTGGGTGATCCCGGCCAGCAGGCCCGGAACCGAGGGATAGCCGCCGAAGCCCACCACCACGTCGGGATCGATCCGGGCGAAGGCCTTGCGCGCCTGCATCACGCCGCGGACGATCGAGACGCCGGCCAGGGCCATGCCCACCGGATCGCGCGGCTTGTAGGTCCGGGCCGACAGCCCGATGCGCTCCTCGGCCGGGAAGCTCCCGGCGAAGGCCGCGACGCGTTCGTCGCTGGCGAGCACGATCCGCCAGCCGCGCGCGATCAGCGCCTCGGCAAGGGCCTGGGCGGGAAACAGATGGCCCCCGGTGCCCCCGGCGGCGACGACGGCGATCTTTGCCATGGCCAGCGTTTAGGCGAAGGCGCCGGCCTTGGCGAGGCCCTCGGTCTGGGAATAGGCGCCCGGGCGGCGACGGGTGAGCGCCAAGGCCATGCCCAGGGTCAGGCTGATGGCCATGATGGACGACCCGCCGCTGGAGATGAACGGCAAGGTCATGCCCTTGGTCGGGATCATGTTGAGGTTCACCGCGATGTTGATGAAGGCCTGCTGGCCCACCAGCACGAACAGCCCCGCGGCCGCCACCTGCTCGAAGGGATCCGACAGCTTCATCGACTTGTAGAGCCCGCGCACCACGATGAAGGCGAAGATCGAGATCAGCAACAGGGAGAAGATCAGGCCGTACTCCTCGGCCGCCACGGAATAGATGAAGTCGGTGTGGGCGTCGGGGATGTTGCGCTTCAGCACCCCTTCGCCGGGACCGCGTCCGAACAGACCGCCGCCGGCGATGGCCTCGGCCGCCCGGTCCACCTGGAAGGTGTCGGCGCGCTCAGGGCTCAGGAAGCGGTCGACCCGGCTGGCCACGTGCGGGAACAGGAAATAGGTCGAGGAGAGGCCCACCACCGCCACCCCGCCCAGCAGCATCACCCAGGAAAGCGGCACGCCCGCCATCCAGAAGGCCGCGCCGAAGGCCACGGTGATCAGCACGGTCTGGCCGACGTCCGGCTGGATCAGCAGCAGGCCCACCGACAGGAAATAGAGCCCGAAGGCGATGGAGACGCCGGGCACCCCCTGCCCCTTCTGCCCCTCGGAGAACATCCAGGAGACCAGCACGATCAGGGCCGGCTTCATGAATTCCGACGGCTGCAGGGTGAAACCCGCGAAGCTGATCCACCGGGTCGCGCCCTTGGCGCTATGGCCCATGAACGGCAGGGCGATCATCACGGCGATGGCGATCAGGTAGATGAAGAAGGCCGCGCGCCTGACCCCTCGCCCGTCCAGCATCGAGGCCGAGACCAGGATGGCCGCGCCGGCCACGGCGAAGACGCACTGGCGCACGGCGAAATGGAACGGGTCGCCGATGTTGAGGCGCGCCGCCGCCGCCGGGCTGGCGGCGAAGGACATCAAGACGCCGGTGGCGATCAGGGCCGCGACGGCGCCCAGCATCCAGTGATCGGTGGTCCACCACCACACGCCCATCTGCGACCTGTCGCTGCGGGCGAAGGCATGGGCTTGGGTGGGTTTCATCGCGGGTCCATCGAAGCGGTTCGCATGTGGGCTTCCGTGTTCTGCAGAAGACCTGCCCATGGTTAAATCTTCTTGACCGGGCCGGTGCGGCCTAGGCGCGCGCGCCTTTGGCCGCGGGCTGGCTCAGGCCCATGACCGCGCCCCGGAACGCCTCGCCGCGGGCCTCGAAGTCGGCGAATTGGTCGAAAGAGGCGCAGGCCGGCGACAGCAGGACGATGGCGTCCTGGCCGGTGGCCGCGGCGTCGGCATAGGCCGCGGCGACAGCGGCCTCGATCGTCCCGCACTCGGCGACCTGGGCCTTGCCCTTCAGGGTCTTGGCGAAGGCGGCCTGGGCGTCGCCGACCAGATAGGCCTTCTCGATGCGCGGGAAGAGGTCGGCCAGCGAGTCGATACCGCCGGTCTTCGGCTCGCCGCCGGCGATCCAGTAGAACTTGGGATAGCTGGACATGGCCTGGCGGGCCGCGTCGGTATTGGTGGCCTTGCTGTCGTTGACGAAGCGCACGCGGCCGACCTGACCAACGGTCTCCATCCGGTGCGCCAGGCCCGGGAAGGTCATCAGCCCCTCGGCCGCTTCCTGCGGCGAGACGCCCAGGCCGCGCACGGCGGCGTATGCGGCCGCGGCGTTCTGCCAGTTGTGCCGTCCCGGCAGGGAGCGGGCCCGCAGCAGGTCAGCGATCTCGGTCGCCCGCTCGCCGGTGGCGTCATAGAGCAGGCCCTGCAGCACATAGGCGCCGCGGCCCATGGCCTTGGAGGCCGAGATCGGCACGATGGTCCGGCGGTTGGCGGCGGTGATCTCGGTGCAGATCCGCTGGCCCCAGGGATCGTCCACCCCGATGACGGCCGTGTCGCCCTTGCCCTGGTTCAGCAGCACGCGGCGCTTGGCGGCCACATAGCCCTCCATGCCGCCGTGCCGTTCCAGGTGGTCGGGCGAGATGTTCAGCAGCACCGAGACGTCGGGCTTCAGGCTGTGGGTCAGGTCGAGCTGGTAAGAGCTCATCTCCAACACGTAGACAGCGCCGCCGTGCATGTCGTCCAGGCCCAGGACGCCCACGCCGATATTGCCGCCAATGCGGGTGTCGCGGCCGGCGCTGGCGCAGATATGGCCGATCAGGGCCGTGGTGGTCGACTTGCCGTTGGTGCCGGTGATGGCGACGATCTTCGGACGCTTGTGCTCGGGCGCGGCGTTCACGGCGCGGGCGAACAGCTCCATGTCGCCGACGATCTCGACTCCAGCGGCCTTGGCGCGCTCCACCGTCCAGTGCGGGGCAGGATGGGTCAGCGGCACGCCCGGCGACAGCATCAGGGCGGCGAACTGCGACCAGTCGGCGGTGGTGAGGTCCAGCAGCGGCAGACCCAGGGCCTGCGCCGCCGCACGGCCTTCCGGGCGTTCGTCCCACAGGGCCACCTTGGCCCCGCCGGCCAGCAGGGCTTGCGCCGCGGTCAGACCCGTGCGCGCCAAACCGAAAACGGCGACCGTCCTGCCTTCGAAGCCACGGACCGGGATCATGACTGTGCGAGCCCTCCCCTACCGCAGCTTCAAGGTGGCGAGACCCAGCAGGGCCAGCATCATCGAGATGATCCAAAAGCGGATCACCACGGTGGACTCCGACCAGCCGAGCTTCTCGAAATGGTGGTGGATCGGCGCCATGAGGAAGACCCGCTTGCCGGTCATCCGGAAGTAGGCGACCTGGATCATCACCGACAGCGTCTCCAGCACGAAGAGCCCGCCGATCAGGCCCAGCACGATCTCGTGCTTGGTGGCCACGGCCACCGCGCCGATGCCGCCGCCCAGCGCCAGGGAGCCGGTGTCGCCCATGAATATCTTGGCCGGCGGGGCGTTGTACCAGAGGAAGCCCAGGCCGGCGCCGATCATGGCCCCGCAATAGACCGCCGCCTCGCCCACGCCGGGGACGAAGTGCAGCTGCAGGTACTGGGAGAAGACATAGTTGCCGACCAGGTAGGCGATCAGGCCGAAGGCGGCCGCGGCGATCATCACCGGCACGATGGCCAGGCCGTCGAGGCCGTCGGTGAAGTTCACCCCATTGCCGCCGCCGACGATGATGAAGGCCCCGAAGGCCAGGTAGAACCAGCCCAGGTCGACCACCAGCTGCTTGAACACCGGGAAGGCGATCGAGGTCGAAAGGTTCGGGGATTCCGGCGGGTTGGACCCAAACAGGATGATCATTGTGATCGCCGCCACGGCGATCAGGATCTCGAGGATCAGCCGCAGGCGACCGGACACCCCCTCAGTGGTCTGCTTGGCGACCTTGGCATAGTCGTCGAGGAAGCCCAGCGTGCCGTATCCCGCCGTCACCAGCAGCACGGCCCAGATGTAGACATTGCTGAGGTCGGCCCACAGCAGGGTGCCGACCAGCAGTCCGGCCAGGATCATCACCCCGCCCATGGTGGGCGTGCCGGCCTTCTCGATCACGTGGCGCTCGATGCCCTCCTTGCGGATCGGCTGGCCCTTGCCCTGCTTGATCTGCATGAAACGGATGAAGCGCGAGCCGAGCAGCACGACCACGAGCTGCGCCGTGAACAGCGCCATGCCCGTGCGGAAGGTCAGGTATTTCAGCAGGTTGAGGACAGGGATATGCCCACCGGCCGAGAGCTGCTCATACAGCCAATAGAGCATCAGCCCGCCTCCCCGGAACGCGCGTCGAGCAGCGTCAGCGCGGCGGTCACCGCACCGGCTTTCGAGCCGTTCGAACCCTTGACCATCACAAGGTCGCCAGGCTCTGCGGCCTGGGCGACCAGCGGCCCAAGCTCGGCCGCTGTCTCGGCGTAGCCCCCGCGCCGAGTCGACGGAAGGGCGTCCCACAGCGATTTCATCAGGGGGCCTGCGCAAAAGACCAGGTCGACCCTGGCGCTCGCTAGCGGTTCGGCCAGCCCCGCGTGGAATGCGGGGCCTTCGGCGCCCAATTCCAGCATGTCGGTGAGCGCGACGATCCGCCGCCCCGCGGGCTTGCGCGCGCCCAGCGAGGCGAAGGCCGCGGCCATGGAGATCGGATTGGCGTTGTAGCTCTCGTCGATCAAGGTGAAGGCGCCGGCCGGCAGCCGGATCTGACGTTCCGCCCCGCGGCCGGCCAGGGGCTCGAAGCTGCCCAACGCCGCCAGGCTGTCGCCCAGGTCGACGTCCAGCGCCTCCAGCATCAGCAGCACGGCCATGCTGTTGGGGCCCCAGTGGAAGCCGGTCTGCAGGATCGGGAAGTCGAGCGCCTTGCCGTGCAGGCGAGCCTGGACCATCGCGTGACCGGATTGGGGCTGGAAGTCGATCAGCCGCGCGTCGCAGGCCTCGCCGGAGCCGAAGCTGCGGACCTCCGCCCCGGCCTTGCGGGCCTCGGCGCTCAAGAGCTCGAACCACTTGTTGTCGGCGTTCAGCACCGCCACGCCGCCCGGCTCGATGCCGGCGAAGATCTCGGCCTTAGCGCGGGCCACGCCCGCCTCGCCGTCCGGGAAGTTCTCCACATGCACGGGGCCCACCGTGGTGATCGCCACGGCGTGGGGTCGGACGAAGCGCGATAGCGGCGCGATCTCGCCCTCGTGGTTCATGCCGATCTCGAACACTGCGCGCTCGGTGTCGCGCGGCATCCGCGCCAGGGTCAGCGGAACGCCGATATGGTTGTTGTAGCTCTTGACCGACGAATGGCCCTTGCCTGCCAGCATCAGTCCGGCCCGGACGGCCTGGGCGACGCTGGTCTTACCGACCGAACCGGTGACCGCGCCGCGCCGCGCCCGAGGCGCTCGATCGCGAGCTGCTTCCCCCAGTTTTTCCAATGCCTTGAAGGTATCTTCCACCATCACGGCCGAGCCTTCGATCGGCCGAGACGCCAGCGAGCCCGTGGCCCCGGCCGCCAGGGCCTGGCTGACGAACTCGTGGCCGTCGCGCACCCCGGCCAGGGCGACGAACAGGTCGCCGGTCTCGATGGAGCGGGTGTCGATGGAGACCCCGTGCACGGCGAAGTCGTCGCCGGTAACCTTACCGTCGACGGCCTTGGCGATCTCCTCGGCGGTCCAGAGCGGCTCAGCCATGGACAGGCTCCAGGGCGGTGGCGACCTCGGTCACGTCGTCGAAGGGATGGACCACGCCGGCGATGGTCTGGCCCTGCTCGTGGCCCTTGCCGGCCACCACCAGGACATCGCCCTTGGCCATCAGGGCGACGGCGGCCTGGATGGCCTTGCGGCGGTCGCCGATCTCCCTGGCGCCAGGGGCGCCGGCCAGGACCTGGGCCCGGATCTCGGCCGGGGCCTCGCTGCGCGGATTGTCGTCGGTGACGATGGCGATGTCGGCATGGTTGGCCGCCGCCGCGCCCATCAGCGGGCGCTTGGCCTTGTCGCGGTCGCCGCCGGCGCCGAACACCACGATCAGCCGGCCCTCAACGTGCGGCCGCAGGGCCTGGAGCACCGTCTCCAGCCCGTCAGGGGTATGGGCATAGTCCACATAGGCCTCGCCGCCGCGCAGCCCCGCCCCGACGTGCTGCAGCCGGCCCGGCGCGCCTTCCAGGGTCTCCAGCGCGGCCATCACCGTCGCTGGGTCCTCGCCCGCGGCGATGCACAAGCCCGCGGCCACCAGGACATTGGACGCCTGATAACCGCCGACCAGCGGCAGTCGCACGTCGTAGATCCTGTCCTTGAAGCCGATCTTCAGCGCCTGGCCCTCGGGGGTCGGCGTCCGGGCCAGCAGGACCAGGCCCTGCCCCGCCGCCCCGACCGACATGACGGTCTGGCCCGAGGTGACCGCGGCGCTGGCGAAGGCCTCGTAGGCGTCGGAGTCGCTGTTCAGGACAGCGGTGCGTCCGCGCGGCAGCAGGGCGTTGAACAGCCGCAGCTTGGCCTCGCGATAGACGCCCATGGTGCCGTGATAGTCGAGGTGGTCCTGGGTCAGGTTCAGGAATCCCGCGGCCGTCAGCTCGGCCCCGTCGAGGCGACGCTGGTCCACCCCGTGCGAGGAGGCCTCCAGCGCCAGGTGGGTCACGCCCAGGCCGGCGAGCCTGGCCATCAGCTCGGCCACGTCGGCCGCGTCGGGGGTGGTCAGGCCGGGCGGAGTCAGCTGCACGTCCAGGCTCGGGCCCGTGGCGCGAACGCCAAGCGTGCCCATGCTGGCGGCCTTGCGGCCCGCGCGGTTGAAGATCTGGCGGCAGAAGGCGGCGACCGAGGTCTTGCCGTTGGTGCCCGTCACCGCCACCACCACGGGCGGCTGCGCGCCCCAGAAGGCGCGGGCGGCCAGCGCATAGGCACGGCGCGGATCGGCGACGACGATCACCGGAACGCCGAGGCCTGGAATGTCCTCGCCGGAGATCACCGCCACGGCGCCGCCCGCCACGGCCTTGGCCGCGAACTCGCGCCCGTCGACCTTCGAGCCTGGCAGGGCCGCGAACAGGAAGCCCGGACGCACCTTGCGGCTGTCGGCGGTGACGCCCTCGATCGCCGGATCTTCGGCGAGATCTCGGGCTACCAAGTCTGAGAGACGCCGGCTCATCAGTGCTCGCTCTCGATCGGCACCACGGCCTCGGCCGGCGTCGTTCCCACCACCTCGGGGCGGCGGTCGACGCCCAGGAACGGTCCGATGCGGTCGATCACCCGGCCCGCCGCCGGAGCGGCCGTCCAGCCGCCGGTGGCAAAGCCGTAGGTCTCCGACGTGCCCTTGGGTTCGTCCATGAGGATCAGCACGAAATAGCGGTCGGCGTCCAGCGGGCCGTCGGTGGGAAACACCGCCGCGAAGGACGAGACGAGGATGTTGTTCGAGTAGCGCCCGCCGATCACCTTGTTGGCCGAACCCGTCTTACCGCCCACCCGCATGCCTGGCGCATTGGCCTTGCCGCCGGTGCCGCGCACCACGTTGACCCGCATCAGGTCCAGCATGGCGCGGGAGGTCTCCTCGGAGACCGCGCGCGCGCCCTTTGGCCGGAAGCCGGGCTTCACCGGCCGGATGGTCAGCGGCACATAGGTCCCGCCATTGAGGACCGAGCCCATGCCTGCGGCCACGGCCAGCGGCGAGACCGATATCGCGTGGCCGAACGAGGTCGAGGCCACATCATTGTCGTCCCAGCGGCGCGGCACGATCGGCTTGGCGCTCTCGCGCAGCTCTACCGGCGCGGCCGTGGTCAGGCCGAAAGCCTTGTAATATTTCTGCACCGTGCCGGAGCCGGCTTGCAGGGCCAGCTTGGTGGTGCCGATGTTGGACGAGTGGATGAAGATGTCTGACACTGACATCACCTTGTTCTCGGCGTGGTAGTCGCGGATCGTCCGGCCGTTCATGGTCAGCGGCGCGCGCGCGTCGAAGGTCGAGGCCAGGGTCGCGGTCCCGGAATCCAGGCCCAGCGCCACGGTGAACACCTTGAAGGTGGAGCCCATCTCGTAGACCGAGGCCGCGGCCCGGTTCGTCAGGGCGTCCGGCGAGCTCTTCCCCGCCTGGTTGGGATCGAAGGTCGGATAGCTCGCCACGCCTAGGATCTCGCCGGTGTGGACGTTGGTGACGATGCCGACGGCGCCCTTCACCTGATGCAGCGTGGCGGCCTTGTAGAGCTCGTCCTCGAGGGCGGCCTGGACCCGCAGGTCGATGGACAGGGCCACCGGCGCACCCGCGGCGGCGTTCTGGTGGGCGAGGTCGTTCAGCGCCCGCTCGGCGCCGGCCAGCCCGACCCCGCCGGTGTCGGCGAAGCCGATCAGGTGCGCCGCGGTCTGGCCCAGGGGATAAACCCGGCGCTCCTCGCGTTCGAAGGTGACCCCCGGCAGGCCGAGCGCATGGACCCTGGCCCGGGACTCAGGCGTCAGCCCGCCCAGCACGAAGGTGCGGCGCTGGCCGTTGAGCGCCCTGTTCAGCCGCGCGGGGGTGAGCGAGGGGATGGAGCCGAGCAAGGCGCGACGGACCTCGCCCTTGTCCCAGATCTCCTGCGGATCGATGTAGAGCCCGTAGTGCAGTAGGTCGGCGGCCAGCATGGCGCCGTTGCGGTCCACCAGGTCGGCCCGCGCCGAACCGACCGCCGCCGCGCCGCCATCGCCGCGTCCGAGGTTGGAGAACACCGCGGAGTTGGTGGCGCCGATGGCCAGCGTCAGAAAGCTGGCCGAGAACAGGGCCAGGACGAAGAAGATGCGGATGCGGGTGTCGTCCTCTGCCTTGCCCGCCGCCTTGGCGCGCTCGAAGGCATGCTCCAGGCCCCAGACCTGGGCCTTCAGCCAGCGCCAGCCCGGCGGCTGGAAGGACGGATGGGCCATGGTCATTGCTGCACGCCCGGGATGCTGACGCGCGCAACCTGGGTCAGCGGCTTGGCGGCCGGTTCGACCGGGGCGGCGACCTCGACCTTGGGAGGCTCGGCCGCACGCTTGGCGGTCGCGGCCTTGAGCTGGGCGGCGAGCATGACGTCGCCCAGGGTCTCGGGGGTGATCTCGTTCTTGGCCGCCATCGGCGCCATGCCCAGGTGGGCGGCCGAGAGCTGCTCGATCCGCGAGGGCTGCTCCAGGTGGGCGACCTCGGCCTGCAGCAGGCGGATGCGGTCGCGCTCGGCCTCGATCTGCTTCTCCACCGTGGCGATCTCGGTCCGCTCGCCCCCGGCGATGGTCTTGGCCAGGTAGACCGACAGGATGATCGCCACCAGCAGGCCCGCGGCGACCACGTCGACCAGTCGGAATCCCCTGATCTTACGGCTGAAAACACTCATGCGGCTTCCCTCCAGACCGGGGCCTCGGTGCGCACGGCCGCGCGCAGCTTGGCCGAGCGGGCGCGCGGATTGGCCCGGACCTCGTCGTCGGACGGGGCGTGGGCGCCATTGAACAGCAGGTTGAAACTGGGCTGACCCTTGGCCTCCACCGGGGGCGCGTGGCGCGAGCCGCCAGGGGTCTTGCCGGCGCGGACGGTGAAGAAGGCCTTCACGATCCGGTCCTCCAGCGAGTGGAAGGTGACCACCGCCAGCCGGCCACCGGCCTTCAGCACATGCTCGGCGGCCACCAGGCCTGCCTCCAGCTCGGCCAGTTCGTCATTGACCGCGATCCGCAGGCCCTGGAAGGCGCGGGTCGCTGGATGCACCTTGGCACCGCGACGGCCGCCCAGGGCGCGCTCGATGTGCTCGGCCAGGTCCAGGGTGCGGGTGAAGGGTTCGGTCTCGCGCCGCCGCACGATGGCCCGGGCGATCCGTCGGGACTCGCGCTCCTCGCCATAGACCCAGAAAATCCGCGCCAGCTCGGCCGGCTCGGCGGTGTTGACCAGGTCGGCGGCCGTCGGACCGTCAGCGCCCATGCGCATGTCCAGCGGGCCGTCGCGCATGAACGAGAAGCCGCGCTCGGCCTCGTCGATCTGCATGGAGGAGACGCCGAGATCGAGAGCCACGCCGTCGACGGCGGCCTCGCCAAGTTCCTCGTCCATCTCCGAGAAGCAGGCCTCGATCAGCCGGAACCGGTCGCCCAGACCCTCGGCGAAGCGCGCGGCGCTGGGGTCGCGGTCGAAGGCCGTCACCTGGGCGCCGGTGGCCAGCAGGGCGCGGGAATAGCCTCCGGCCCCGAAGGTGCCGTCGACGATCAGCTTGCCGGGGCCGGGCTCCAGGGCCGCGACGACTTCATCGAGCAGGACCGAGACATGGGGGGCGTCGTCCAAGTCAGGCCACCCCCAGCTTGGCGGCGCGCTGCTGGGCGCGGAGCTGGGCCAGGCCCTCGCGGGCCAGTTCGCGCTGGGCGGCGCGATAGCCTTGGAAGGCCTCCCGCTCCCAGATCTGGAACCGGTCCCCGAGGCCCACCAGGACAACCTCGTCGGTGAGACCGAACATGTCGCAGAGCTGTTCGGGCAGGGTGATGCGACCGGCGGTGTCGAAGCTCATCTTCGCCTGGCCGCCCAGGACGGAGAATTCCAGCGCCGAGCGCGTTGGGTCGCCGAACGGCATCTCTTCGATCAGCGACAGGTAGCGGTCGAACAAGGCTTTCCCGCCGCCCTCGATGCAATCGGCTTCAATGGATGGAAAGCAGATGATTCCGTCGAAGGGGCCAGAGACCAGGGCGCGAAACTCCTGCGGCACAACGATGCGCCGCTTGGCGTCCAATTGTTTCTCGAATGTCGAGAGAAACATCCCGCCGAAACCCCAATCGGCGGCCCCGAATGGGCCGCCCCTCCCCGCCTTCGGATGGCTCACGCGCCCCGCCCCGCCGCGACGCGCCCCATACCTCAGCGGACGATGATTGGGTTAACATGGGATCAATTGGGAAACAATGACTCTAGGTGGTGATTTCACGCAAATTCAAAGATGTCGCACCGACTTATGGTTAATGCGCGTAAACAATTCACAGAACATACATCGAACGCGTTAAGTATAACCGGCGTTTTCGAAGCACCGTGGACGGATGAAGGGATCAGACGGCCTATAAGCCGGGTTCTGTGCCGCCGGCGAACCGGCGCGGCGATCATTCCTCTGGACCGTCCCTCGCGGGACGGTTCTCGCGACCTACCCGGACGCCTCGGACCTACGACAGTCCTGCCCATGCGAGATGGGCGCAGCGTCCCTATTCGGTCTTGCTCCTGGCGGGGCTTGCCATGCCGGTCCTGTCACCAGGCCCGCGGTGGGCTCTTACCCCACCCTTTCACCCTTACCCGGACCGAGGTCCGGGCGGTTTGCTTTCTGTGGCGCTATCCCTGAG
Source organism: Phenylobacterium sp. (assembly GCF_030697925.1). GTDB lineage: Bacteria > Pseudomonadota > Alphaproteobacteria > Caulobacterales > Caulobacteraceae > Phenylobacterium. The sequence goes on along the minus strand of NZ_JAUYOJ010000080.1, from coordinate 100,396 downwards.
GTCGCCCTCGGCGGGCGTTACCCGCCGCCATGTCGTTGTGGAGCCCGGACTTTCCTCGACGGCTTGCGCCGCCGCGACCGCCCGGCCGTCTGATCGCGGGGATAAGTGAGGGTTGCGGTGGCGGCGGTCAAGCTGCGTGTCCACGCGCGCGGCCAGCGCCCGCCCCGGACTCGCGCTGGGCGATGCAGCCGAACCAGCCCAGGCCGCGATAGGTCTCGTAGCCCGGAGTCAGGGCGTAGCCGACCGTGACGCCGTCGGCGGCGTAGCTGCCCAGGTCGGCGGCGTCCGACGGCAGGCGGAACACCTCGTCCAGTTCGCCCTTGCGGTCCGACGAAGCCAGGATACGGCCGGCGTGGTCCAGCAGCAGGACGCGGGAGCAGGCGCGCTCCTCCTCCGTCAGCCGCACGCCGTCGACCACCGCGTGGGCCTGTGGGCTCCAGTCGAAGTGGATGCCCAGCACGCCGAGCACCGCCCCGTCGGCACGGCCCTCCCGGCGAATGGCGGTGGCGTAGGTGGCGACCGGGGCGTTCTCCAGCGCCGCGGCCCGCTCCACGTCGCAGGCCACGAACTCGTCGCCCGAGCGGGTGCGAACGGCCCGCTCGAACCAGGGCTCGCGCGAGACATTGAGCCCGACCGCGGCCGGTAGCGCTGCGGCCGACCGGTGGCCACCACCTTGCCCTTGGCGTCGCAGATCCACAGGTCCAGATAGACAGTGTAGGCGTCCAGGATCACCTTCAGCCGGTCGCTGGCGAAGCGGCTGGCGGCCTCCGAGGGGTCGGCGACGCAAGCGACCACGGCGGAGTCCGTCGCCCACCAGCGCACGTCGCAGGTCCTCTCATAGAGATTGCGGTCGATGATCTCGATAGCGTTCAGCGCCAGGTCGGCCACCCGCTGGCCGCGCAGGTGGGAGAGGATCGCCGCGCCCACCGCCGACAGCTCCGCCAGGTCGGCTCGCACCTGGCTCTCCATGGCCCCGGCCACCTCGTCGATCTCCGCGGCGATGCGCTTGAACTCCTCGGCGACGATGGCGAAGCCCTTGCCGGCCTCCCCCGCCCGCGCCGCGGTGATCAGGGCGTTAATGGCCAGCATCTTCGCCTGACGGTTAATCGCCGAGATCTCGCCGATCTTGCCGCCGGCCACGGCCGACAGCCGCTCCGAAAGCTCGAGAATCCGCTCCGGGACGAGACCCGCGTCTGCACTTGCCAAGTGGCCCCTCCCCGGGGATTGCGGCCGCCCGATCAGCCGCCGAGTCGCCCCCGCGGAGCATGGGTGGATTCCCGGTTCGTCAAACATGTTCGCTGAGCGCGGCGCACCGGCGCCCGCCTTTCGGGCAGATTGCGCGCAAGGGAGCAGCGATGTGCCCGTTCACCACTCAGCTTGGGCCCTCGCCGATCCGGCCCGGCGGGCCCGAGAACGGCCCGGCTAGGCCGCGGCGCGCAGCAGGGCGATCAGCCGGGCGCGGGTCATGCCGTCCGCGATCCCATCCACCTTCTCCGGGCGCCAATGCCGCTGGAAGGCGCGGACCACCGCGGCGGTGTGGGCGTCGAACTTGCCGGACGGGGCGCAGTCATAGCCCAGCCGGGTGAAACCGGCCTGCAGGGCGAAGACGCCCGCCCCCTCCTCGCCCTCTCCCAGGGGCTGGCCCGGGGCGGCGTCGGGCTCGACCCACAGGCCGTGGCCGGCTTCGGCGAGCCGCTTCCAGGGAAACAACTCGCCGGGGTCCTCCTTGCGCTCGGGGGCGACATCGGCGTGACCGACGATGCGGCCGTCCTCGATGTCCCAGCGGGTGCGGATGTCGTCCAGCAGCGCGATCACCGCGGCGATCTGGGCGTCGGGGAACGGACGGTAGCCGAACTCGTGGCCGGGATTGACGATTTCGATGCCGATGGAGCGGCCGTTGATGTCGGTCTCGCCCTTCCAGGACGACAGCCCCGCATGCCAGGCCCGTCGGGCCTCGGGCACCAGGCGGAACACCCGGCCGTCCTCCTCGACCATGTAGTGGGCGCTCACCTTGGAGTCGGCGGCGCAGAGCCGTTCCAGCGCCTCCGGCCCTGTGCGCATGCCGGTATAGTGCAGGACCACGAGGTCCGGCGGGACCAGGCGCTCGTTGAAGTTGGGCGAGGCGGCCTCGATGAGTTTCACTTGTCGCGGTTCCGCAGGGCGAGCAGCAGCAGCATGGCTTGGTTGGGCCTCAGGGCGATGATGAGGACGCCCGCGATCGCCACGGCGGCCCCGAAGGCCATGCGCGCATCGAAGGGGTCATGGGTGATCAGGACTCCGAGCCCGATGGTGGCCAGCGGCGTCATCAGGGTCAACGGCGAGATGAGGTTGGCCTCATAGCGCTGGATCAGGCCGTAATAGAGCGTGTGGCCGACCACCGAGACGATCAGACCCGAGAACAGCACCGCGGCGACGAAGGGCCAGCCGCTGGCGACGGCCACGGCCGCCGCGCCCGGCTCCAGCCACGCCGACAGGGCGATCAGCGGCAGGAACGACGAAAGCCCCACCCAGGCCTGCATCTGCAGCGGCTTCAGCCCGTCCATCTGCTTCAGCATCACCGCGCCGAGCGAGCCCATGAAGGCCGCGCCGACGACGAAGAGCAGGCCGGGCGCGATCCGGAAGCCATGCGGGTCCCACATGACGGTGAGTGCGCCCAGCAGGGTCAGCCCGATACCGAACAGCCGCCGCCGTGTCAGCCGTTCGCCCAGCAGCATGAACGACAGGAAGGTGGTCATCGGCACCATGACCTGGCTGACCACCGCCACGGAGGATGGGGTGGAGCTCTTCAGGCCCACGAACATCAGGGCGAAATTGCCGCCGCCCATGAGCAGGGCCACGACCAGCAGCCGCCAGATGGGCTGCGGAGGGTTCCGTAGCCAGGGGAACACCACCACAGCCACCACGGCGAACCGCACCGCGGCGTAGAACAGCGGCGGGACGTCCATGTACGAGACCACGAACTTCGAGACGATGTTGTTCGCCGCCCAGACCAGGCAGACCAGAACCAACAGGGCGAAATCGCGAAGCGCCATCGCCACGCCTTAGGCGCGGTTCGGCAGGCTTTGGCAAGCGTGCGGATTGCGCCAAGCTGCGGCCGGCAACCCAGAGGCCGTCCATGCTCACCCTCTACGGCTCGTCGAAGTCGCGCGCGGCCCGCGCCCTGGTGGCTCTGGAGGAACTGGGCTTGCGCTACCGCCACGCGCCGCTCGACCCCCGCGCCCGGCCGCAGGACCGGATCACGATGGACGCGATCAATCCCAATGGCCACGTGCCGGTGCTCGATGACGACGGCCTGATCGTCTGGGAGTCGATGGCGATCAACCTCTACCTGGCCGACAAGGTGGGCGGTCCGCTGTGGCCAACGCGCCCCGCCGACCGGGCGGCGACCTATCAATGGAGCTTCTGGGCCCAGACCGAGATCGACCGCGCCGATTGGAACCGCGCCCGGCGCGGCGGAGACGAAGCGCTGATCGCGTCCGACCGGCGGGACCTGGTCAAGGCGCTCAGCGTCCTCGACCGGGCGCTCGAGGGCCGAACCTGGCTGCTGGGCGAGGCCTTCACTATCGTCGATGTCAATGTCGCCACGACGCTCGGCCAGCCCAACGAGAATGGCCTGATCGGCTGGCAGAAGCTGGACCCGGCGGCGGACGGCTTGCCGGCCCTGGCGGCCTGGCTCGCCCGCTGCGCGGCGCGACCGTCCTATTTGGCTGTGCGGGATATGCGCTAGCCGGCGCCGGCGCAGAGCGCCCGCTTGCGGGCGAGGAGGTTCCGCTCGGCGGCGTTGGCGGTGCGGGCGATGGCGGCCTCGTAGGCCGTGGCCGCCTCGGGGCGGCGATCCAGCCGTTGCAACAGGTCGGCGCGGACGGCGTGGAAGAGGTAGTAGCTCTCCAGATCGAGGCTCTCGACGAGGCCGAGCGCCGCGGTCGCCCCCTCGATCTCGGCCACGGCCACCGCGCGGTTCAGGGCGACCACCGGGGTGGGAGCGATCGCGAGAAGCTGGTCATAGAGCCGTAAGATCTGCCGCCAGTCGGTGGCCGCGGCGAAGGGCGCATCGCTGTGGACGGCGTTGATGGCGGCCTGGATCTGATAGGGGCCCGGCTGGTTCCGCCGCAGGCAGCCTCGCACCAGGGCCTGGCCCTCGGCGATGAGGACGCGGTCCCATAGCCGACGATCCTGGTCGGGCAGCAGCAGGATCTCGCCGTCCGGATCCAGCCGCGCCGGCCGGCGCGAGGCGACCAGCAGCATGAGGGCGAGCAGGCCGGCGGCCTCCGGCTCATGCGGCATCAGGCCGGCCAGGATCCGGCCCAGGCGGATGGCCTCCTCGCAGAAGGCGTCGCGCGTGAGGCCCTCGCCACCGCTGGCCACATAGCCCTCGTTGAAGATGAGGTAGATCACCGCCAGCACCGCGCGGAGCCGGGTCGGAAGCTCCTCCGCCGTCGGGACCCTGTAGGGGATTGCGGCGTCCCGGATCTTGCCCTTTGCCCGCACCAGCCGCTGGGCGAGCGTTGTCTCGGGCAGGAGAAATGCCCGGGCGATCTCGGCCGTGGTCAAGCCGCCCAGCAGCCGCAGGGTCAAGGCCACCTGGGCGTCGGTCCCCAGGGCGGGGTGGCAGCAGGTGAAGACCAGGCGCAGGTGGTCGTCGTTCACGTCGTGCATGACGTTCTCCTGGGCGTCCTCCGCAGCGTGCAGCAGGGCGGCCTGGGCGTGGCGGTCATCGCGGGACGCCTCGCGGCGCAGGCGATCGATGGCCCGGTTGCGCGCCGTCATGATGATCCACCCGGCCGGGCTGGGCGGCGGCCCCGTGGCGGGCCACCGCGCCACCGCCTCGGCGAAGGCGTCCTGGACCGCCTCCTCGGCTATGGTGATATCCCGGAAGGCGCGGACCAGGACCGCGACCGCTCGGCCGTGTTCCTCGCGGAACACGCGTTCGATCGCGGAGAGCGGCAAGCTCTCAGCCATTCGCGGGGTGTCTGGCGTCCGACTGCAGCGGCCGGACCTCTATGGAGAGCGGCGCCAGCGTGTGGGCCAGCCTGCGGCCCCATTCCAGGGCCGCGTCCAGGTCGGCGGCTTCGATGACCGTGAACCCACCGATATGCTCCTTGCCCTCGACGAAGGGGCCATCCGTCGTCAGGAGTTGGCTGTCGCGATTATCATAGTGCAGCACCGTGGCCGTACTGGGCGGGAACAGACCGCCGGCGAACACCCAGGCGCCCTTGGCCCTCATCTCGGCGTTGAGCACGGCCAGATCCCGCATGATGGGTTCCAGGAACTCGGGCGGCGGCGGGTCCCCATCGGGTTGATAGATGCTGAGCAGGTACCGGGGCATGGGTTTCGTCCTTCATACTGCGGCCGGCATCTTGCCGGCTTTACACCCCCAAACGAACGGCCCGCCGCCGGATCGACATCGGCGGCCCAATTTTCCCGATCGCCCGCCGGCGGCTTGTCTGACGTTTGGGAACTCCCGGATGGTGGCGCCGCGCAACCGGAGACGCCCATGCCCCCCACCCCCTTCCTCGGCCCCGACGTCCGCGACCTGGGAGCGGCCTATATCGACCCCTCCGCGCGCATCTTCGGCGAGGTGGAGATCGCCGCCGAAGCCTCGATCTGGTGCAATGTGGTGGTCCGGGCCGAGAGCCAGAGGGTGGTCATCGGGCCGCGGGTCAATGTCCAGGACTTCGTGATGATCCACGTGGGAGCCGGCACGCCGACGCTCATTGGGGCCAATTGCTCGATCACCCACCATGTCACCCTGCACGGCTGCGATATCGGGGCCGACTGCCTGATTGGGATTGGGGCGACGATCATGGACGGCTGCGTGGTGGGCGCCGGCTCCATCGTGGCCGGCGGCGCCTTCCTGAAGGAGGGCACGGTCATCCCGCCCCATTCCATCGTCATGGGCTCACCCGGCGCCGTGACCAAGACCCGCGACAACGCTATGGCCAACCGGATGAACGCCTTCCTCTACTGGCGCAACGCCCAGGCCTATGGCCAGGGCGACTACCGGCTGTGGTCGAAGGAGAGCTTCCGCGCCGAGATGGCCGCCGAGCAGGCCCGGCTCATGGCCGCCGTCTCGTGAACCGCAGGGCGGTCAGGGTCTCCGAGAAGCTGACCACCTTATTGTCCACCAGCCCCACGGCCTTGGCCGCGGCCATCACTTCGACGTCCTTGAGCGTGGCGGCCTTGCCCTTGCGCGAGACCACCCAGATGGCCCCCTTTTCGGCCAGGGCCGGGACGAGGTCGCCGATACGCGCCAGTTCCTCGGCGCTGTCGGCGGCGTAGAACAGGATGTCGAGGGTCGTCAGGTCGTTGATCGGCGCAGCGCCGCGCCCGGCCAGCTCCCCAGCCAGGGCTTCGTCGGCGACGCCGAGGATGGCCGTCCGCATGCCGGGCTTGACCCCCAGCTTGTCCAGCCACCCCTTGGGATTGACGATCGCCTCGGCCCAGGACGCCGCGGCCTTTTCACCGAGCGCGAACCGCGATCCGTCGGCCAGGACCAGGTCGCCGCCTTCGGCGCGGACGCCCTTCAAGGCGTCGCCCTGATAGGCTCGCCGCTGGGCGCCGCGGAACAGAAGCTTCGGCGGCTCATACTGCAGCCGGCCCTGGTCGGCCCCGTCCGGAAATCTCGCCTCGACCTGCGCGTCCTTGCCCATGACCCCGCCTCCCGCCGCCTCGCATCCTAGTCGTCGCCGGCGTGGGGGCGCCAGGGGTCCGGGGGAGCGGGCCATGAGACCGGTGGGGAGACCGGTCGATCGACGAGCGCGAGGCGGCGGGGCCTTCACGCTCTAAGGACGAACGGGACCACGCCTTTGCGACATCGCGCGCCGGATATTTTCGGGTTTGGGCCGTATCCTTCTCCCCTTGCGGGAGAAGGTGGCCCCGCGAGAGCTGGGTCGGATGAGGGGTCGAAAGCCCTATCCACCTGAATCAGCGTCGAAGCTCGTGCAGAGCTAACCCGTGAGTTCTGAGAGACCCCTCATCCAACCGTTCTCCGAACGGCCACCTTCTCCCGCAGGGGGAGAAGGACGTGAGGGGCGCTTCAGATCTCAGAGGCCTACGCCGCCTTGCCGAGGCTCAGGCCTTCGTAGCGGGCCAGGTGGTGGTCGGTGGAGCCGAAGGCGCCCTCGATCATGGTGGCGCGCTTGAAGTAGTGGCCGATGGCCATCTCGTCGGTCATGCCCATGCCGCCGTGCAGCTGGATGGCGTTCTGGCCGACGAACTTGCAGGCCTTGCCGATCTGCACCTTGGCCGCCGAGACGCCCTTGGCGCGCTCGACGTCGCTGTCGGCGAGCTTGATATTGGCCATGTAGGTCATCGAGATCGACTGCTCGAGCTGGATGAACATGTCGACCATCCGGTGCTGCAGCACCTGGAACTGGCTGATCGGCTGGCCGAACTGCTTGCGCTGCTTGGTATATTCCAGGGTGCCTTCGTGCAGGCGGCGCAGGACGCCGCAGGCCTCGGCGCAGGTGGCGACGATGGCCTCGTCGATCACCTTCTCCACCAGGGGCAGGCCCGCGCCTTCCGAACCGATCAGGGCCTCGGCCGGCAGGGAGACGTTCTCGAAGGTGACTTCCGAGGCGCGGAAGCCGTCGACGGTTGGGTAGTCGCGGGTGGTCACGCCCTTGGCCGACTTGTCGACGATGAACACCGAGACGCCCTGGGCGTCGCGCTGGGCGCCGCCGGTGCGGGCGGTGACGATCAGGTGGCTGGCCCAGGGGGCGCCGATGACCACGGCCTTGGCGCCGTTGAGCAGATAGCCCGATCCGTCCTTCTTGGCGGTGGTCTTCAGATCCTGCCAGCTATAGCGCGCCTGCGGCTCGGCCGCGGCGAAGGCGATGGTGGTGGTTCCGGCGATGATCTGGGCGATGATATCGGCCGCGCCCGAATAGCCGGAGTGCTTCAGGAAGCCGCCGCCGATCACCACGGTGCCGAGATAGGGCTCGACCACCAGGGTTTTGCCGAACTCTTCCATCACCACCATGTTGTCGGTCGAGCCGCCGCCCAGGCCGCCCAGCTCTTCCGAGAACGGCGCGCCCAGTATGCCGAGCTCTTCGGCGAAGGCCTTCCAGACGGCAGGCCTCCAACCGGCTTCGGTCTTCAGCGCGTCGCGGCGCTGTTCGAAGCTGTAGTGATCGGCCAGATAGCTCGCGACGGTGTCGCGCAGCATCGACTGTTCTTCGGTGAAGCTGAAATCCATCTGGTTTCCCCGTGACGTTTCCCGCCCCGGCTGGAAGGCCGGAGCGGGCTTGAAGACTATTATTCAGAATGTGGCTTAGAGGCCCAGCACCATCTTGGCGATGATATTGCGCTGGATCTCGTTCGATCCGCCGTAGATCGAGGTCTTGCGGCCGTTGAAGTAGTCGCCGGCCAGGCCGTCGGCGTAGCCCGGGCCGATATTGGCGTTGTGGCCGAGGTCGCGCAGATAGGGCGCGCCGTAGTGGCCCACGGCCTCCAGGGCCAGCTCATGCAGGCGCTGCTGGATCTCGGTGCCCTTGATCTTCAGGATCGAGCTTTCCAGGCCGGGGCCCTTGCCGCTCTGCTCGCCGGCCAGGGTGCGGAGCTCGGTGAACTCCAGCGCCGTCAGGTCGATCTCGAGCTCGGCCACCTTGCGCTTGAAGAAGGGGTCCTGCAGCAGCGGGCCGCCGGTGTCCGACAGCTCGGTGGAGGCGATCTCGCGCACCCGCTCCAGGCCGCGCTTGGAACGCGCCACCCCGGCGATGCCGGAGCGCTCATGGGCCAGCAGCGCCTTGGCGCAGGTCCAGCCCTGGTTCTCATGGAAGATGCGGTTCTCGACGGGCACCTTCACATTGTCGAGGAAGACGTCGTTGACCTCATGGCCGCCCTCCAACGTCGTGATCCGGCGGACCTCGATGCCCGGCGACTTCATGTCGATCAGCAGGAAGGAGATGCCGGCCTGCGGCTTGGCGTCGGGATCGGTGCGGACCAGGAAGAAGCCCCAGTCGGCGTGCTGGCCGAGCGTCGTCCACGTCTTTTGGCCGTTGACCAGGTAGTATTCCTTGCCGTCGTCGCCGGTGAAGCGCTCGGCCTTGCACTTGAGGCTGGCCAGGTCGGAACCGGCGCCGGGCTCGGAATAGCCCTGGCACCACCACACCTTGCCGTCGCGGATGCCGGGCAGGAACTTCTCTTTCTGCTCCTGGGTGCCGAAGGTGTAGATCACCGGCGCCAGCATGGCGACGCCGAACGGCAAGATGCCGATGGTGTCGGCCCGGGCCTGTTCCTCGGACCAGATGTATTTCTGCGTCGGGGTCCACTCGGTGCCGCCGAACTCCTTGGGCCAGGACGGCGCCGACCAGCCTTTGGAGGCCAGGATGCGGTGCCAGGACAGGAAGTCCTCCTTGCCCAGATCCTCGCCGCGCGCCTGCTTCTCGCGCAGGGCCTTGGGATAGTTCTCGGCGATGAAGGCGCGTGCCTCCTCACGGAAGGCGGCGTCTTCGGGTGAAAAGTCGAGGTCCATGGTGCGGCTCCCTGGCGCGAGCATTTACAGTGTAATTCGTTGGCGCGACCATACGCGCGCCGCGCGACGATGTGAAGATGACGCTTACGTCAGCGTCAGCCGAAAGGTCTCAGCCCGGCATTTTGAACTTCAGCGGGACGACGATCCTGCCATTGCGAATGCGCCGGTCCTGGGGCGGGACACGGTAGGTCTTGACCAGGCGAAGGGCGAATTCGCCGACGCCGACGCCGCGCGGCGTCTCGGAAAGCAGCACGCAGCCGGTCAGCCGGCCGTCCTTCTCCACGCGGCATTCGACGCTCGCCCGGCCCTGGCGGCCCGCGGGCGGCTCGGCGGCCAAGGCCCCCAGGACGGCCATCGCCATCAGCAGCATCACATCGTCCTTATAGTCAGCCTATCCGGCGAACCTTCAGCGTGCGCCAACCGTTGGAGCGATTGCGCCGGCGTTGCGAGGCGTGCATCTCTGACCGGCCCATGCCCCGCATCCTCACCTATAACGTCCATCGCTGCGTTGGGACCGATCGTCGGCTCGATGTGGGACGGGTGGCCGAGGTCATCGCCCGGCTCCAGCCCGATATCGTCGCGTTGCAGGAGCTGGACGTCGGCCGCGCGCGGACCGGCGGCGTCGACCAGGCCCATGAGATCGCCCAGCGGCTGAAGATGTCCTTTCACTTCCACCCCGCCCTGCGGGTGGAGGAGGAACTCTATGGCGACGCGATCCTGACAGCCTATCCCGAACGGCTGATCCAGACTGGGCCCCTGCCTGGCCACCCCGCGATCCCGCAGCTCGAGCCGCGCGGCGCCCTTTGGCTGGCGGTGGAGATCGAGGGCCGCGAGGTCCACGTCTTCAACACCCATCTGGGCCTGGTGCCCAAGGAACAACAGATCCAGGCCGCCTGGCTGGCCGGTCACGGATGGCTGGATCATCCGACACGCCAGGGCCCCACCATCCTGCTGGGCGATTTCAACGCCACCGCCACCTCCGTGGTCTACCGCACCCTGCACGCCAAATTGGAGGCGGCGCGGCGGCTGGCGCCCAACAAGACGCCAACCTCGACCTTCCCCTCGGCCCTGCCGGTCCTGCGGATCGACCACATCTTCGTCAGCCCGGAGATCCGCGTCGAGAGCGTCACCGCACCCTTCGACGCCCTGACCCGGGTCGCCTCCGACCATCTGCCGCTGATGATGGACTTCAGCCTCGCCTGAGGCGCCGCTCGGTCCGGATGGTCGAATAGAGCCTGTCGCGGCGGCGGTTGGGGCGCCAACTGTCGCTGACATTGGCCGGATCACCCAGGTGATAGGCGGCGATCATCTCGCCCAAGGCCGACTGCTTCATCGGCAGGATGGGCGTGAGCCGGCCTTCGCGGTTCAAGGCCTCGACGGCTCCGATCAGGCCGCCGCGCTCGACGCAGGCCTTAGCCACCGCGTCGCCCGTATGGCCCAGGAAATGGCCCACCAGCCGGTCGCGGAAGGCGGTCACCGCCAGCCGATCGTGTTCGCTCGAGACCTCGATGCCGAGTTCGGCCTCGGTGTCGAAGCCACCCGAGCGGTTGTTGAGATTGGCCGAGCCGATCCGCGCCAGGCTGTCGTCCACCACCGTGACCTTGGAGTGGACGATGATCTTGGTCCCGGCCCGTGTGGTTGGATACCAGGCCCGGAACCGCCCGAAGATGTCGGCCGCCTGCAGGCGCCACAGGATGTTGGAGCGCGCCCGGTCCATGGTGAGATGGTCGAACCAGCTCGGGCTCTGGCCAGTGGAGATCAGCACGACCTCCGGCCCGTCGGCCTCGCCCAGCCGCGCGGCGATAGCCTCGGCGATGGCCGGGGCGGTGAAGTACTGGTTCTCCAGATAGACCGTGGTCTTAGCTGCGAGGATCGATTCCAAGGTCAGGCGGCGGATCTCCTCCACCACCGGCCGGCCCTGCCAGGCCGGTTCGGTGCGGGCGATGGCGATGGCGATATCGCGCAGGTGCGCCGGGATGTGGCTGGGCCAGGGATCGGTCCCTGCCGGCCCCACCGGTCGCGGCAGGACCTCGCCGGTGGCGCGCCGCCAGCGTTCGCGCGCCAGGTCGCCGAGCGCCATGGCGGCCTCGCCGTCGACCATGGCCATCACCTCGTGGCGCGGCGCGTGGTGTTCCTGGTCAGGCATGATCCGCCGCGGGTCGAGGTCCAGGTGGCCCGGGGTGTCCCATCGGTCGATGCTGATGTCGCCGCCCCCGCAGAAGGCCAATTCGTCGTCCACCACCAGCACCTTCTGGTGGTGGCAGGCGCCGAAGGGCACCTGGTCGTCCAGCACGAACTTCACCCCCGTTCCATGGAACCACTTGCGGGCTTTGTGGGGGAAGAACTCCTGGCTGACGGCGATGGGCAGGGCCGACTTCCAGATCAGCAGGCGGACGTCGAGATCCGGCCGAGCCCGGGCCAGCTCCACCAGGATGCGGCCCACCTCGTCGGGGTCGTCGGGCCCGTCATAGCCGTCGGGAAACAGCCGGGCCCGGGGATCGAAGCCCCACCCCACCAACAGGACCGAGCGTTTGGCCTTGCGCAGGGCTTCGTAGACGGCGGTAAAATAGGCTTCGGTGTCGATCAGGAAGGCCGCCCGCCCGGCCCGAGCCGTGCGCCAGCAGGTCTCGCCGGGTCTCAAGATGGTCATGACCGGCGCGGCGTCCTCGCAACTGCTTACGCTCGTCAGAAAGCGTACAGCCAAGGTGGGTTCCGCAGGCGCGGAAGACCAGCGGAGAGTCGTCGGCAAGAAAAAAGAGCGCCCGGCGAAACCGGGCGCTCAGGCTGTGTCGACAGGACTGGGCCGGGGGGCGTCAGCCCTTGTAGACCTGGCAGGGTCCGGTGAGTTCGGCGGTGAGGCGCGCCTTGCGCTCGGCGTTGGTGGTCTTGGCTTCGCGCCGGGCCTTGTCCATCTCGGCCTGGCCGCGATCGGCCACAAAGGTCGAGCGGGTGCGCTTCTCGGCCTTCAGGAAGGCGTCCAGGGCAGCAGTGTCGACGGCGGCCAGTTCGGCGGCGGCCAGACCTCGGCAGCGGTTGGCTCGCAGATATTCCACATCGCTGACGGCGGCGCTGGCGGTCCCGGCGGCGGTCAGGACGCAGACAGCGGAAAAGGCGGTGGTGATCAGTCGCATGGCGTTTACTCCCTGAAATTACGCAGGAAACGTGGGCCCAGCGACCGGCATCCTCAAATGAATTTCCGTACAGACTCAGTATTGTACGATTAAATATTGGTCATGATACGTAATAGTTACTTAAGTAACATAATCGGGTTGCAACTATAGAACATGGACGCAATCATTTAGGCATGGCTCCCGACATCAAGCTCGACGCCGCCGCGGTCAACGCCCTGTTGCGGCGCGCCTTTCCCCAGGGCTCGGCCCTGGTGTTCCCGACCATCACCGAGGTCGAGCCCGGCCGCGTGCATACGGTCGCGCCCTATCACGAGGGGATGTTGCGGCCCGGCGGGGTCATTTCAGGGCCCAGCCTGATGAGCCTGGCCGACACCGCAGCCTACGCCCTGGTGCTCTGCCACGTAGGCGAGGAGTTGATGGCGGTGACCAGCTCGCTGGTGATGAACTTCCTGCGCGGCGCCAGGCCTGGGGAGATTCACGCGGAGGCCCGGCTGCTGCGCCTGGGGCGGCGTAACGCGGTCTGCGACATCCGGCTCTGGACCGAGAGCCCCGAGCGGCTGGCGGCCCAGGCCACGGTGACCTACTCTATCCCGTAACATGACCGATCTGCCGCTCCGCCCCCCCGCCCCGATCAAGACGCCTTGCATCAAGGTCTGCGTCGTCGATGGCGAAAGCGGCCTGTGCATGGGCTGCTACCGCAAACTCTCGGAGGTGGCTGGCTGGGCCAAGCTCACCGACGAAGCGCGGGCGAGCATCATGGATGAGCTCTCCTCGCGCCGCGACCGCATCCGCCCTGAGAAGCTGGCCATGTTCGGCTGAGCCGGTTGGCCGTTAGGAACTCGGCAAGATTCGATTCACGGCTTGCAAACCCCGCCTGCCTACTCTTCGCGCTTGGCCGAGAACGGCCCCGGACTGGCCGAAGAGCGGGTGTGAAGATGATCAGACTGGCGGTGCTGGCGCTGATAGGCGCGGTCTCAGCCGTGGGCGCGGCCCAGGGCGTGGCCAGGTTCGAGCAGAAGAACGCCGTGCCCGAGCTGCGCGCCGCGCTCGCCGTCGCGCCCTCCGCCGCCATCGAGGGCCAGGCCGCCTCCATCGCCAAGGGCGCCGACGGCCACTATTGGGCCGAGGCCGACGTCAACGGTTCCCGGGTGCGGTTCCTGGTCGACACCGGCGCCAGCGCGGTGGCCCTGACCACCCAGGACGCCAAGCGCCTGGGCATTGATCCGTCCAAGCTGGACTACGCCTACAAGGTGATCACCGCCTCGGGCCAGACCCGCGCCGCGGCCGTCAAGCTGGGCAGCATCTCGATCGCCGGAGCCCAGGTCTCCAACGTCGACGCCCTGGTCATCGAGAAGGGCCTCGAGACCTCCCTGCTGGGCATGAGCTACCTAGGCCGCCTCTCCCGCTTCGAGGCCACGAAGACGGCCCTCATCCTGCGCCCCTGATCGGGCTTGGGACACCGCCGCCAGCGCGGCGTCGATCACGTCCAGCCCCGCCCCGGCCTTCACGCCCTCAACGGTGAGGATGCGCCGCCAGGTTCGCGCGCCAGGCAGGCCGTGGAACAGGCCCAGCATGTGCCGCGTCATGGCCGCCAGGTGCGTCCCGTTGGCCAGCTCCCGGGCGACATAGCCGCGATAGAGCTCGACGGCCTGCGCGGCGTCCACGTCCTCACCCACCCCGAAAACCCGCCGATCCACCTGACCTAATATGCCCGGGGTGTGATAGGCCGCGCGGCCGAGCATCACCCCGTCCATGACCTCGAGATGCTCGATGGCCTCGTCCAGCGAACCGATCCCGCCATTGATGGATACGGTCAGGCCGGGCCGCTCGCGCTTCAGCCGGTGGACCAGGGGATAGTCCAGCGGCGGCACGTCGCGGTTCTCCTTGGGCGACAGCCCCTTCAGCAAGGCCTTGCGCGCGTGGACGATGAAGGTGGTCACCCCCGCCTTGGCGCAGAGGTCGACCAGCCGGAACAGGCTCTCCTCGGGGTCCTGATCGTCGACCCCGATGCGGCACTTCACCGTCACCGGGACCTTCACCGCCGCGCCCATGGCGGCCATGCACCCGGCCACCAGCTCCGGCTCGCGCATCAGGCAGGCGCCGAACCGGCCGCTCTGCACCCGGTCGGAGGGGCAGCCGACATTGAGGTTGATCTCGTCATAGCCCTCGGCCTCGCCGATCCGCGCGGCGGCGACCAGGTCGGCCGGATCGGACCCGCCGAGCTGCAGGGCCACCGGATGCTCCACGGCGTCATAGGCCAGCAGCCGCGCGCGATCCCCATGCAGGATCGCCCCGGTGGTCAGCATCTCCGTATAGAGCAGCGCGCGGGCCGACAGGGTCCGGTGCAGGACCCGGCAATGCCGGTCCGTCCAGTCCATCATAGGTGCACAGGACAGTCTATGTGCTTGAAATTGCGCGTCTTTTAGCATATACATCAGCAGGTTAGTCGGACTTTCGGGTGCGCGGTTCTACGCTATTTTTCGACGGAATTCGCCCCCTTTCGCCAACCCACTGCACCGGATTTGCACCCGAAATGGCCTCCATCCGCAAACAGAAATCCGGCCACTGGCGCGTCCAGGTTCGCCGCAAGGGCCGCGCCGTGAGCGAAACCTTCGTGCGCCACGAGGACGCCCGGAATTGGGCGGTCGACACCGAGCGCCAGATCGACCGGGGCGAAACTCCGCTGACGAGCCGCATCGCCCGCGTGACGACACTCGGCGAACTGATCGACCTCCACGTCGAGGACATGAAGTCGGTCGGCAAGGCCCCCGGCCGCTCCAAGGATGCGACCCTGCAAATGCTCAAGCGCGAGCTTGGCAAGCTGAAGCTGGTCGAGGTCGACCGTGAGCGGCTGGTGAACTTCGGCCGCGCCCGCGCAGCGGCCGGCGCCGGGCCGGTGACCGTGAGCATGGACATCGGGGCGATCCGACTGGTCGTCTCTCATGCCGCGGCCGTCCACGGCCTGCAGGTGAAGGTCGAGCCCATCGACCTGGCGCGGATCGCGCTCAAGCGCCTGGGCCTGATCGGGAAGAGCAACGAACGCGACCGCCGGCCCACCGACGAGGAGATCGCCCAGCTCGTCGCGCACTTCGACGGCAATGATCGCCAGCTCATCCCGATGGGGCGGATCATCAAGTTCGCCATCGCCACGGCCATGCGCCAGGAGGAAATCTGCCGCGTCACCTGGAGCGACCTCAACGAGCGCACCAAGATGCTGACGATCCGCGACCGCAAGGACCCGCGCCTCAAGAAGGGCAACGACCAGCGCATCCCCCTCCTCTCGGTCTCGGGCTACGACGCCTCTGCACTGATCGAGGAACAGCGGGCGATCCGCGCCAATGACGACGACCGGATTTTCCCGTTCAACCACAAGTCCATCAGCACGAGATTCACGCAGACCTGCCAGGAACTGGAGATCAACAATCTTCACTTCCACGACCTTCGTCATGAGGGCACGAGCCGGCTGTTCGAAGCAGGGTTCGCGATCCATCAGGTGGCGCTGGTGACCGGACACAAGGACTGGAAGATGCTCCGCCGCTACACCCACCTGCGGCCCGAAGCGCTCCACGACATCGCCGCGAACCGCGCGGCGTAGCGGCAGGCGATGATTTCCCAAATTGAGAACTTCCGCTTGCTTCCCAAATTGGGAACTGCTAGAGATCACCTCGCATGAATGTGGTGGCGCTGAGGACTCTCCAGGCCTTCTGGACACGGCACCCCAACGCCAAGGGACCGCTCACGACCTGGTACAAACTGGCGCGCGCCGCTGAGTGGGGCACGCCTCACGACGTGAAGCAGACCTTCGGTTCGGCGGACTTCCTGGCCGACAACCGGGTGGTCTTCGACATCGGCGGGAACAACTACCGGGTCGTGGCGCGCATCTCCTACCCTTTCAAGCAGGTGCTGGTGAAGTTCGTCGGCACCCATGCGGAATACGATCGGATCGATGCAGCATCGATCTAATGGCACTAGCCTTGAGGAGGCCGGCATGAGCTTGGACACCACCCTGCGCCCGCTCCGCAGCGAGGCCGATTTCGACGCGGCCCTGCGGGAGTACGAGGGCTATTTCGACAATGAGCCCAAGCCGGACACCGAAGCGGCTTACCGGTTCGAGGTGCTGGGCCTGCTGCTCGCCAAGTACGAGGAAGACCACTACCCCATCTCCCCTCAGGACCCCGCTGACGCCCTCGTCCAAGTTATGGAAACCAAGGGCAAGACCCAATCGGACCTGGCCGCCGTCATCGGAGCGCCACGGGCTTCCGAGGTGCTGAAGCGCAAGCGGTCCCTCTCACTGGAGCAGGTGCGCCAAATCCGGGCCGAATGGGGCGTGCCGGCTGACGCTCTGATTTGAAACACTGTTAGCCAAACGCACCAAGGCAAAGTCTGGAAGGCGCCAACACCGGAAATTGGTCTTAGGCCGAGAAGCGGACGTCTATCTGACGAGCGCGTTCCCACACTGCACACTCGCTTGATTCAAACCTGTGCACGCGAATGGGCGGTCCGCCAGCTGCCCTGCGGGTAACAGCCCATACATCGGCCAACTCGTCGGCTCTTGCGCGATCACCGTCAGAATAGACGCCGATGAACACGTCTCTCAGCGTGCCAACCCCGATTTCCTCGGCGATGTGGTTGTCGCTTGCTCCGAAGCTGTGGCCAAAGGTGAATAGCGCTGAGTCCAGCCCTCCATTGCAGACCCCCTTAAACTTGCGCTTGGCCTTCGAGAGATACTCGCCTCGCTGTCGCGCTTTCTTCTTCTGGGAACTGCCCTCCGCGATGAAGATCGGGGTACGGCCCGCCCTAAGCTCAGCGTCCACCTGCTTCGTCAGTGGCCGACCCCATTCGTAGCGTAGCATCTGGGTATAGGTTCGCTCCGGCAACCGCGCCTGCGGGCGGTCGTAGATGTGGACTGCGCCGTGCAGATAATAGGCTTGCGCGTCCCCATCGGATTTGAATTCACCGGGACCAGAAAAGCCGTCCCAGCACTTCAGCTGCGAAAGCTGCTTCGTGCCGGGGTTCTTGCCTTGCCGTGACAACACCCAGTGCAAAAGCATGTCGTAGTTGCTGGTAAAGAGCAGCCCGAGCGGAACACGGTTACGGCCGACGAACGGCTCAAGAAAGTCACGGCAGCTGAGGCACTGCTCTTCAGTGAGGCTCAGAGAGTACTCGGGATGCACCGCCGCGACCGCACGGATCAGCCCCTCACGCAAACGGGCCTCGTCTCGGGGGTCGTCGCACTGCTCGAGCGCGGTTTCAAAGTTCGTATCGCCTGTGGCGAACAGCTGGCGAAGCGACGGATCTCGCGCCAACGCGGCCTCATGGAGGCTGGGATAACCAAACGCCCGATGGACACCGATGCTGAAGCCATTCCCCAGCAACAAGTGGCGCTTCTGCGACCGGGATTGGAGCAACGCCTCCGCATAGGTCGACAGTGCAGCCTTGCCGCTCTCCATGATCCACCCTGCAGACGAAACACCTAGATATGGTGGCGTTTGCTGATGGGCCTTGCAAGGAAATGTTCCGGAATTGTTCCCTGCCTCGACGTCGCTTCGACGATGGCCTGTATGATCTCTGTCGAACGAACGGTCAGCGTCGCGCCATGAACGGATTCTGACCTTCAGCCAGCAAGCGGAAGTTCCCGGTATCGCCAGCGAGGATCTACGCCCCCTCAGCGGCTCGGGCAGCGGTACCGGACAAGGGCCGAGCCAGCATCGGACGGGGCTGTCACGTAGGTGCCGTCGGAGCTTAAAATCAGCCGATGCGCAGCCAGCCAACTTTGGCCCTCGCCTGAAAGCTCAGTGATGAACATGATCTCGAACGCACCCCGGCGGACCACAGCCTTTATGGGCCCGCCGCTCTCGTAAAAGCGCACCGAGTTAGCGGAGACCCGCAATCGGCTATCGTTGCCACCCGTCCCGCAATCCGAGAGCGTTTGGTTCCACTCGCCGATAAATTCTAGCGGCATCGTGAACTGGACGTCGCGCGGTGGCGCGGCGGCGGCCTCGGCAAAGGCTGGCAGTATCAATGCAGCCGCAAAGGCCAGGCACATCCGTCTCATTCTAGCACTCCGTTCGCTGCGGCTTCGGGACTATGCCGAAGGCCACCCAACAGAGACAAGCTGGCGGATCAGCCGACCATTTGCCGGCACATAGCAGTTGGCTTGCCTAGCTGCGGCGCTTGAGCGCCAGGAGGAGACTTTGCCTCGGCCCCGAGAGCAGACGCGAGGTTGAACGCCGCGGCATCTACCAATCCGCGCCAACAACCCAAGCAATGCGCGCTCGGCACCCCGTGGGCACCCGGCAGTCCGAGCGCGACAGTAGCATAGCTGACGCGCCCGCAACCTGTCGCTAGCGCCCAATTCCGGAGCTCAACTCGCAGCTGCTTACTCAGCGAAAACAAACGCCGAAAAATTAACAGGCTCCGGCCTGCCGCGCGCCATAGGTTGCTTGTTGCACTGTGTACTTGTCGCCGGCGTCTGACGACAACTGCTCGATGAGACCATTGCAGGAGAAGCCCGAAATGCTCAGGTACTGCTTTGCAGACCTCACCGCATTTTCGTTCCAGTCAACATCGAGGCTATCAACCGCGGCCTTGGCGTCGGCCGGGTCGTAGCCGTCGCCAGCACTCGACGAGAGCTGCTGGATTAAGCCGTCCCGCGAGAAGCCCGTCATGTTGAGATACTGCTTCGCAGACCTGACGGCATTCCTCTGAGGTCCCGTCAAACTCGACGCTTCTTCAGGCGAAGCTATCGCGACCACAGACGTGGCTGCCTGGCTCGACGTGCTTGTCACGGTTTGCGGATCACCCGGACCGCTCCCGATTGCAACGAGCGCCCAAAGCGTCAGCCACCCTAAGCCAAGCACACGGGCGAGCACCGAGTAGCCCGACCTCAACAGGAACCATGAAAAGACGACGGGGAGGAGCAGTATCCCGATGCCAAGCCCCGCCCCAACCTTACGCTGTTCCGACTTTGGCGCGATCGTCGCCGCAGCTTCCGTCATTTCGCCCCCCAACGATATTTATAGAGGCGACAGCTTAGGCGTGGAGCGTGTCGTTATTCCAGAGCTTTCGCCACTTGGGCGTGCACTCCACGGCCGCGTATCCTGACGGTTCGAGCTTTAGCCGAAATCCATGGCTCACATCGCAGGCGTTTTCAGTTCATGGTTAGGCCGGTCAGCGCCAACACCGGAAGTTGGCCCGCCCCCCATGAACGGACGTTGGCGTGAGGCCAGTGAGCAGACGTTCAGTCCTGCCCTTTCCAAGTTTGCGAGTGAGCGAGGCCAACATGGCGATGGATGGCGAAGCTAGATGGCGAAGCCGCGGTTGAGGTTGGGAAAGTTGTGAGCTGGCTTTGTGACGCCGAGATGAGCGCAAAGGGGATCCCAGTGTTCTCCGCCGGCGATGTCGAGCTCCAAGAGGTCTCCTGGCCGCTTCCCGAAGTATCGGCGCACCTCGGCATGGTGGCGGCAGTAGGCCTCTGTCAGCACGTCGATGTCATAGCCAACGGTCTCATAGATCGCCATACGCCGAGCGATGCGGTCGTGCTGCCCGGTGATCGGGCGCGGGTT
This sequence comes from Phenylobacterium sp., assembly GCF_030697925.1. Taxonomy (GTDB): domain Bacteria; phylum Pseudomonadota; class Alphaproteobacteria; order Caulobacterales; family Caulobacteraceae; genus Phenylobacterium. The sequence continues at coordinate 80,225 of NZ_JAUYOJ010000080.1, read as the reverse complement.
TTGAAGATGCGACCGTTCCATCGAGCGGAGCCAGTCCTCGACTGGTCTCGTGGTTAGGACGAACTTCGAACCGGGAAACACGAAGTCGAGATACTTGTAGTGGAGCACGACCGTGTTGCCACACGCGGCGTGGAGATCCCGCATCGCGTCGAAGGCCGGATCCTGTTCGACCGGATCGTATCCAAGAAGGCGGAGGGCCGCACAAAGTGACGTGTTGCCGGTGCGCGCCAACCCAACACCCCAACAATGGCTGAGCGGTCTCATGACGCCTCCTGGAAACTGCGGTTACCCCACCGCCTGAGCTCCCGCAATCCAACAGGCCCTCCGATGGCCAGGTCGGCTGCTGCCAATGGCAAGGCAGGCTGCTCCGGCTGAAAAGCGCCAGGAGGAGCCATTGGCTGCTTGGCGGTTAGCAGACGTTCGCCGCGCACTTGAGCGGACGTAGGCATCGGTCCAATGAAGCAGACCCCCGCTTGGCATTGCGTTCCTTCAGGCCGCTTCGGCGATCGCGGCGGCCAGGACCGCAATCTCGGCGTCAGAGACCGTGCGCAACTCCAGCAGGACCACGTCGCGCTCGATGCGCCCCAGCACCTGGGTGGCGCCGGTGCGCAGGCGACGGGCGAGATCGTCCGGACTGAACCGGTGGCTTCGCAGCGCCAGCGCCCGGCCCGGCAGCTCCAACATGGGCATTGCGCCTCCGCCCGCGTAGCCCTGCGTATCCTGCAGGCCCACGTCCAGCGCAGGGACATCGGCGACCAGAGCCAGGAGGGCGTCGGCGCGCGCCGCGATCGCGGAGAGCGTCTCCGTCAGCATCCGCAGGACCGGAATGCGCTGCGTCGGATTGGCAGGCGGGCGGTAGAGGCGAAGCGTTGCGGCCAGGGCCGCGACCGAGAGCTTGTCGAGCCGGAGCGCCCTGGCCAGGGGATGGCGGCCCAGCCGGTCGACCAGGTCGCGGCGGCCGGCGGCGATCCCGGCCTGCGGCCCGCCTAGCAGCTTGTCGCCGCTGAAGAGCACGAGGTCGACGCCCGCCCGCAGGCTGGCCTGCACCATCGGTTCGTCGGCGATCCCATAGGGCCCGAGGTCGACAAGCGCGCCGCCTCCCAGGTCCTCGACCAGCAGCAGGCTATGGGCGTGAGCGAAGTGGGCCAGCGCATCCAAGGCCGGCGCGCTGGTGAAGCCGGTCATGCGGAAGTTGCTGGGGTGGGTGCGCAGGATGACCCGCGCCTCCGGGTGATCGCGCACCGCCTGCTCATAGTCGCGAAGGTGGGTTCGGTTGGTCGCGCCCACCTCGACCAGTCGCGAGCCGCTTTGGGCCACCACATCGGGCACCCGGAACCCGCCGCCGATCTCCACAAGCTCACCGCGGGAGACGATGACAGGCGCCCCCTCCGCAACTGCCGCGAGCGCCAACAGGACCGCGCCTGCGCAGTTGTTCACCGCCAGGCCAGCCTCAGCGCCAGAAATCTCCGCGATGAGGGCGTCGACGTGGTCGTTGCGCGAGGCCCGCCGGCCCGTCTCCAGGTTCATCTCGAGATTGCTGTAGCTCGCGACCGCCTGCATCGCCGCGAGGGCTTCGGGCGCGAGCGGCGCCCGGCCGAGGTTGGTGTGGATCACGACGCCGGTGGCGTTGATCACCGGAAACAGGGTCTCGCGGGCGCCGTCCTCCAGGATCCGCCCGCCGCTCGCGAGCAGATCGGCGATCGTCGGGACCGCGCGCGGATCGACCCGGAGCTGGGCCCGGGCCTCGCCGAGCACGGTCCGCAGGGCGGCGACCACCGCGGCCGAGCCGAAACGCGCGGTCAGCGGCTGGGCCGCGGGATCGGCGCAGATCACGCCGACAGCCGGCAGCTGGCGGCGCGGGTCGGGTGCCTCAACGTCGGGCGTCGCTGTCATGGGGCTCCTCGCCGGCGCGTGCCGCGACTGTATCGAGCCCGGGAGATGACGGGCAAGGCGGATGGACGGGATGACGGCCGTCGCTGTTCGACGTAGGGACGTCGGATGGGTCTGGAAGCGGCAAGACCGCCTCTTAGCGTCGCGGTGATCGGCCACATCAATCATGGCAAGACCGCGCTCGTCCGCGCCCTGACCGGCATCGAGACCGACCGGCTGGCGGAAGAGAAGGCGCGCGGCCTGTCGATTACCCTGGGGTTCGCCTGGCGCGACTATCCCGCGGGAGCCGTCGACCTCCTCGACTCCCCGGGGCACGAGGACTTCATCCGGGCCATGGTCATGGGCGCCACCGGCGCGCGCGCAGCGATGCTGGTCGTGTCCGCCAACGAGGGCTTCGGCCGCCAGACCCGCGAGCATCTGCGCGTCGCCCAGCTGCTGGGCCTGAGGACGGGGATCGTGGCAGTCACAAAGGTCGACCTGCTGCCCGATGGGGCCGAGGCCGGTGTCCGCGCGCGGATCGCGGCTGAGCTGGTGGGCACCTTCCTGGCGAGCGAGCCGGTCGTCTTCTGTTCGGCGCAGACCGGCGCCGGCCTCACCGCATTGCATGATGCCATCGAAGCCTTGATCGAGCGATGCCCGGCCGCCGATCGGGCGCCGGGCGCCATCCTGCCGCTGGACCGGGTCTTCAGCGTCGCCGGCGCCGGGACGGTCGTCACGGGAACCTTGCAGGGTGGGCCGCTTCGCGCAGGCGCCGCGGCGGTGCTCATGCCGTCCGACCGGCCGATCACGCTGCGCCAGCTGCAGGTCCACGGCGAGACGGTCGAGGCCGCGCAGCCGGGCGGGCGCGTGGCGGTCGGGCTGCGCGGCGTGTCCGTCGACGAGGTTGAGCCCGGCGAATTGCTGTGCGCGCCGGACGCGCTCGTGCCGAGCTTGCTGGTGGACGTCGAACTGACCCTGTCGCCCGAGAGCGCACGGGCGCTGAAGTCGGCGGACGAGGTGCGCGTGATGTGGGGCGCGCGGCAGGACCTGGCCAAGGTGCGCCTCATGGGCGATGGCGCGCTCGCGCCGGGCGCCCGGGGCTTGGCACAACTTCGCTTCGCGACGCCTGTCGCCGCCTTCGCGGGCCAGCGGGCCATCTTGCGCCGCCCCTCCCCGGCCGAGACCATCGGCGGGGCCTTGGTGCTGGACCCGGCGGCGCCGAGGATGAGGGGGCCCACCGACGCCCGTCGCGACCTGCTGGCGGCCGTGGCAGCCGGGGATCTGGCGGGGATCGCCGACCTGCTGGCGGCGCGCGACGCCGGCGTCGTGTCAGCCAGCGAAGCGGCGCGTCTTTCGCGACGGCCGCTCGATGAGATCCGCGCGGCGCTGGGCGCCTTCGAGACGCTGGGCGCCGACCTGGTAGCGGCGCCTGCTGCCGTCGACTCGGCCCGGAGCGCCTACCTGGTGCGACTGGTTGAGGCCCATCGCACCGCGCCGAACCGCGCCTGGGTCAGGGTCGCCGCCATCCGCGGCCACCTCGCGCGGACCACCCCTCGCGAACTGCTGGACCACGTGGAACGCCGCCTGGCCCGCGAGCGCGAGATCCGCGTGAACGGTGGGCAGGTGCGGCTGTCCTCCCACGACCCGCTCGCACGCCTGCCGCCGGCCGCCCTCGCCCGTTTGCGCGAGCTCGAAAGCCAGGTCCGGCAAGGCGGGGTCACACCGCCGGACCTCGGTGCGCTGGCGACGCCCGGCAGCGAGGACGCGGCGCTGGTCGAGCTGCTGATCGACGTGGGCGCGCTGGTCGTGCTCCGGAACCACGCGCTGCGTCAGACGCTCGTCTTCCACGCCGAGGCGCTTGACGAGGCGCTGTCGAACCTACGCGCCGCCTTCCCGCCGTCGGCGGAGTTCGCCACGGGTGCGGCGCGCGCGGCGCTGGGCACGTCGCGCAAGTTCATCGTGCCGATCCTGGAGTTCCTGGACGTACGCGGCGACACCCTGCGCGACGGCGATGTGCGCCGGATCGTCTGAAACCGCTTCAGGACGCCATGGAAGGCGGCCTAGTGTCATCGCGCTGGAGGTGACTGGAGTCTGGTGGCTTCCCCGGTCTTCAAAACCGGTGACACGTCGACAAGGCGTGTGGTGGGTTCGATTCCCATCCACCTCCGCCAGCCTAGGGCCAAGCACGAAGATGAGGATCGCCCCATGACCGCAACGGCTTTCTCCCTGCCCGACCTAGCGGGCGAGCTTCGGCGGTTCCCCACAGAGCGGCCCGCCCTGATCTGCTTCGTCAAGGAAGACTGTGCGACCTGCAACCTGGCCGCCCCTGTGCTGGAGGCGTTCCACCATGCGTGGGGCGAGGCCGCGGACATCTGGATGGTTGGCCAGACCGCCGACGGCAACGCGATCCTCAGAGACCGCCACGGCCTGACCCTGCCCATTCTGGACGACAGCGCGCTCAGAGCCTCCCTGGCCTGGGATTTCGAGATCGTGCCGGCGGCCTACTGGATCGGCCCCGACGGCGAACGCCGCCCTCCGATCGAAGGGTTTGTGCGGCAGGAGTGGGAGGCGCTCGCGGATCGGATCGCCGCAGACTTGGAACTGGCCGCCGCGCGAGTAGCCTGGTCGGAGCTGCCGGACTGGTGTCCGGGCTGCGGCTCGAAGCACCTGGATCCCGACATCCACGACCGCCTGCTGGCCGAGGCGGAGGGCAGCCCCATCCGGGCGCGCCGCATCGACGTCGCCCCCTCCGACGACGTGGACGAATTCATGTACGACCAGGGCTTCTCCGACGGCCTTCCGCTGGTCGCCCCGACCCCGGAGCGCGTGCTGCGGATGCTTTCAGGCACAGCGCGAGATCCCCAGGGGATCGTCGCCATCGTGCCGCCCAGCATGGCCCCGGTGACGGTTGAGAAGGTCGCCATCAACGCGGTGATGGCCGGCTGCAAGCCGGAGTACCTGCCGGTGGTGATCGCGGGCGTCGAAGCCGTCTGCACCGACGAGTTCAACATCCACGGCGTCAACGCCACGACCATGGGCGCCACGCCGGTCCTTGTGGTCAACGGGCCGATCCGGCAGCGGATCGGCATGAACATGAAGCAGGCCGCGCTCGGTAACGGCAACCGCGCCAACGCCACCATCGGCCGCGCGGTCCGGCTGGTGGTCCGCAACGTCGGCGGCGCCCGGCCCGGCGGCACGGATCGCTCGACCATGTCCAGCCCGATGAAGTTCACGATGTGCTTTGCGGAATGGGAGGAAGGCTCGCCCTGGGAGCCGCTGCATGTTGAGCGGGGCTTCCAGCGCGAGGACTCGGTCGTCACCGCGTTCGCCATGACCAGCGGCCCCGTGCAGATCGTGGACCAGGAGTCCCGCGAGCCCGACCAGATCGCCGGCACCCTCGGCCTCGGCCTTGAGGGCGTGTTCCTATCGAAGATCCACCGGATGCCGGTTGACGCATTGCTGGTAGTCTGCCCGGAGCACGTGAAGACGCTGACCGTCGACGGCGACTATCCCAAGGCCCGCCTGCGCGACCGCATCCAGGCCGTGACCTCGCGACCGCTGCGGGAAATGGTTGGGAACGAGGTCTCGGGCGCGGGCATCCCGCCGGCATCGGCCGCCAAGATGACCGAGGCCATGCTGGCCTCCCCGGCCCCCAAGTTCGCGGACGGCAAGTTCATCCACATCGTCGTTGCGGGCTCGGAGGCCGGGAAGTTCTCCGCCGCTTTCCATGGCTGGCTCACCGGCGCCGCCGGCTCGGCCGTGGTTTCCCGCAAAATCGAATGCTGATAGCGTTGGCGCAGACCTTCGGAGGAAGTCGATGACGACAATCCTGGACCCCACCGACGAGCGGGTGCCCGTTGCCCGCAAGATCACGCCGCGGACGGGCAATACGCCCGGCGTTATCGGCCTGCTCGACATCTCCAAGCCGCGTGGCAACGTGCTGCTGGATGAGCTGGAACGGCTTCTGGCGGTGAGATATCCGGAGGCCGAGATTCGGCGTTACGCCAAGCCGACTTTCGCCAAGCCCTGTCCTTCGGACCTGCGGCTGAAGATCAAGGCCGAGTGCAACGTCGTGGTGGAAGCGCTCGCCGATTGAGGATCATGCACGACGTGCAGTCTGCACGACACTGTATGGTTCGAGATCCAGGGCCTTCCGGCCGTCTCCATTGCCTCCAGCGAGTTCGCCGAGGCCGCCGAGGCTCAGCGCAAGATGCTGGGCATGGAGGGCGCGCGCTACGTTTTGGTCGATCACCCGATCCAGGACGCGAACGACGAGGAGATGCGCGGCAAGGCGCGGGCGGTGTTGGAGGCCGTCGTCGAGGCGCTGAGCGTATAGCTCCGCGCTGAGCCCCTTCAGTTAGAGGGGTGTAGTGGCTGCACTGCGCTACAAACCGACATCAGAAGGCTAGGCTAGGTGCCCCCAAGCGGACCTTCCGAACTTCGCCTTGGAGTCAGGTCCGGTCCTTTAACCGCAAATGGTCATCAGAGGTCTGCGACATGCAGCGAGTTTTCTGAGAGCGGACGCTCGCAGGGACCGCTAGGAGCCCGGAGCCGACGCGCGTCTACATCTGAAGTCGGCCGTTCTAGACGTCAGCTAAGAGGGGCTCAGCAGAATGGGCTGGCGTCGGCGGATCGCCTGGGCTGCTCGGAAGTGCGTTCAAGGCCTAATGGCGCTGGCCAACCCGTCGCCTGGATTGTCCAAAGGCTGAGCCACCTCGTCAGGACAATCCGCTGGTGTCTAGGTGAAGCTGAGGAGGCGTAGCGCCGTCGTACTCTGGCGCGTGAGGGACGGCTCATCTCTAAGCCTGATCGGATGGCAAGATAAAAGCCGCGAGGTGCGCGCGTGGTTGAGAGGGTGAAAGTGTAAATAATACAATAGTGAAGCGTGAGGTGCGTCGCCGGGGTGCAGCGTGCGGACTCGCGGGGGCTGTTGGCCGGTAGGGGATTGACGCACATCGCGTTGGGCCTGACGCGGCTCAGCCCGTCAAGGGCGGCTGCGCCGTCGCCGCTGGCGACAGCCGCCTTGGCGGCTGCCCTGGACCGCCTGGTCCGCGCCCGGCGAGAAGCTCGGCAGGACGCCTATGGCGGGGCCTAGGCGTCCTCCTGGGCGCCTCGGCTTGCAACCTTGGCTGGTTCACGGGAAACAAGGGTCATGAAGACGGACTTGAGCCATCTGCCGGGCGGAAAGCGACGCGAACTAGAGTTCGTGGTCGAGGTCCTGCTGGAGGAGTTCGGCAAGCTCACCGCGACGCGCAAGGCCCCGCGGCTGGCCAGCGGGCAGGTCCTGAAGGTCATCCTGTTCGGAAGCTACGCCAGGGGCGATTGGGTCGAGGATCCGATTGGTCGGTACTTCTCGGACTATGACCTGCTGATCATCGTCGATCACGACGACCTGGCCGACACGGTCGAGTTCTGGGACACCGCCGAGGTACGGCTATTGAAGGAGCTATCCTCGGGTCGGCGTCTGCGGACGCCGGTGAACTTCATCGTTCACAGCCTTCAGGACGTGAACCACCAGCTTGAGCGGGGGCGGTACTTCTTCGTGGATATCGTCCGTGAGGGTACCCTGCTCCACAACGTGCAGGGCCACGCGCTCGCCAATCCAACTGAACTGTCGCCTGAGACGGCCCTGGCGGAGGCGCAGGGCTATTTCGATCAGTGGTTTGAAAGCGCCGATACGGCGCTCAAGGGCGCCAATTTCTATATCTCAGAGGGCGATGGGAAAGACGCGGCGTTCCTCCTGCATCAGGCCACCGAGCGGTACTACAATTGCCTGCTGCTGGTGCTGACACTCTACACGCCAAAGTCTCACAATCTCGTCCGGCTACGAAACTTGGCTGAGCCTCTTGATGCTCGGCTGATAGGCATCTGGCCGACTAAAACCAAGTTCGAGAAGCGGTGCTTCGAGTTGCTTCGTGCCGCTTACATAAAAGCCCGCTACTCGAAGCACTACCGAATTACCTCGGACGAACTCGCCTGGATTTCCGATCGGATTCAGTTGTTGCGCCAGAGAGTCGAGGCGACTTGCACCGAGCGACTAGCCGGCTAGGACCGCTCGGGGCTCCAAGCCGTCATTCCCAACGTCCGCTTGCGGGCATGAAGCCGGCGGCCGGCGGCGATGACCGGATTGACTCCCAACCGAAGTTGGGAGGGTCGGCTGTCCGGCAGTCAGATGCCTACCGGCCGCGATGACCGGCTTGGTCTCGTTCCGAGGGGATCCGGTTTTCGAGGCTGGCGTGGAGGGCACGGCATGCGGTCAGCTACATCGGAGAGTAGCCTGGCGATTATATCCGGCTAGGTTGAGAGCGAGGGAATTACGTGCATAAGTGAAAGCTTCACTTTGGGCGACCGTCGGGAGGAGCCTTGGTCGACGTTGTGCAGCAGTGGAATCCCGACGACTGGGAGTCCTTTGCGCTGAGCCTATTGCAAGCGCGACATGGCAGCTTGAATGTTCAAAAAGTGCCCGCCACCCATCAGGGTGATTTCGGTATCGATTTCTACTGCACTGCGGATTTGGTGATCTATCAATGCTTCGCAGTGGAGGAACCTATCGACATTATTGCGCGTGCAGCGCGTCAGAAGAATAAGATTACCACCGACCTCAAGAAGGTTGTTGAGGGCGCTGTCGAAGTATCGAAGCTTTTCCTCGGCTTACCCGTGAAAAAATGGATACTTCTTGTTCCTATGCACGATAGCAAGGACGTCAATCTGCACTGTGCCAAGAAGACAAACGATGCAAGAGCGCTGAAGCTTTCTCATTTGGACACCGATTTTGAGGTGTGCGTGCATGATCAGGAGTCGTTCCCGGGAGCGGCTTTGAGCGCTGCAATGTCGGCGCTGACCAGCGTATCCCTGAATGTGCAAGCGCCGACCCAAAAGGAATTGGACGAGTGGAAGGCGGGATCGCCCAGCCTCCTGGCCAACGCCACCAAGAAGCTTTCGAAGCGCACAGCCCCTGGGGATGTCCAGAACGCGGTGGTGAGCGGCGTGGAGCTATTCTTGAAGGGCAACGCGCTCGTCGACGCCCTGCGCTCGACCGCGCCCGATCTCCATGAAAAGGTCGTTGCTGCCATCTCTGGGCGCGCCCAGCGCCTAGGCTACGTCGGACCACAAGGTGGCCCGGCTCCAAACAACATCATGAACACTGAGCTCAATACCCTGATCGACGCGATCAAAGGCGCCGCACCGACGCTCTCTCACGCCAATGCCGAAGACATTGCGCTCGGAACCTTGTCGGACTGGATCATGCGCTGCCCCTTGGATTTCTCGTCCAATGGCAGCTGATAACTTCTTCCGCCAAGCTATCGAAGGCGCAACCTTCTCATTCACCGCGCGCCCCGAGCCGGTTGCGGGCGACCTTAGGATGTCATGGGGGATAGGAATCCTATTGCTCAGCCTGTTCTACGCTCATGGCAAAAAGGGCAGTTTTCAGAAATTGCAGTTCCTTGCGCATGCAATCAGAACCCAGGAGGGGCGGGAGGATGTCCGTGCCCTGATGGCTGGCCGGCTGCGCACTACCGAAGTCTCGGTGCGGGTCGAACCGTGGTTGAACCGAGCGGTTTCCTACGCCCACAGTCTTGGACTTGTCGACGTCACCAAGGGCAGGTCCGTCGGACTGACTGAGAAGGGCAAGGAGGTGGCCGCGGCCCTCGACGCTGACAAGGGCGTTTTCAAGGAGGAACGCCTCTTCTTGGCCGACGTCGCCAGGAAGCTCACCGAAGTCCAACTAACCAAGATCTGGCGAATGGAGGACCTCCTGTGACGCTGCGCCTTCGGCACTTGCGCATGCGCGCGATAACCTCCGCGGGAGTCTATGGGACGGACATCGGTTTTGAGGCGGGGCTAAACGTCATCTGGGCCGATAACACCAAGGGCAAATCCACCTGCATGCAAGGAATGCTCTATGCGTTAGGGCTGGAGAAGATGCTCAGTCCGCGCCGTGAGATTCCTTTGCCGCATGCCATGACGTCGTTCTTGAGGAATGACGATGAGAGCACCGCGACAATCTTGGAATCCGTCGTGTCACTGGAAATCCAAAACGGCGCCGGCAACGTTGTTACAGTTCATCGACCGGTTAAGAAGGCTGGGGTTGATAATCGTCTGATCACGGTCGATTTTGGCCCGACCCTGACGGATCCAGAGGCGCGCCCGGAGCGGCGCAATTTTTTCGTTTTGGATGCGGGGGCGGCGCAGCGGGAAGATGGATTCCATCGGTTCCTGGAAGATTTCCTCGGGTGGCAGCTTCCCATTGTCCGGCGCTACGACGGTCCGGAAGGCAAGCTCTACCTCGAAACAATCTTTCCGCTCTTCTGGGTGGAACAGAAGGCCGGATGGTCCGCGATCCCCGCCGCGATCCCAACCTATCTGAAGATCCAGGAGGTCCAAAAACGCGCGGTCGAGTTCATCATGGACCTCGATATCCATAAGCTCGAGCTCGAAAGGCAGCGGCTACAAGAGCGCATCGACCAAAATGTGAGAGACTGGCGAAACCTTTGGGACGAGATGGACCGCTACGCGCAACGCAGCGGCGGCAAGACGAATGCCCTCCCTCAACGGCCGACGATCATCCCGGATGAACTTGACAGGGGGCATGTCCTGCTCGCCGAAAAGACGTCCTGGATTTCACTGAGGGACATGCTGACGCAGCTACGGCGGCGCGTCGCCGAGCTCAACGAGGCTCCGGTGCCGGCCGTCGGAGCCTCCGCGGACCATCTGGTGAGTCAACTGGAGGTGCTCGGAAAGGAGGTCGAAGACGTCAACCGTAGTCGCATTGAAGTCTACAAAGCCAAGCAGTTGAAGGAGGCGGATATCGGCTCCTTGCAACGCCGGATTCAAACTCTGGTTGACGACTTGCAGAAAAATCAGGATGTCCAGAAGCTTCAGCGCTATTCGGGAAGCGCAAGCTCGCTGACGCCTGATCACTGCCCGACCTGTGAACAGTCTCTGGCAGACTCCCTGATGTCCCAGCAAGTCCTAACGGCCGTCATGCCGATCGAGGATAATATTGAATACATTCGCTCGCAGATGAAAATGTTCGAAGACATTTTGATGCGCGAGCAGGAGGAGATGTCGAAAGTCGAGATTCGAACGGCGCAGGTCGAACGCGATCTCAACGAACTTTACAGCCGCATTAGGACCGTTCGCTCCGATCTCATCGCCCCAACGGGCAATCCGTCCGCCGTCGCCATCGAGGAACGAGTGAGAGCTGAGGCGCGAATCCGTGAGCTTGAAACGATCCAGGCGACGTTCGACGATACCGTTGCGCGGATGCAAACCTTGGCGGGTACGTATGGAGACCTGCTCCTGGCTTCCGCGAAGTTGCCCAAGGATAAGATGAGCGACTTGGATCGAAGCAAATTCGACACGCTCACCGCGCTCTTGCGCCAGCTTGCCCGGGAATTCGGTTTTTCAACATTTGATGCGAACGAGCTGACGATAGACGAGGACACGTACCGGCCGCAAAAGGAAGGTTACGAGATCGGATTTGAAACGTCGGCGAGTGACGCCATCCGACTGAAATGGGCCTTTCAGCTTGGATTGTTGGAGCTTGGACACCAGCATCCGACCCATCATCCAGGCATGTTGCTGCTCGACGAGCCCCGCCAGCAGTCGTCGTCGCGCGTTAGCTTTGGAAAACTGCTTGAGCGAGCGGCCGCGCATCAGCGCGCCGATCAACAGGTCATCGTTTCGACCAGTGAGGATCTAGAGACGCTGAAGGAAATCCTCTCGCGCATCAAATGCAACGAGACGATCATCCCTGGCTACGTAATAAAGCCGATTCGAACAAGTTGATCCCGCTAGGCACTAGGCCTGCGGTCCGATCCGAACCCATTTCCCGATGCCTTGATGCCATCTAGCGCGGGATCGATCGAGGTTATGATGGACGCCGACACGCTGGCCGAGATCGACGCAACATTGGCTCGGCTTGCCGACCAATCAGCTCGCCTGTCGCCGCGGGACGCCGAGCACGGCCTTGCCAGTGTCCTCAAGCCACTTCTTGCTGCTTCCGACTATCAACTGAAACAGAATGGCGGGCCTCAGGATCCAGGGGTCGATTTCGTCATTACCCGCGCAGCGAATAGTGATGCGGCGGATGACATAATCGGGCTGGAATTTAAGTACTACTCCCACGCGATCCAGCGCTCAGCAGTAGCTGAGGTATTGGGGATGGCGATGCTCAACGCCTTCGATCGCGTCGTCCTTGTTTCCAATGCCAACTTTAGCGCTGCAGCGCGCGCCGCGGTCGAGCGGGCTATGCCGGTGAAGGTCGAGCTACTGGGATTCGATGATCTGAAAGCTTGGGCTGCGGCACTACGAAGCGATAGTGCGGAAGACAACCTCGACATCAGTGGGACAGTTCGTGCGCTAGTGAAGGCATTAAGCGCAGAATTCGCGCAGTTGATCGCGCGCAACGTCGAGACACTGCGTGCCCTTGAATGGCGCCAGCTCGAAGAGACAATGGCGGAAGTGTTTGAAAACCTTGGTTTCAAAACGACCTTGACCCCTGGGTCCAAAGACGGGGGCAAAGACCTAGTTCTCGAGTACCAAGTTGCTGGAGTGACGGCTACTTTCTACGTTGAGATCAAGCACTGGAGGTCCTCCACCAAGGTGGGATCTGGTGTGGTGCAGGATTTCCTAAAGGTTATCGTCAGAGATGCGCGGAAGGGTGGCCTTTTGCTGTCGAGTTACGGGTTTAACGACAATGCCTTCGAGGGGCTCACGGAGATCGAGCGGCGCACGTTGCATCACGGCGACAAAATGAAAATCTTCGGTCTCTGCCAGTACTATGAGAAATCCAAGCGAGGTTTGTGGTCAGCCCCAGACGACTTGGGGACCCTGCTTACAGGAGAAATCAGTCTCTAAGCGCCTCCGCGCCTGCGCCAACTGTAAACTCTCAAGCCGCGCCGAAATCACGACGCTCGGGGTCGTCGGACCGCACCATGTAGCCAATCTCCCCATATGTATCGGACCACTGGTGGGCGTTAAAGGAGATGATCAGGCAATCCTTAGCACCAATCTCCTCGATGAATGACTGTCCGGCCCATTGGATCATCTTGTCCCGAGCCTGGCGAGTGTCTGCCTTGTACACCAGAACGACTGCGGGATTAGCGCGCTCGATCGTCGGGTTGTGCAGTTTTGCCACCAACACGTCTGCGGAAACCTTCGAGGCCAGGATCCGAGCCCTCATAATCGGAAGTCGCTCTTCTAAGGCGGCCTGCACGTCATAGTCGATATTGAGCAGGCGGTGAGACATCTCAAGCCACATGCGCGGCTGGCGCTCAGCCAGAGTGGCCAGCATCCGAATCCACAGACGGGTGCGCGCTTGGCGGGGCTTGGCCGGCGGCTCCATCCCCGGTCGGCGGCGAGAGAACCATGCGTCCAGAGTCTGGGACATGCCATAGAGCCCGAGGAAGGTCGAGCCGTACTCCTTGGTCCCGATGTTGAATCCGCTGGCGATGTAGAACGCCAATAGATCGTACTCGTCCGCCATGAATTGAGCGTTGGTTTCGAACTCGATGCGTCGGCGCAGGTAGTGCACGATCTCGGCGGAGTGCTCGAGCAGTTCACACACCACTTCCAAATCCGCGGCACTCATCGTCGGGGCGTAGGGCGTGTCGGCCGCGATCAAACCGGCCTTGACCAGGCTGGGCCAGCTGGCGGCCAGGAGACCAAGGTTGTTGAAAGTGATGTTATAGCGGATGCAGCGGTCGATCTGCCTACTGTCGATCTGCGCCGGGCCCTCATCTGAATCGAAGGTGTGGAGCTCGCGGCGGCGAGTCAAGATTTCCTCCAGGCGCGCCGACTGTTCGGAAGGATCGGCAATTAGCTTGGCCAGTGTGGTCTTCAATCGTGCGTCGGCGCCGCGGCGCGCCAGCGGCGAGATCCGTCCGGCCTTAGCTTCGAAGATGAGCGCCGTGTCGCCAATCAGGACGAAGGCATCGGTCTCGTAGCCGCGACCATCGAGGTCGGAGGTCCACTTCATCCGGGTGAAGACCGGGTGGCCCTTGAACGCGGCTTTGACTACCTGGGCCAGCTCCGCTTCCAGCACCCTCCCGCGCACCCGGTCCTCATAGACGGTCTTCAGCTCCGGGACCTCATCGATCAGGGCTTCGACCATGGCAATGGCGAACGTGATCATCGTGCCTGGGCTGGGACAAAGCCAGGCGTCGCAGGGCAGGCGGATGAAGGGCTTGGTCCAGACGGGATTGGCCAAATGTAGGTGGTCAAAAGGATGGTCGGCCAGATCGCCGAACGACAGCGACCACGCGTCGAGGATTTGGCGTGCAGCGGCTTCGGTCACGTCGGTAGGCAGCAGCGCCCGAGCCTCGGTTAGATCGAACCGATAGACCTCGTCGAGCTTAAGGTGGGCCTCTTCGACCAGGAACGCGGCCACGTGGATATCAGGCACGCGGGCCGCGGTGATCCGCGCGCGAACCTCGGGCTCTTGGCCCGGCTCGAATGCAGCGACATAGGCCTTGATGGCCCGCTGGGGTTTGCCTTCGCGGGTGACGCGGAAGAGGCCGCGCCGCCAAGCCTCGATCTTGCCTTCAAGCAGGTTCAGCAGCCCAGACTGAAGGTCGGCCAGCGCGGTCGCCGAGACGCCGTATGCGGCCGTAAAACGGGCGTCGATGCGACCGGCAATTGCCCGCAGGTAGCGCTCGGTCTGGGCGGCGTGAAACTCACCGCGCACCATCTGGGTGTCGCCCCGCAACTGGTGGAGGGTGGCGCGTTTGTCGAGCATGGTCGGATCGTCTAGGCGGGTCTTCAAACCGCGCATTGAGAAGGCCTCGGCGTTGTCCTGCAGGGCGGCGAGCACCGTGGTCACCGAACTGGCGACCCGGCTGGAACTGGGCGCCGGCAGCGGCGCGCGCAGGGCGATAGCCTGCAGCAGCTCCAGATGATGCTGATGGATGCGGAGCTCGGGAGAAGCGCGCTCCCGCCCTTCGCCCTGTAGATGCAGTAGATGGATCCCGAGGGCGGTGAGGATCCTGGGCGGGTGGCAGCCGGCCAGGGTGTCGGCCAGGATCTTGGCCGACACGTTGAACCGGCCTTCGGCTTCGGCGGCGGCGGCTTTCACCACGACGAGCTGTTCGTCCGGGTTCAGGCCCGCCACGACGCTGTCGACGCCGACGAAGTCGGCTTCCCAGCCAGATCGCCTGGCTTTGGACTTGGCCCCTCGGGGGACCTTGCGAGCCCCTTTTCTCGATCGCCCCACGTCGCCCTCCGATCGTGTGACTGATGCTATAGCTAAACTCGGTCAGTTGCGCCTTCAGGTCCTCATGGGTGCGGTGTGGGATCGCCCTCGTCGGGCGGACGTCTGCTTCTCGGCCTGAGGCCGACTTCTGCGTCTGGCGCCTGGCGGACTTAGCGCACCGTCGCGCCGGTTGCTCGTGGCTGGTAGCCTGCGGGCTAACTAGTGAAGCCGATGTAGGCGATCAGCCCTTCGACGGAGGTAGGAAGCTGCCCTAGTTCCTCAGATCGGCTGAGCATAGCACTTCCTCTTTCTGCCCTGGCCCTTCGCGCGTCCAGAACAGAGATGGCGGTGGCGCGAAGCCACCCCGACACCAACTCTTGGCCGCCAGGTGAGGTTTGTTGGCTCGCTACAATGACTCTGTTCTCGCCACTTACGCCTAGTACGAGGTGGTCTCCCACGGCGGTAAAGGCGAACCCTTCGTCGTTCTGGACCCACCAATGCTCCAACCAGCTGCAAGCTTCGCCCGCGCTGCGAAAGAGGGAGACATCTCCAACCGCGAGCTGGTCGCGGCTCTCGTTCACGACAACAATATCGGCAAGCCAACCATCCATCATCACACGAGGGTGCCTTCGAGTGCCGACTTCTGCAATCGGTCGAGAATAGATCTTGAGCGGCCCAAGAACGAAGGTCCGTTCATCGCCCTGGAGCTAAGGTCCGGTTCTGGCGCATTTCGGTCGGAACGGTCCCGGTCGAGAGCTTGTCCACGAATGCGAGTCCGTCCAGTCGTGGAAACACCGACTCGCATACGAACAAAACCGAAATTCTACGAGAACGTATGATGCACTTGGCGTGCGCTCACGCCCCACCAAGTAGTTGAAATAATTGAACTATCCACCCAGTCCATCATCGGCGCAACGGACAATCTGTGGGGCGAATGGTCGGTCATTGCGCGCCCTTTAGCAGCAGAGGGCGGGGATTTCCTACCCACCGGCTTCGGACATTGCGGGTCTGGGAGGCTACCCAATCGCCGCGATTTGGCCTATGGCGGCGCCCGTGACCTTCCGGACCCGCCCAGGCGCAGCGACCACGCGCGGCATCTTCATGATGCTGGCCGCGCTGGCCGTGGCGTTGAAGGTGATGATCCCGGCGGGCTTCATGACCCGCACGGCCACGAACGACCTGCCCTTCGCCCTTGTGCTCTGCACGGCCCAGGGCGCGGTGGCGGTCGAGCCCAGCCAGGCCGCGCCGGAACACGACGATGGCGGCGACGCAGCCGACCACGACAGCCCCTGCGCCTTCGCCGGGCACGCCGCGACCGCCCCGGCCCCGAGCCCGGTCGCCATCGGCGTCGTCGAGTTCGTCGCCTATCGCCGCCACGTAGCGCCCATCGCGCCCGTCGATCTGGCGCCCGGCCGGGGCCTCGCCGCCCCGCCTTTGCCCGCCCGCGGACCTCCCAGCCTGCTGATCTGAGTGAACGGCCGCATGGCCGTCCGCCGGCGCGCCTGCGCGCCCTCCCCAGCATACTCACGCCCGCCCTCCCCGGCGGGCTAAAGGACACCGCAAGTGAAGTGTTTCCTGCTCGTTTCGAGCGCCCTCATGGCCCTGGGCTGTCCCGCCCTGGCCGTGGCCGACGACGCGGCCACCGTCGACTTGGTGATCGTCACCGCCCGTCCCGATCCTGAGGACCCCGCCGTTGTCGCCCGAGCCCGCCAGCGGCTCTCCGAGACTCCCGGCGCGGTCTCGGTCATCGCCTCGGAGTCCTACGAGAACCGGTTCGCGCTGGCGCTGGACGACATGCTGCGCGACGCGCCCGGCGTCTACGCCCAGCGCAAGTGGGGCGGCGACATCCGCATCTCGATCCGCGGCTCAGGGATCGGCGCCGCCAACCACAATCGCGGCCTGCTGCTGGCCCAGGACGGCCTGCCGCTGAACGAGGCCGACGGCTTCGGCGACAGCCAGATCGCTGACCCGCTGCAGGCCCGCTACACCGAGGTCTATCGCGGCGGCAATGCGTTGCGCTTCGGCGGCGCTCTGCTGGGCGGGGCGATCAACATGGCGACGCCCACTGGGGCCAATGCCGGGTTCGAGACCCAGTTGCGCCTCGACGGCGGTTCGTTCGGCATGCTGCGCGAACACGTCGGCTTGGCCCGCCAGCACGACGACTGGAACGTGTTCGCCGCGGCCACCACCCAGACCGGACAGGGGTGGCGACCGCAGAGCCAGCAGAACCTACAGTTCGGCTCGCTCAGTATCGGCCGCAGCCTCGGCGAGGGCCGCGAGGTCCGCCTTATCGTCAATGGCGCCAATATCGCCCAGGAGATCCCGGGTTCGCTGACCTGGGCCCAGTTCCAGGCAAATCCCCGCCAGCCCGCGCCGGGGAACTACGCAAACGACCACGGACGCAACGCGCGGGGCCTGCGCGGCTCGCTGCGGACCACCTGGCGACTGAACGAGACCTTGATCTTCGAGGGCGGCCTCTATGCCATCTGGAAGGACCTCGACCACCCGATCTTCCAGGTGATCGACCAGCAGAGCCGCAACTACGGCGCCTTCGGGCGCCTCGACTGGGGCGGCGAACTCGCCGGGATGCGGGCCGACGCCTTCGTTGGTCTGTGGCTGCGCCGGGGCGATCTGGATTCCGCCTTCTACATCAACACCAAGGGCGCGCGAGGCGCGCCACGCGCCCTGTCCCTCCAGAACGCCAAGGCCAGCGACCTGTTCGCCGAGGGACGGCTGTTCGTCACCAACGAGCTCGCCCTAGTCGGCGGCCTGACCTGGGGAACCGCCAGCCGCGAATATCGCGGCTTCGCCCTGCCGGGCGTCGCCGGGGCCTTCGACCTCACCGCCTCGAAGGACTTCGACTGGGTCGCGCCCCGCGTCGGCGTCCTGTGGGAGTCCGAGGACGGCGCCCAGGTGTTCGCCAACCTCACCAGGTCCGTTGAGCCGCCCAATTTCGGCTCGCTCTCGCCCACCGGGACCGGCTTCGCCCCCGTCGAGGCGCAGGCGGCCTGGACCAGCGAGGTCGGCGTGCGAGGCCGCCGCGGTCCGCTCACCTGGGACGTGACGATCTACCGGGCCGAGCTGAACAAGGAGCTGCTGCAATTCGCGGTGGACGCCGACCACCCGGCGGCGACCTTCAACGCCGACCGGACGATCCACGAGGGGCTGGAAGCCGCCGTCGACTGGCGGTTTGCGCCTCAATGGCGTCTTCGCCAGATCTGGACCTGGTCGGACTTCCGCTTCGACGGCGACGCCCAGTATGGCGACAACCGCCTACCGATCGTGCCCGAGCATTTCTACCGCGCCGAGCTGCGCTACGAACATCCCGCCGGCTGGTTCTGCGCACCTTCCGTGGAATGGTCGGCTTCGGACGCCTGGGTCGATTACCGCAACACCACCAGTTCGCCGTCCTACGCCGTCCTCAACCTCAACCTCGGCTGGCCCCTCAACCCGGCGGTCTCGCTGTTCCTCGACGCCCGCAACCTGACCGACGAGGCCTATGTCTCCAACGTCCAGGCCGCGATCCTCACCACATCCGCCACTGCCGCCTACTGGCCCGGCGACGGACGCTCCGTCTTCGGCGGCCTCACCGTGGCGTTCTGAGCGTGAGCCCCCTATCCCTTTCCCAGCCGCGTGGCCGCGTGGCGTTACAGGCAGGAGCCTGACCATGAAGCCCCTCTTCGCCGTTTTCGCCCTGACCCTCGCCGCCGGCTGCGCGCCTGCCGTCCAGGCGTCCGCCGCGGTGGCCGTCACCGGCGCCTGGTGCCGCGCCGCCCCGGTCGGGGCCCTGACCGGCGGCTGCTACCTCACCCTGACCGCCGACGCCGACGACCGCCTGATCTCGGTGGCCACGCCCGCCGCCAAGCGCACGGAGATCCACAGCATGGACATGACCGGCGGTGTCATGCGCATGCGCCAGCTCAAGGACGGCCTGGCCCTGCCGGCCGGCAAGGCGGTCACCCTGAAGCCGGGGGCCGAGCACGTGATGATCATCGCCCCTAAGAAGACCCTGGCCGCCGGCGGGACCGTGCCGCTGACCCTGACCTTCAAGACCGCGCCGCCGAAGAAGATCAGCGCGCCGATCCGCGACGCCGCCACCCCGGCGACGCACCATCACGAGGGTCACTGATGCGCGCCCTGGCCTGGGCCGTCGCGGCGGCCACCCTGACCCTGAGCGCCTGCGGACCATCGCCGCAGAAGGCGCAGACCACTCAGCCGAGCGTCAGGATCGGCGGACCGTTCCAACTCGTCGACACCGCCGGCCGGCCGGTGACCGAGAAGGCGTTGCTGGGCAAGCCCACGGCAGTCTTCTTTGGCTTCACCTATTGCCCGGAGGTCTGCCCGACCACTATGGCGGAGCTGACCAACTGGCTGACGGCGCTCGGCCCCGACGCTGACCGGCTGAACGTGGTCTTCGTTTCGGTGGACCCCGAGCGCGACACCCCGGCCCAACTCAAGACCTACCTCGCCAACTTCGACCCGCGCATCCAGGGCTTCACCGGCACACCTGAGAGCGTCGCGGCGGCGGCCAAGGCCTACCGGGTCTATTACGCCAAGGTCCCGACGGACGACGGCGGCTACACCATCGACCATTCCTCGGCGATCTATCTGTTCGACAAGGACGGCGGCTTTGTCGAACCGATCGGTTACGGGACGCCGGCGGAGCGCGCCATCGGCCAGCTCCGCAAGCTCGTTCGTTAGAGCCGGCGAGCGCTGGACGCAGCGACTAGGCCGCCACTGCCGGAGCTCGGCGAAGTTCGATATCCAGCAATCCCACGTCGATGGGTTTTCGAATGATGGGGCAACTTCGGAAGCGATCCTGATGATCAAGCTCCTCGTAGCCCGTACAGAAGACGACCGGCACGCGCTGGGCCTGCAGCAACTCTGCCACCGGATAAACCGGCGTGCCGCCGAGGTTGACGTCCAGGATGGCTGCGTGCAGGTGCGGCGTCTCGGCGACGAGCCGCATGGCCTCGTCAATTGTCGCCGCGGGGCCGACCACCCGCCAGCCCATCGACATCAGGCTGTTGCAAAGTTCCATCCCAATGAGCGTTTCGTCTTCGACGACGAGAATGCAGCCGCGTGCCGCGCCCATGGGCAGTGGCGCTTTCGCCTGATCCGTGACCGGTGGATCCTGGCCTGCGCCACGGCGATAGACCGTCGGCGGAAGCGTCACCGACAGCTGCAAACCCTCCTTCGGCCAGCGAATGTCGAGAACCCCACCTAGCTGGCGTCTTGAGACCTCGGCCACCAGGGTCGACCCGAACCCCCGCGACGCGGGCGCGCTGATCTCTGGTCCGCCGGCCTCGATCCAGCTCAGTTCCAGGTCGCCGGTCGAAAGGACCCTCCAGCTGATCTCCACGTGGCCCCCTTCGACCGACAGCGCGCCGTACTTGACCGCGTTCGTCGCGAGTTCATGCAGTAGAAGACCGACAGGCTGGACGGCATGCGGGCCGAGGACGATGTTCGGGCCTTGCGCCCGCAGTTGGCCCGGTCTGTGGTAGGGCGACGTTTCGTCGGCCACGACCTGGGCGAGGCTGGCGCCTGCCCAGCGGTTTTGCGCCAGGAGCGAATGGGCGCGCCCCAGAGCGGCCACCCGCCCACAGACGGCGGCGATAAAGGCCTCCTTGGTCGGCGCCTTGGTCAGGTTGACCAGGGCCTGCACGACGGCCAGCGCGTTCTTGGCCCTGTGGTCGACCTCCCTGGCGAGCAGTTGGCGCGCCTCCTCATTGGCCTTGCGTTCCGTGATGTCTCGCAGGATCACGGTTGCGATCTTCGCCCCGCCGATATCGAGCTGCGAGATCGACGCCTCGATCGGGAATTCCTCGCCATTGGCCCGCACTCCGCTGATGGCGCCCAGCGCGCCCATCCTGCGGTTGGTCATTCCCGCGTCGTGGAAACGACGAATGTGTTCGCCATGACCGGCACGAAACCGCATGGGAATGAAGGTCTCGATCGGCGACCCGATCGCCTCGGACGCCTTGACGCCGAACATGAGCTCTGCCGCGGGGTTGAACAGCATGACCCGTTGCTGCTCATCCACGGTGATCAGCGCGTCCATGGCCGACTCGACGATGCCTTCCATTCGACGGCGGCTCTCCACCAGGGCGTCCTCGGCGGCCCTGCGTTCTGTGATGTCGCGCAGAATGACGGTCGCCAGGCGCTCGCCGCCGACCTCGACCTGCGAAATCGACGCCTCGATGGGAAACTCCGTGCCGTCGGAACGCATGCCGCTGATCGCGCCGAGCGATCCCATCTGCCGATTGGTCACGCCGGTCTTGGCGAACAGGTGGATATGTTCCGCGTGCGCCGCACGAAATCGCTCCGGGATGAACCTGGAGATGTGCTGGCCAACAGCCTCTTCGGCCGAGAGGCCGAACATGCGCTCAGCGGCCGGGTTGAACAGGATTACAATCTGCAGGTCGTTGACGGTGATGATGCCGTCCATCGCCGAGGCGACGATTCCCTCGAGGCGGCGCTTGGTGTCGAGGGCGTCGGTCGAGACGCCGGTCTTGCGGGGGCGGCCAAACATGTGGCGTTTCCGGTGGAGGCGCGAAGTCAACCTATAGGAAGTTCATGATCTATCGCTACTTATCATTGATTCTTGGGATGAACCACAGCTCCACGGTTTGACGATCCGCTCCCAGGGCCGTGGCCAAGCTAGAGCTCGTCGAAGGGCGGCGGCAGGCGGCCGGACCGGAACAGGATCACCGGGCTCTCGTCATAGTCGCCCATCTCGGTGTCGGCCGAGGCGGAATAGGCCACGACGCCCAGCCGCAGGGTCGAGAGGCGCTCGGCCTTGCGGCGTGCGTCCTCGGCCGTGGCGCAGGCCACCGCCGGCTCGGACTTGAGCGCCTGGCCTCGTCCGGCCGTATAGGCCTGGACGAGGTGCACGGTTTCTCGCGCCATGGCGGGGGCCGCTATTTCTTCGTCGACGGCGGTGTCAGGAACGACTTCGGCGCATCCGTCGGCTTCGCCTTGGCGGTCTTGGGTTTTCGGGTTTCCTTGTTGCTCTTCTTCTGACCCTTAGCCATGCGGATCTCCTCTGCGAGTTGGGGGATAGAACGTCTAGACGGCGGCGACCGCCGTGGCGCCCGTGCGCGAACGCCGGCGCTCCTGGTCGCGGCCCAACACGTGGAAGCGCTGGCGCAGCAGGCGGAAAATCCAGACCTGGGGATCGACCACCTCACCGGCGCCATAGGCCGGATCGCGGGCGATGGTCAGGGTCTCGCGGACCAGGGCCTGGGCCTGGGCGGTGTCCCCGGTCAGGCTGGTGGCGCATTCGAGCAGGCGCGTCTCCAGCGCCTGGATCTGGCCGCCTAGATCTGGAGCGGACGGGGTCATGAGCGCGTCGCGCTGGTCTCGAAGGCCGCCTCGGAAGCGGCGTGCGAGGCCATCAGGTTGGGCCAGGTCTCGGAGCCCACCCTCTCCCAACCGCCGAGGCTAGGCAGGCTGGCCGTGGCGCGGTCGGTGATCGGCAATTGCAGGCGGTAGTAGTTGAAGCCGTGCGAGCCGCTGGTCGGCCCCATCAGGTCGCCAGCGATGTTCTGGGCGTGCTTGTCGTTGCTGGCGTGGCAGATGTAGCGGGGACGGACGGCGTTGCTCTCGGCCAGCCGGATTTCCACGGCCCAATAGCCTTCGCTCTGCATCCGAAGGGCGCGTTGTTTTTTGAGGGGCATGCGGCGGCTTTCAGGAGCGGGCGCCAAGACGCGCGACGCGCGGCGGTTTGCACCCTTCCCGGCCGAACGGCCGGTTTCCTTTCCGCCACAGTAGCACGCCCAGCGAGCAACCGGGCATCAATCGGGCGAGAGCGCCGCCATGGCGCCCACCCGCTCACCTCGACGCAACCGCGCGAGGCGCCTCGCTGTTCGGCTATGGTGTCGCCGAAGATCGGTTGAGCCCAAGCTCCGTCGAACAGTTTCGGGAGAACGCCATGCGCCTCATGCTCGCCGCCGCCGCCGGCCTGGCCGCCCTCGCCCTGGGCGCCTGCTCGCAGGGTTCCTCCGACCCCTTCGTGGGGTTCGGCGCCAGGCCCGCCTTGCCGGAGCCCAAGACCGGCGGCCTGCCGACGCTCAACGCCCGCAAGGCCGTGGGTTGGCCGGCGGGGGGCCAGCCCACGGCGCCCGCCGGCTTCACGGTGACGCGGTTCGGATCGGAGCTCGACCATCCGCGCTGGCTGCTGGTCCTGCCCAACGGTGACGTCCTGGTCTCGGAGGCGACCACCGAGACCAAGCCCGCCAAGAGCATCGAGGGCTGGATCGCAAACGCGCTGCAGCGGAAGGCCGGCGCCGCGGGGCCCAGCCCGAACAAGATCGTTCTGCTGCGCGACGCCGACGGCGACGGCGTGGCGGAGATGAAAACCGACTTCGCCACGGGCCTGAAGCGCCCGTTCGGCATGACCCTGGTCGGCGACACTCTCTATGTGGCCAATGACGACGCGGTGGTGAAGTTCCCCTACGCCCACGGGCAGATCTCGGTGACGGGCCCCGGCGAGAAGGTGTTCGACCTGCCCGGCGGACCGATCAACCACCACTGGACCAAGAACGTCATCGCCAGCCCGGACGGGGGCAAGCTCTACGCCACGGTGGGCTCGAACTCGAACATCGGCGAGAACGGCATGGAGAACGAGACCAGCCGCGCCGCGGTGCTGGAATACACCCTGCCCGCCGGCCCAGTCCGCATCTACGCCTCGGGCCTGCGCAATCCCAATGGCCTGGACTGGGAGCCGGTCACCGGCGCCCTTTGGACGGCGGTCAACGAGCGCGACATGATCGGCGACGACCTGGTCCCCGACTACATGACCAGCCTCAAGGACGGTGGCTTCTACGGCTGGCCCTACAGCTATTTCGGCCAGAACGTCGATGCGCGAGTGAAGCCCCCGCGCCCGGACCTGGTCGCCAAGGCCATCGCCCCCGACTATGCGTTGGGCCCGCACACCGCCTCGCTGGGCCTGGCCTTCTACAAGGCCGACGCCTTTCCGGCAGCCTATAGGGGCGGCGTGTTCATCGGCCAGCACGGCTCCTGGAACCGCAACCCGCCCAACGGCTATCGCGTGGTCTTCGTGCCCTTCGCCAATGGCAAGCCGACCGGTCCGCCTCAAGCCTTCCTGACCGGCTTCCTCGACGCCAAGGACCAGGCGCTGGGTCGTCCCGTCGGCGTGGCTGTCGACAGGACCGGAGCTCTCTTGGTCGCCGATGACGTGGGCGATATCGTCTGGCGCGTCGCGCCCGCCAAACCCTAACCGATGATCTTGCGCAGGCGCAGGAACAGCGCCCTGCCCCACTCCAGGTCGCGCACGTCGGTATAGGCGATAGCCGCCGTGCTGCGTGAGCCGGCATAGACCTCGCGGATGCGCTGGACATCGCGCTCGCCGATGTTCTGCGCCTCGATGCGCAGGATCAGGTCGGGCCGCGGCTTCAGCTCGGCGAAGACGGTGACGAAGGTCTCGAACTTGCGGGTCTCGATCTCGGTCAGCCGGTAGTAGGTCTCGCGGAACCCGCCGAAGACGTCGACGCCCCAGATCGCCTTCCACCGCGGCAGATCGTGGGTGAAATGAGCGTCCCAACTGACGGGATTCAAACCAGAAATCTCGCGCTCTTGTCCGGTCGCGGGATCGGTCACCGCCGACTCCCGCCAGGTCGCCTGGCCGCGGAGCGTGGCGTTCTTCACCCCGAGCCGCGCCAGGGGTACGGTCAGGCTCGCCGCGACCTCGTCCTTGGTCCCCTCGCCGATATTGGCCGGTCCGTCGGCGACCACGACGCCCGAGCCGATCGGCGCGCGGTCGATCACGTCGGTAAGCTCGAAGTGGCGCAGGGTCAGCACCGCCGCCCCGCTCCCCCAGAACCGCCGTTCGAAGGCCGCCTCGGCCACCCAGGCCTGCTGCGGCGAGAGGTCGGGATTGCCGGCCAGGACCACGCCGGTGCTGGCCACCGAGGACGAGGCGACGAAGTCGTCGAAATTGAGCTGGCTCACCTCACGCTCGAGGCGCAGGCGCAACTGATCGGCGGCGTTCGGCGCCCAGGTCACCGCCAGCCGGGGCTTGAGGAAGGACAGCGACTTCTCCAGCCGCACGTCGCCGGTCGAGGTGATCTTCGAGGCCTCCTGGCGCAGGCCGCCCTCCACCGTCAGCTCCGCCGTCGGCCGCCAGGTGGCGACTCCGAACACCTCGCCGCGCGCCTCCTCGACCCGGACATTGGCGGCGGGCACCGCGATGCGAGCGCCGTTGACGCTGAGGCTGGTTTCGGAGTCCAGGCCGTTGAACGCCCCCTCGATCCCGACCTCCAGCGACAGCTTGTCGGTCTGGCGCCGGCGCAGGTTCAGCCGGCCCACGCTCTCGGTGACCTTCTTGTCGCTGGCGAACAGCCGGTTGACCGCGGCGCTGGTGAAGCGGGCCTGGGTGTCGTTGTTGTTCCACTGCTGGAAGGCGACCACTTCCAGCGAGGTCGCGCCGAACCGCCGGGTATAGCGCCCGCCCAATTCGGCCTGCAGGCGGTCGACGCTGATCCGCTCGTCCTCTCGGGTCGCCGACGGCACGCTCAGATGATCGTAGAGTTCGATATCAGAGATGTTGTCGAGATAGGCGCCGTTCACCCGCAGGCGTCCCTTGGCGAAGGGGCTCTCGAAGGCTCCGATCAGCCATCGCCGCTCGCCCTGGGCGTCGGCGTCCACTCGCGAGCGGATCAGCACCTGGCCCGCCGGGCCGTAGCGGGCCCGGGGCCCGTCGCCATAGCTGTCGTCGGGGCCCTTGCCATGGACCATGGAGAGCTCGGCGAGCTTGCCGTCCCACCGCCACTGGCCCTCGGCGCGCAGGGCGTTCAGGACCCGGCCGTCGGCCAAGGGATGGACGGAGACGCTGACCGCGCCGCGCGTGCCGGAGACCTGCTTGCGCACCACATTGGCCATCACGGTCCGGCCTTGCATGTCGATGCCTGGCGCCCCGCCGCGGATCACCTCGATGCGGACGATGGAGCCGATGGGGATGCGCTTGAGCACCTCCTCCAGGGTGTCGTTCTTGGAGACCGGCGGCTCGCCGTCGATCAGCACATTGCCGCCGGCCCCGGCCAGGCCCCGCACCGCCGCGCCCTTGTCGAAGTTGAAGCCCGGCAGCCGCTGGACCATGTCGAGCGCGGTGGAAGTCCCCATCTCCGCGAAGAAGGCCGGCGGATAGGCGATCACGCCGCCCGGCGGCTCCTGGGCGGCGGCCGGCGTCGAACAGAGGGTCGCCGCAAGCGCCGCGACGGCGATGACGCCGGCAAGATTCATGGAACCGGGGCTCCCCTTCCCCGCCTCCCAGGTTAGGCGGCGTCTCATACCGAACGCCAGAAAACTCTGCCTGAGGCGTGAGCTTTTGCCCTGCCCTGCGGCGCTGGCGCTACAGCGAAGGTCAGGTCCTGCCGGTCACCGGGATCAGGGCGCCGGTCACGGCGCAGGCGTCGGGCGAGGCCAGGAACAGGATCACGGCCGCCAAATCCTCGGGCGAGACCCAGGCGGCGAAATCGGCCTTCGGCATGTCGGCCCGGTTGGTCGGGGTGTCGATGATCGAAGGCAAGACGGCGTTGACGGTGACGCCGTCGGCCTTCAGCTCCTCGGCCAGGCTCTCGGTGAGCGCGTGGACCCCGGCCTTGGAGGCGGCGTAGGGGCCCATCCCTAGCGAAGCCTTGAGCGCGCCGTTCGCGCCGATATTGACGATCCGCCCGGCCAGGCTGCGCTTGAGGTGCGGGATGGCGGCGCGGCTGGTGTTGGCGGCGGTCTGGAGGTTCATCAGGAACAGCCGGTGCCAGCTTTCCATCTGGCTGTCCTCAAGCGTCACCCACTTGAAGCCTCCGGCCACGTTGATCACCGCGTCCAGCCCGCCGAACCGATCGGCCACGGCGTCGATCGCGGCGCCGGCGGCCACGGCGTCGGTGAGGTCCACCCCGCCCAGCATGATCGCCTCGGGCCCGCAGGCCGCCAGGGCGTCGGAATGCGCGGCGTAGTCGATCAGGGCCACGCGGGCCCCTTGCGCGGCGGCGGCCTTGGCCACCGCCGAGCCCAGGACGCCGGACGCGCCCGTGACTGCAAAGACGCGTCCGGTCATGGGCGTTTCTTCCTAGAGTCGCTCGACGATGGTGACGTTGGCCATGCCGCCGCCTTCGCACATGGTCTGCAGGCCGTACTTGCCGCCGCGCTGCTCCAGCCCGTTCAGCAGGGTGGCCATCAGCTTCGTGCCCGAGGCGCCCAGCGGGTGGCCCAGCGCGATGGCGCCGCCATTGGCGTTCACCTTTTCGCGGTCGACGCCCAGGGTCTTGATGAAGGCGACGGGCACGGAACCGAAGGCCTCATTGACCTCGAACAGGTCGATGTCGTCGACCTTCATGCCGGCCTTCTTCAGGGCGCGCTCGGTGGCCGGGATCGGGGCCTCCAGCATGATCACCGGGTCGTGGCCCAGCAGGGACAGGTGGTGGATGCGGGCCAGCGGCTTGACGCCCAGCTCCTTCAGGCCCTTTTCAGAGACCACCATCACGCCCGAGGCGCCGTCGCAGATCTGGCTGGACGAGGCCGCGGTCAAGCGGCCGCCCTCGCGCAGCAGCTTCACGCCCTTGATGCCGTCCAGGCTGGCGTCGAAGCGGATGCCTTCGTCGATATTGTGGACGGTGACGTTGCCATCGGCGTCGGTGATCTCGAGGCCGACGATCTCGTTCTTGAAGGCCCCGGCCTGGGTCGCGGCGATGGCGCGCTGGTGGGACTGGTAGCTGAACTCGTCGATCTCGTCCTTGGTCAGGCCGTACTTCTCGGCCACCATCTCGGCGCCCATGAACTGGCTGAACTGGATGTTGGGATACTGCGCCTGCATCCGCGGGCTCATATAGTTGCCGAAGCCGTTCTGGGCCGGCAGGGCCGCCGAGAGGCCCATGGGCACACGGGTCATGCTCTCGACGCCGGCGGCGATCACCACGTCCATCGTGCCGCTCATCACCGCCTGGGCCGCGAAATGCAGGGCCTGCTGCGAGGAGCCGCACTGGCGGTCGACGCTGGTGCCCGGGACGCTCTCGGGCAGGCGCGAAGCCAGCACGGCGTTGCGCGCAACATTGATCGCCTGTTCGCCCACCTGGCCGACGCAGCCCATGACCACGTCCTCGACCAGGGCCGGATCGGCGCCCGTGCGGTCCATGAGGTCGTTGAGCACGACCGCGCCCAGATCGACCGGGTGCCAGTCCTTCAGCTTGCCGCCTTTGCGGCCGCCGGCCGTGCGGGTGGCTGCAACGATATAGGCTTCGCCCATGATTCCGCTCCCGAGATTTGCGCGTCGTTCGCGCGTCGGAGGCTATTTAGGGGGTCGACGCGGCGTAAGCCAACATCGCGCGGCAACTAGACCGGAAGCAGCATTCCGGGCCGCTTGACGTCCAGCCGGAAGCTGGTCGGCAGCACCCGTTCCTGGGGGGTCTGGAGCTTGAGCGCCTTGGCCGCGCGGGCGATGGCCAGCTTGCCCAGCGCGCCGGGCGTGAAACCATCCTGGATGGTCGGCCGCGCACCCAGCCGCCGCCGCAGGACGCCGTTGGCGTAGATCACATTGGCCCGCATCAGGGCCTGCGGCGTCATGAACTCGATGGAGAGCGAGACATTGAGCATCGGGCCGTTCTCGATCCGGTGCGGGGCGTTCTGTTCCCAGGTGACCATCTTGCCTGGCGTCAGGTCATGGACCTCGGCGCCGGCGTCCCAGGCGGGATCGAAGGTGAACTGCTCGGCGGTTTCCTTGAGCACGATCCGCTCCAGGGTCTCCTCCCCCACATAGGGATCGGCGACCGGATAGACCCAGACCCGCTTCTGGCCGCGGAGCTGCCACAGCGACACCAGCGGCACATCCAGATGGTAGAACACCTGGGCGTTGGCCGAGGAGATCAGCATGCCCAGGTCGCGCTTGAAGGTCTTCAGGCCTGGACTCATCGCCTCCTTCTCGGAGAAGATCTCGTCGCCCAGCCGGGCGTATTCCGGAAGGTGGTCGTTGGTCTGGCGCAGGTTCAGCCAGATGCGGCCGGCCTGGGCGGCCTCCAGCAGCTTGGAGCCTGACAACCCGTTCGCCGCACCTTTGCGCCAGGTGGTCCAGGCCACGGGGTCCTCGCCCATGGTGAAGACGCCGAGCTTCTCACGTGGATAGCGGTCCAGCAGTTCCTCAAGCCCCGCGTCGGAAAACATCGGACGCTCGTGCAGCCCATGCTTGAAGGCCAGGTTGGCCTTGCCGAAGGCCGCGCCCTTCTGCGGCGTCCAGTCGGTGATCAGGCTCATGCGCCAGCCCTCAGGCCATAGAAGTGGATCTTGAACGGGCCCCACCACAGGGTCTTGCCCAGGCCACGCGCGGCGCGGTCCAGGGTGGGGGCGAAATCGGGGGCGCGGATCAGCCACTTGAACCCCGCCAACGTTCCGAAAACCGCGGCCTGGAGCAATCCCTGGGCCATCCACCGGGCGACGCCGAGCCGATCGGGCGGGCTGGCGGCCGCGCAGGCCGAGGCCGGTCCCTGGCCGTAGGCGAAGGCGCGGGGGATCGTGTAGCCCAGGGTCAGGCGGGCGGCCACGGGGTCTTCCCAGACCCAGGCCGCCGGCTCCCAGGCGAACTTCGCGCCGTCGCGCTTCATCTGGCCGAACAGCAGGTCGTCCTCGCCGCCGATGTGGTTGCGGATGGCGGAGAACGGCGCCTTGGGGTCCGGCAGGGCGGCGCGGCGCAGCAGCGAACAGCCGCAACCGTAATAATGGTCGAGCAGGCCCGCCTCGGCCGGCCCCTCGCGGGAGAAGAACCTCTCCAGATAGTCTCGGTGGGCGACGACGGTTTCCGGCGCCCGGCCCCGCACCGGCCCGAAAACCACGTCGGCCTGGTGCCGCGCCATGGCGGCCAGCAGGGCGGCCAGCCAGCCCTCCGGCGCCTCCTCGTCGTCGTCCAGGAAGGCGATCAGGTCGCCCTTGGCCCACGCCATGGCGGCGTTGCGCGCATTGGCGACGCCGGGCTCGGGCTCGTGGACATAGGTCACCGGGAACGGCGCCTCATCGGCGAGCGCGCGCACCGTGGCGCGTGCGGAATCAACCTGGTCGTTGTCGACAATGATCAGCTCGAGCGCGTTCAGATCGACGCCGGCCTGGCGAAAGGTCGAGAGCGCGGCCGAGATCAGGCCATCCCGGCGGCGCTGGGTCGGGATGATCAGGCTGACCAGCGGGGAGCTCATGGGATCAGGCGGCCTCCGCCACGCTGGATCCCCCGCGCGCCTTGGCGGCCAAGGCGTCGGCCAGGCCTGCGGCGCGGTCGGCGAGCGAGAGTTCGGCCGCGGAAATCACGTCCAGTCGGCGGCGGAAGCTGCCGACCAGACCCGCGCGATTGGCCCCGGCCAGCGCCCAGGCCTGTTCCGAGGCCTGGGCCATCAGGCCGCGCGATCCGGAGCTGGTGGCCGTGCCCTCGGCGATGAGGCGAGTGGCCAGGGCGTAGGGCCGCTTGTAGTGGTCATGGCCGGGTCCAAGATCGTAGGTGGTCAGGCCGAGCTCGGGCATGGCGGCGATGGCCCGCTGCAGGAAGACCTGTCCGGGCGACCAGGCGGCGAGGTCCGGATCGGTCGAGGCGATCCAGGGGTGGTAGACGCCGCCGGCGCGAATGCCGAAGTGGCCGGCCACCAGGCGCTCGCCCGCATAGAGATTGATCATCAGGCCCTGGAAATCGCCGCGGTCGCGGTTGAACAGCGAGGCCATCAGGGCCTGGGTCCAGCTCGGGCGCAGGAAGTCGTGAGCGCCGGTGCGGACGAGTTGGGCCCGCTTCCAGGCGATCAGCTTGTCGAAGGCCTCTGGATCGCGATCCGGGGCGCGGATGGTGAGTTCGCCCACCTCGCGGTCCAGCTTGTGGTCGAGACGGCGATAATTCTTGAACCGCTTGGGGCTCTCGGCGCGCAGGGCTTCCAGATAGGCCTCGGCCGGACCGTGCAGGTTGATCAGATAGGCCTCATGCTCGGCGGCGATCCCGGCGCCGAAGGCATGGTTGGGATCGATCAGGCCGGTGAAGCGGAAGGCGGCCAGGCCCGCGACGGTCAGGGCGTGCTCGGCGTCCAGGCCCGGCGCCGCCACCAGGGCGTGGTAGTCCGATAGAGGCGCGCCGATCGGACGGGCGAAGCCGCCGGGCCGGCGATGATAGGCCAGAAACCCCGCCACCCGCTCCGGCCAGCGCCACACGGTCACCCGCGCGTCGGCCCGCACCTCGCCGACCGCCAACGCGAAGTCCGGACCCAGCAAAGGGTTGGCGAAGTCCGGCCGCGAAGCGCAGAGCCCGCGCCAGGTGGCGATGTCGGACTCCGACAGATAGACCGGATGGAAGGTTTCGGCGGTCAGCATCAGAACACCAGTCTAGCTTGTCCCGGTTAGGGAAAGGTGGACCGGCCGATGCAAGGCTCAGGCCGAAAACGTATCCCGGAGAATGGCTTGCAGCCAGGCCGCGTCGGTCTCGTCGAAGGCGGCCGGTTCCGCCGAGTCCACGTCGAACACCGCGATCAGCTCGCCGGCCTTGCCGAAGACCGGAACCACGATCTCGCTGGCCGAACGGCTGTCGCAGACGATGTGGCCGGGAAAGGCGTGGACGTCGGCCACAACCTGGGTCTGGCCGCTCTCCGCCGCAGCCCCGCACACCCCGCGCCCATAGGCGATGCGTAGGCAACCCAGCGTACCTTGATAGGGCCCGACGACCAGCTCGCGCGGCCTGTCGGGATCGACCACGTAGAAGCCGGTCCAGAAATAGCTGTCGAAGGTCGCCGCCAGCATGGAGGCGACCGTGGCCATCCGGGCGGTCAGGTTCGGTTCGCCATCGAGGACGGCGGCGATCTCCTCGGCGACCGCGCCATAGCGCGCAGCCTTGTCGGCGGGCAGGATGAGGTCGTTGAAGGCTTCGGCCATGGCCGCCAATATACGAACGCCCTCAGGCGGCCGCCAGAGCGTCCAGGTCCTCGGTTCCGAGCAGGTTTGCGATGGTCGTGAAATGACCCTCGATGATCTTGATGTCGCACAGCTCGGGCAGGCCCACGGCGTCCACATATTCGACCAGGGCCACGGCCGCCCACTCGACGGCCTTGTCGCGTACCTGTCGGGCGCGGAAGACCGTGTGCTGCATCACCCGGTGGATCATCTGCAGGGTCGGCCGATCCACCGCCGAAATCATCCGACGCATGGCGTCCAGCTCCACCCGGATGGTGTCGCGCGCCTCGGCGCGGCCGCCGGAGTCGGCGACCTCGACCGGGTCCTCGCCGCGGCGCATCGGTCCGGAATAGTTGAGCTCCAGGCGCCGGCGGCGGCAGGGGCCGACATAGACTTCGCTGACGATGAACGGCCTGGGCTTGGTCAGGACGAGCTGGATCCGCGACAGCAGGGCCGCCGGCGTGAACGGCTTGATGACGAACTCGTTGACCCCGGCCAGGCGCGCCCGGTGCACGTGGCCCGCGCTGCGCTCGCTGGTGACCATGACGATGGGCACCTCGGGATTGGGCACGCGCGGATCGGGGATGACGGCGGCGCGTCGGATCGAGCGGGTCAGCTCCATGCCGTCCATGAACGGCATCCGGGCGTCGGTGAAGATCAGGTCGGGCTGGCGGTGATAGAGCACTTCGCGGGCCTTTAGGCCGTCGGAGGCCGTGTGCACCTCGCCGACCCCGGCCGCCCGCAGGACGTCGCCGATCAGGCGCACCGTATTGGAGTGATCATCCACGACCAGAATCTTCAGGCCCGAAAGGTCGCCGGGCGTGAGGCTGGAACTCGGCAGTCTTCGGCGATCGCTCATCTGTTCGCGCGTCCAGGAATGACAGCCTGAACCTGGCCGACGTTCGTTGAAATCGGGTTTACCGGTGAAGCTTGTGCGCCACGAGCGCCTCATAGTGCGGCCGCGCCTGGTCGGCGATGCGCCGTAGCTCGTCGGACAGCGACGGCGGCGGGCGTGGCGTGGGGGTCTCGAATCCCGTTGAGCGCTCCACCGCGTCGTACCACGCCGGCGCCCAGACCCCGTCGGTGTCGCGCCGCCTGGCGGGCCAGCTCAGCATCTCTTCGCGGAACGGAATGGCGAGCGCCGCGCAGAGCGCGGTGAGCATGCCGCGCGGATCGGCCAGGACGTCGGCCCCCAGCACCACCGGCGGGGCGGCGCCAAGGCGATCGCATTCGCGCGTGAACAGCTCGTGCTGCCGCACCAGCCCGATGTCGTCCAGGGTCACCTCGGCGCGCTTGACGGCATAGGAGGCCAGCACGGCCTCGGGCTCGCGGATCAGGAAGGCGTTGCGGCAGGCCCGGGTCCAGTCCAGGCCGAAGCCCGGCAGCATGTGGTGGGTCATGTGCTTCTGGTAGAAGACCGCGCACCCGCCGGGCGCGTCCCCTGCCATGGCCGACGCCACCTCGCGCCAGTCCAGCGGCTGCGAAGCCAGGACCTCCTCGCGCATCGGGTGGTCCAGGCCCGTCTGCGCCAGATAGGCCGCGTAGAACGGCTCATCGACCACCGCGGTGTCCGGCCGGTTCTCGAAGGCCCGCATCATCGCCGTGGAGATGTTGCGTGGCCCCGACCACATGGCGATCCGCACCGGCTCCATCAGCGGGCCTGGGCGTCCTTGAGCGCCTCATAGGCGGCGCGCAGCTTGTGGGTCACCGGCCCCGGCCGCGTGGCCGGCAGTTCGCGGCCGTCGACCGAGCGCACCGGGGTGAGCCCGCCGAATGTGCCGGTGACGAAGGCCTCGTCGGCCGAATAGGCCTCGGCCAGGCTGAAATCGCCCAGGGTGATCGGCACGCCGTGGTCATGGCAGAGGCGGATCACATTGGCCCGGGTGACGCCGTTGAAGCAGTAGGCGCCCGAGGAAGTCATCACCCGCCCTCCGCGAACGAAGAAGAAGTTGGTGGCGTTGCAGCTGGACACGAAGCCGTGCGGGTCCAGCATCAGCGCCTCGTCGGCCCCGGCCTTGATCGCCTGCAGCAAGGCCTGGATGAGGTTGAGCCGGCTATGGGAATTGAGCCGCATGTCGAACATGTCGGCGGGCGTGCAGCGGATGGTCGAGGTGAACAGCGACAGGCCGCGGGCAACGATCTCCGGGCTGGGCGACTTGTATTCCGCGGTGACCACGATGGTCGGCCTGCCCAGCCAGTTGCGCGGGTCCTGGTTGGCGGCGGCCTTCTCGCCCCGGGTCACCATCAGCCGCAGATGGGCGCCGTCCTCCATGCCGTTGGCGGCCAGCAGCCGGCGGATCTCGGCGACCAGGGCCTCCCGCGTCAGGCCGATGTCCAGGTCGATGGTTCGCGCGCCTTCGTAGAGCCGGTCCATATGGGCGTCGAGGAACAGCAGGGCGCCCTTGTGCAGGCGCAGGCCCTCCCAGACCCCGTCGCCCAGCACGAAGCCCGCGTCGAAGATCGAGACCTTCGCCGCCTCGCGCGGCACGAGATCGCCGTTGAGATAGATGAGCGCCGTCGCGTTGCGCGGATCGGCGGCGAAATCCTGACTTCCAGCCATGGCGGCAAGTTGTAGGTGGGGTTAGGAAGCCAGGCTAGCGCCCAGCAGCGGAGTTTCAGCATGACCCATGGCATTGGCGGCTCGACTGCCGAGATCGAACTCTCGCAGCTCGCCCCCTGGCACCATCCCGCGCCGGCCATCGGTCGCGACGAGCGGATGGCGCGGATCGCCCGCGCCCGCGAGCTTATGGTCGAGATCGGGGCCGACGCCCTGATCGTCGGGGCCGGCGCCTCACTGCGTTACTTCGCCGGTGTGGGCTGGAACGGCACCGAGCGGCTGGTGGCGATGATCCTGCCGCTGACAGGCCCGCTGAGAATGGTGTGCCCCCGCTTCGAGCTGGGCTCGCTGGAAGCCTCGCTCGGGATCGAGGCGCAGATGCTGCTCTGGGAGGAGCATGAGAGCCCCTATGCGCTCACCGCCAGCGCCCTGCGGGAGCTCGACGCCAAGAGCCTGGCCATCGATCCCGCCCTACCCTTCTTCGTGTTCAACGGCCTGCGGCTGGCCGCGCCAGGCGTCGAGTTGCTGGACGGGGCGCCGGTCATCGACGGCTGCCGGATGATCAAGTCGCCCGCCGAACTGGCCCTGATGTCCCAGGCCAAGGCCATGACCCTGGAGGTCCACCGCCGCGCCGCGGCCATCCTGGCGCCGGGGATCACCACCACGGCGGTGCGCCGCTTCATCGACCAGGCGCACCGGGCGCTGGGCGCCGATGACGGCTCGTCCTTCTGCGCGGTGCAGTTCGGGGTGGCTAGCGCCTATCCCCACGGCCTGCCCGGTGAGCAGGCCCTGGCCGACGGCGACCTGGTGCTGATCGACACCGGCTGCCGTGTGCAGGGCTACAACTCCGACATCACCCGCACCTACGCGTTCGGCGAGCCCTCTCCCGAGCACCGCCGCGTCTGGGAGGTGGAGAAACGCGCCCAGGCCGCCGCCTTCGCCGCCGTGAAACCCGGAGTCCCCTGCGAGGAGATCGATGCGGTGGCTCGCTCGGTGCTGGCCGCCGCCGGCTTCAGCCCCGACTACGACCTGCCGGGCCTGCCCCATCGCACCGGCCACGGCATCGGCCTGTCGATCCACGAGGCGCCCTATCTGGTGCGTGGCGACAAGACCCCGCTCCAGCCCGGCATGTGTTTCTCCAACGAGCCGATGATCGTCATCCCCGACGCCTTCGGCGTGCGGCTGGAAGACCATTTCCACGTCACGACGGAAGGGGCCGCGTGGTTCACGCAGCCCCAACCCAGCCTGGAAAAGCCGTTCGGCTGACCATCGTTCGCGGATCCGAAAATCGAGCTTGCGCGTCGCGCGACCGCGAACTACAGTTATTATGCAACTAGTAAATCATGTCCCCTAGTCGCCCCGTCACCTGAGCCAGCCGCGAAGCCTCCTCCCCCAGCAATCGCGGCGCCCTTCCCCCTTGGGGTTCGGCTCAGGTGACACCCGCCTTCGCCGCACCTAGCCGAGCCGGCAGCCCTGAACAGACCAGCTGGCGTTGGCGAAGCTGAGCCTGACCTCGCCGGCCGTTCGGCCGCCCGGGGCGAGCGAGCTGACCATCACCTTCTCCAGCTTGATCTCGGTGGTGCTTTCCGAGCCGGACTTGCGGGCGAACAGCTTGGCGCGCGGGATCACCTTGCCCGACGCGGCCGCGGCGACCAGGCGGGCGTCGGAGGCGATGGCGGGACCGGTGAGGGTCGCCTCGCCGCGGCCCGAGCGGCCGTGGCAGCTCTGGATCGGGCCGCCGACGCCCCAGCCGAAGCTGTCGATCTCAAGGGTCCCGCGGCGCACGCTGGGCTCGCCCTTCACGCCGTCGAGTTCAAGCAGGTAGTCGGAGGCCGCCGCGGCCGAGGCGCAGACCAGCAGGCCGACGGCGAGGGTGGCGAGGGCGACTGGCTTCCGAAGGAAGGAAGCCGTGGTGGTGAAGACCTGGATCAAGGTCGTTTCTCCCAAATCCGGCGGCCGGGCCGCTCGTGTTGGGAGAGTTTGTGACGTGGCCGCGCCGTTGCGGTGAGGTGCAGCGGCGAGCGTCGTGCGGCATCCGCAAGTTGCATTCCGTTGCACGCGGCAGGCGAAGACCGTGCAACCCCTGCGGCGGCCGACAGCGCGTCGGCGTGATCTCAATAGAGTTCGAATTCCCGCCGCTCGACCAGCCAGGCCCGCTCGTCCGGCGCGGTCAGGGCCTCGAGGTCCCCAGGCATGGCGTTCGCGTCGTCCACCCATTCGCGCAGGCTGGGGCCGCCGTTGATGACGTCGATGGCGAGCTTGCCGACTTCGTACTCGTAGGGGAAGTCGCGCCACAGCGGATAGTCCGGATAGAGCCGGCGGATGGCCTTGAAGGCCAGCGCCTGCAGACGCCAGGGCCGGAAGGCCGCGTGGTCGTAGACGGGCCCCTCGGTGTGGATCTGCACCCCGTTACAGAGCTGACCCACATGCTTGTGGAAGGTGGGCTCGAACCAGCAGTCGCGCAGATGACAGCCGGCCAGCCACTGGGGCGCGAGCGCCCGCATCTCCTGGATGACCTGCCGGGCGTCGATGTCCGGTGCGCCGAACAGCTCCAGCGGCCGGGTCGTGCCGCGGCCCTCCGACAGGGTCGCGCCTTCCAGCATGACCGTTCCGGCATAGGCCCGCGCCATCCAGAGGTTGGGCGCGTTCGGGCTGGGATTGACCCAGGTCCGCCCACCCAGGGGCCAGCCGAAGCCAGGCCCGGAATCCGGCGCCCAGTCGTCCATCTCGATCACCCGATACTCGACGTCGAGCTTGAGGGTTTTGATGAACCAGTGACCCAGCTCTCCGAGGGTCAGCCCATGGCGCATGGGCATGGGCCCGGCGCCGACGAAGCTCTCCCAGCCCGGGCGCAGGGTCAGCCCCTCGACGGGCCGGCCGACCGGATTGGGCCGGTCCAGCACCCACACGGCCTTGCCGTGTTCGGCCGCCGCTTCCAGCACGTAGCGAAGGGTGGTGATGAAGGTGTAGATGCGGCAGCCCAGGTCCTGCAGGTCGACGAGCAGGACGTCGAAGCTCTCCATCATCGCCGAGGTCGGCCGACGGATCTCGCCATAGAGGCTGAAGACCGGGACGCCGTGCACCGGATCGTTGAAGTCCGGTGACTCGACCATATTGTCCTGCTTGTCGCCACGCAGGCCATGTTGCGGTCCGATGGCGGCGGTGATCTTCAGATCCGCGCAGGCCGTCAGGGCGTCGAGCGAATGATCCAGGTCCCGGGTGACCGACGCCGGATGAGCAAGCAAGGCGATCCGACGGCCCGCCAGCGGCGCGCGCAGGGACGGTTCGTCGAGCAGTCGATCTATGCCAAATCTCATGGGGCCCCGGGGGCTGAAAGGTTTAGTGCGAAGCCGTCGGCGTGATGGAAGTCCGCCTTACCCGGCGGATGGGCCAGCGCCCAGTACGAGATGGCGCCGCCCGCGTCCTCGATCACTGCGGCAAGGCCAAGCCCCCAGGCGCCGGCCATCGGCAAGTCCGGAACCTGATCCAGGTCGAGCGAGACGCGCAGCTCGAAAGCCTCGTCGGTCGCGCTCGGTTCAATGCGCGGCGCCTGGAGGCCTTCGGCGGGCCTCATCCCTTGCCGATAGCCGTCGAATCGATAGGCGGCCCACTCCGTCGAGGGGGAGAAGTTGAATTCGTAATAGGCTTCGCCAGGCCCGGGGCGGAGGAACGCCTCGAAGCAGGTTCGCTGCCAGAGCCCGTCGGCGCGCGCGGGCGTCGCCGGGGGCGGCAGGCTCAGCGCGCGCATCGCGCCCGACACGACGTAGCGCAGGGTCAGCAAGCCAGGCCGCCGGCGGCTAACCTCCGCCTCGATGCGCCCCACGGCTGGGCAAACTGTGTCCGAGTGGAGTCGCAAGGCCCGCATACCCGCATGATAGCGGCGACGCGCGCCGACGCCACCGAAGAGGACGCCGGACTTGACGTTGTGACCGGTCTTCATCGTTTGTCTGCAATTCGGGCCGCCTGGACGGAATCAAAGACCTCCTGAAGACCCTGTCCGCCTACAGCCCAACGAGCCCCTGAAGCGCCATGCCAGATCTGCCGCCTCCCCCGGCCCCCGAAGTCGAGATCGTGATCGTCCATCCGCCGCGGCTCGCGCCCCTGGGCGGCGAGGCGGCGTTCAGCGCCGTGCGGATCGGGCCCGAAACCCTCAGAACCGAGCCGCGCCTGGATGAGGCGCTGAAGAGCGTGCCCGGCGTGTCGCTGTTCCGCCGCACCGGCAGCGGCGCGGCCAACCCGACCACCCAGGGGCTCTCGCTGAGGGCTATCGCGCCATCGGGCGCGGGCCGGACCCTGGTGACCCTGGACGGCGCCCCGCAGAACGATCCGTTCGGCGGCTGGGTGATCTGGAGCGGGCTTCCGTCCGAGGGCTTGGATGGCGCGACGGTGGTCCGCGGCGCCGGCGCGGGTCCCTACGGCGCGGGCGCTCTCACCGGGGTGGTGGCGCTGCAGGAGCGCAGCGCGCCGCAGGGGCTGGCGGCGGCTGAGGTCTCCGTCGGCGCGCGCGACAGCTACCGCGCGGTGGCGGTGGCGGGTCTGCCGGGCGTGCTGGTGACCGTGGGCGGCTCCCGGACGGAGGGCTACCACCCGGTGCGCGGAGCCCGCCGCGGGGCGGCCGACACGCGGCTGCGCCTGGACGACGCAGTGGCCGCCCTGCGCGTGCAGCACGACTTCGGCGGCGTGCAGGCGGCCGTGCGAGTCTCGGCCTTCCAGGTCAACCAGCAGGCCGGCCTCGCGGGCGCGCGGTCCAACACCACCGGAAGCTCGGCGGTCCTCACCCTGGCCCAGCCGGCGGCCGAGGGCGTCGGCGGCTGGCGCCTACAGGGCTGGGTGCGCAAGAGCAATCTCGAGAACAGCTCGGTGGCGGTGGCGGCCGGCCGCGCGACAACCACGCCGGCCAACGACCAGTACGACACCCCGGCCACCGGCTATGGCCTGAACGCCGCCTGGCAGGGCATGCAGGGCGCCTTGGCGTGGGAGATCGGGGCGGACCTCCGCCTGGCCGAGGGAACCGAGCACGAGCGCTTCCGGTTCATGGCCGGCGCCTTCACCCGCGACCGCGAAGCCGGCGGCAAGACGCTGGTGGCCGGCGCCTATGCCGAGGCGGCGCTGGATGAAGGGCCCTGGCTCGCCACCGCGGGCCTGCGGATCGACCGTTCGCGGGCCTACGACGCAGTGCGGCGGGAGCGGGACACCGCCACGGGCGCGCTTACCCTCAACCAGCCGGGCGCCGACCGTTCCAACACGACCCCAACCGGCCGGCTCGGACTGCGCTACGAACTGAGCGAGGCGCTCTACGTGCGGGCCGCCGCCTATGCCGGCTTCCGTCCGCCGACGCTCAACGAACTGCATCGGCCGTTCCGGGTGGGCAACGACATCACCGAGGCCAATCCGACCCTGAAGCCCGAAACCCTGCAGGGCGTCGAGCTTGGCGTCGGCGGCGAGGGGCCGCTCGGCTGGGCCGCGACCCTCTTCCACAACCGGCTTCAAGACCCCATCGCCAATGTCACGATCGGCGTCGGCCCGGGCGCGTTCCCGACGGCGGGCTTCGTTCCGGCCGGCGGAACCCTGCGCCAACGGCGGAACGCCGGCGAGATCAGGGCCTGGGGCGTCGAGGGCGAGGTCGCTGGCGAGGCGGCGCAATCCCTCGGCTGGCGGGCCGCCTTCGCCTACACCGACGCCGAGGTGGACGGCGGGGCGAGCGCCCCGCAGCTCACCGGGCTGAGGCCCGCCCAGACGCCGAAGCTGACCCTCACCGGCGGGGTGACCTTCCAGCCGCTGGAGCGGTTGGGCCTGTCGGCCGACGTCCGTTACGAAAGCAACCGCTGGGAAGACGATCTCAACAGCCGCCGCCTGTCGGCCGGCGTGCAGCTGGACGCCCGGGCCACCTGGCGCATGGCCGACTATGCCGAGGTCTATCTGGCCGCAGAGAACCTGTTCGACGAAGAGCTCGAGGTGGGTGAGACAGCCGACGGGGTGGAGAGCTATTCCGCACCGCGGACCGTCCGCCTCGGCCTGACGATTCGCCGCTGATTTCAGGCGCCGCCGAGTTTGCGCCGGCCGCCCGACGCAAACGGTTTTCGATCCGCAGACCTGCTCCCGGAAGGCGGCGGTCGCCCCCTAGACCATTTTCCGCCGAAGTGGGCGCCGATTCGGCGAAGAAAATGGTCTAGATTCAA
Organism: Phenylobacterium sp.; assembly: GCF_030697925.1. Taxonomy (GTDB): domain Bacteria; phylum Pseudomonadota; class Alphaproteobacteria; order Caulobacterales; family Caulobacteraceae; genus Phenylobacterium. Next base: position 39,514 of record NZ_JAUYOJ010000080.1, on the reverse strand, counting down.
AGAGGTTTGAGAAGAATCCGATCCAATCAGATCGGATTTTTCTCTAGCGCGCTTCGCCCAGGGCGTTCAGAAGCTGAGCGCGGTCATAGTATTCTCGCCACTCACGAACCTTGCCGTCGCGGATGTCGAGAACGCCGACCACCGGGACCGATCCCGGGCGGCCCTTGTAGACGAAGCGGTCGACCCGCTCGATGAACACCAGCCCGTCTATGACCCCCATGTGGGAGACGTCGAGGATCACGCCGCCGGGCGCGCCGGCGCCTAGGGCCGCGATCCGGTCATAGATCGCCGTCCGCCCGACCACCGGTTCAATCATCATCGAACGCAGGACGCCGTCCTCGGCGAACAGGTCGGCGACCTTCCGCCAGTCGGCGTCCTTCCAGGCGTGGATCATCTCGCGCGCCACCGCGACCTTGTCGGCGTCGCTGTCGGCCGCGTGGGCCGGCAGGGCCGTCACGGCCAGGGTCAGAACCACCGCCATCAGGCTGAAAATCCGCGCCATCATTCCTCCGGGTCTTAATTCCAGGTGTCACTTGCACAACAAGACCATGGTGCTAGGCTGAATTCAAGGGCGCTGGCCGCCAGGATCGAAATTCGGAGACCCCTGATGAAGATGGAGCGCCTGGCGCCGGTGAAGACGTCGCTGCGGCCCAGCAACCACCCCTATCTGACCGGGGCCTGGACGCCGCTGCATGAAGAGGTCGACGCCACGGACCTGGAGATGATCGAAGGCGCCATCCCGACCGACATCGACGGGGTCTATGTGCGCAACACAGAGAACCCCGTGCAGCAGCCCCTGGGCCGCTACCATCCCTTCGACGGCGACGGGATGCTGCACATGATCAGCTTCAAAGGCGGCCGTGCCGACTACCGGAACCGCTTTGTGCGCACCCGCGGCTTCGAGACGGAACAGGAGGCGGGCCAGGCGCTCTGGGGCGGGCTGATGGACGGACCCGAAGTCTCCCTGCGGCCCGGCTTCGGCGCCCATGGCGGCCTGAAGGATTCATCCTCCACAGACGTGGTCGTGCATGGCGGCAAGATCGTCTCGACCTTCTATCAATGCGGCGAGGCCTACTGGCTGGACCCCGAGACCCTCGAGCAGGGCGGCGTGGCGAGCTGGGGGCCGCTGGATGGCGTCTCGGCCCACACCAAGGTCGACGAGGCCACCGGCGAGCTGCTGTTCTTCAACTATTCCAAGCATGCGCCCTACATGCATTACGGGGTGGTCGACCGGCACGGGAAGCTCACCCACTACACGCCCGTACCCCTGCCCGGGCCCCGCCTGCCGCACGACATGGCCTTCACCGAACACTATTCGATCCTCAACGACCTGCCGGTGTTCTGGGACGAAGAGCTTCTGAAACGCGGCATCCATGCGGTGCGCGCCCACCGGGGCCTGCCGTCCCGCTTCGGGGTCATCCCGCGCTACGGCGACGCCAAGGATGTCCGCTGGTTCGAGGCCGATCCCACCTACATCCTGCACTTCCTCAACGCCTATGAGGACGGCGACGAGATCGTCATGGACGGCTACTTCGAGGAGAACCCCACGCCGGGTCCCCTGGCCGGCGCGCCGGACGGCCACGGCCACATGATGGGCTTCCTGGACGAGCATTCCTTCCTGCCCAAGCTGCACCGCTGGCGCTTCAACCTGAAGACCGGCGAGACCACGGAGGGCCACCTGGACGACCGCGTCCTTGAATTCGGGATGTTCAACCAGCGCCATGCCGGCAAGCCCTATCGGTACGCCTACTCGACCACCAGCAAGCCCGGCTGGTTCCTGTTCACCGGCTTCGTCAAGCACGACCTGGAGACCGGGGAGTCCTGGGAGGTGACCCTGCCCGAGGGCCGCTACGCCAGCGAAGCGCCCTTCGTCCCGCGCATCGGCGCCAAGGACGAGGACGACGGCTATCTGGTGAGCTTCATCATCGACGAGAACACCCAGACCTCGGAGTGCGTGCTGATCGACGCCAAGCGCTTCGCCGACGGGCCGGTGGTCCGCATCGCCCTGCCGCACAAGCTCTCCAGCGGCACCCATTCGGTGTGGGCCGACCGCGAGCTGATCCGCAACGGCTTCGTCGACGCCCCCGCAACCTAGTTCAGGACGACGACGATGGAACTCAAGGACAGCGTCGCCCTGGTGACCGGCGGCAACCGCGGCATCGGCGAGGCCTTCGTGCGCGCCTTCCTGGCCGCGGGATCGGCCCGGGTCTATGTGGCGACGCGGGACGCCGCCAACGCCCGGCATCTGATCGACGAAGGCGGCGGTCGCGTGGTCGCCGTAGGCCTCGACGTCAGCAAGCCCGAACAGATCGAGGCCGCCGCCGCCCAGTGCCAGGACGTCAGTATCCTGGTCAACAACGCCGGCCAGTTCTCGATGCAAACCCTGATGACGGCGCCGGACCTGTCGGCCGCGCGCTCGGAAATGGAGATCAACTATTTCGGCCCTCTGGCCATGTGCCGCGCCTTCGCCCCGATCCTGGGCCGCCACAATGAGAGCGCCATAGCCAACGTGCTGTCGGCGGGCGGCATCGTCGCCGTGCCCGGCATGGGCGGCTACAGTCCCTCCAAGTTCGCAGGCCGCGCCATGACCACCTGCGTCCGCGCCGAGCTCGCGGCCCAGAACACCAGCGTCACGGCCTTGATCGTGGGCTCGGTCGACACCCGCATGGCCAGCCATGTGGAGGGGTTCAAGGAAACCCCCGACACCATCGCCCAGGCCGGCCTGAAGGCGATCCGCAAAGGCGCCGACGAGGTGGACACCGACTTTATGGCCGTGGACGTGCGCGCCAATCTGGCCCGCGACCCCAAGGCCCTCGAACTTTCCATGCGCCGCTCGCTGTCGGGCGAGCGCGTCACCACCGGCCGCTGAGCGAGAGACCCATGACCCCTCAACAATACCTGGACTTCGCCGAGCGCTTCGTGGACGCGATCCAGAGCGGCGACACCGACACCGTGCGCGCCTGCTACGCGCCGGACGCCAAGCTCTGGCACAACAGCGACGGGATCGAGCAGACAGTCGACCAGAACATGAAGGTGCTGGACTGGTTCATCCGCACCCTCCCCGACCGCAACTACCGCGTCCTGCGGCGCGAAGCCCTGCACGACGGGTTCCTGCAGCAGCACGTCCTTGAGGCCACCCTGCCCGACGGCTCGAAGTGGGCGATGGACGCCTGCGTCGTGGTGCGGATCGAGAACGGCGTCATCACCCGCCTGGACGAGTATCTCGACTCCGCCAAGTCGGCGGCGCTGCGCAGCTTCGGGCGTTAGGCGGCGCTCAGCGGGTCTTCTGGTCGAAGTCCTCCGCCAAGCCCATCGCCTTCAGCAGGTGGGCGCGGTCGTAATATTCCCGCCAAGCCTTGATCAGCGGTCCGTCGAACTCGAGCACGCCGACCACCGGGACCGAACCCGGCCGGCCCGCGATCACGAACTCGTCGACGCGCTCCATGTAGAGGACGCCGTCGATCACGCCCATCTGGCGGATGTTGAGGGTGATCGACGCCAGATCTTCGCCCAGGCCCCTGACCCGTTTGTAGACCGCTTCGCGGCCGACGATGGGGTCGACCATCATCGAATGCAGCACCCCGTCGGGGGCGAACATGTCGGCGACCTTGCGCCAATTCAGGTCGCGCCAGGCCTGGGCCATCTCCCAACCCATCGCGATCTTCTGTTCGTCCGTAAGCTTCGCGGTCATGGTGGGGGTCCTCCGTGGCGGCGACGGGGCCGAGCGCCCCCGGCCTTGTTGAAAATTAACTTGCATAATAGTACCTACGGCTGGCAAGTCTATTTCGGCGGACGCAGAATCCGTCGCGTCAGGCGGCCGGTTGCGGGCCGCCGAACCGACCGCCTCGGGCCCCGCGCGGGTAGTGACTTGCTTGACGAGACTTAAAAAAGTCGCCTAACCTCGGAGGTGTAGACAAGCCGAAAAAAGAACGAGGGAAAGTCGTAACCAGGACAGATCGCAGGCCGTCACGCCTGCAGGCCCAATCCAGCTCGGACCGTTGCTTGCGCTGTTATGCAAGTTGACGCCGCACCGTCGACCGTACCCGCCCTGGACTGGCCTTCCTGAATACGCCGCACCCTTCAACGCATCGGAAAAACCCCGCCTAACGCGGGACACAACAGGGCCCTCCGGCGACTTTCAGGCCGGTCCGACCCGGGGGAAAAACCAGTGAAGCTGCAACACACGACGTCCGTCATCGCGCTGCTCTCGGGCATGGCGATGGCCATGCCGGGCCAGGCCGCCGCCCAGAGCACTCAACTCGAAGAACTGATCGTCACCGCCCAGAAGCGCGAGGAGAACGTCCAGGACGCGCCCCTGGCGATCACTGCCGTCTCCGGCGCCAGCCTGGCCAAGGATCGGGTCCTGACCCTGGAAGACCTCGGCCACAACATGACCGGGATCTCGTTCACCGCGAACTCGCCGCAAGCCAACGAGATCAACATCCGCGGTGTGGTGAACACCCGCCTCTCCTCGCCGACCGCCGACCAGTCGGTCTCCACCTTCGTCGACGACGTCTATGTGAGCCGTTCGGGCAACCTGAACTCGGCCTTCTACGACGTGGCCCGGATCGAGGTCGTGCGCGGCCCGCAAGGGGTGCTGCTGGGCAAGAACGTGGCCGGCGGCGCGGTGAACATCATCAGCAACGCCCCCAGCTTCGAACGTTCGGGCAAGTTCACAGCGACGCTGGGCAACTACGACCTGCGCCAGACCACCGGCTATTTCACCGGCGCCCTGACCGAGACCCTCGCCGGCCGTCTCTCGTTCCAGACCATAAACCGCGGGGGCTACTACAAGGACATCCTGCACAACACCGAGCTGGAAAACCTGGATTCCACCCAGGCGCGGGTCCAGTTGGCCTACGCGCCCGAGAATTCCGACCTACGCGCGAGCCTGAATGTCGACTACGCCAAGGACAGCAATGACGGCATCCATCGGGTCGGACTGAAGAGCCCCACCCTGCCGGCCAGCTTCACGCCCTGGTCAGGCACCCGCGCCCTGATCGCCGCGCGCCGCGGCCACCTGGACCTGGACGAGAGCCTGCCGATCTGGCCGCACTTCAAGGGCGACGCCGCTCCGACGCCGCAGAGCGCCCGGCACAAGACCTACGACATCATCGTCAAGGTCGAGAAGGACGTGGCCGAGAACATCCGGTTCTCCAGCATCACCGGCTATCGCAACAACCAGTCGTTCACGCTCTACGACCAGACGGGACTGGGGCCGGCCAACGGCTTCAACGTCGCCGCCCCGCTGCTGTTCGCCGAACCTGTGAATTTCATTGAGGGCATGAACCAGATCTCCCAAGAGGTCCGCCTCACCTCCACGGACGACGACAGCCGCTTCGACTGGATCGTCGGCGCCTATTACCAGAAGACCAAGGTCCACCAGTACAACCGGTTCTGGGGTGAATCGACGGTCCTGCCGACCCTGTCGGGCGAGTCCCATTGGGACGACCACGGCCGCAACGAGGACATGGCGATCTTCGCCCAGATCGGCTTCCAGATCACCGACACCGTCAAGCTGGACGTCGGCGCCCGCTACACCCACGACGAGAAGACCGGGTTCCAGCGGGGCATCATCGTGGCAACCGGCGACCGACTGAATCCGAACGACACCGCGCCACTCACCCCGCTGACCGTCAACTTCGCGACGGCCTACGGAGAGAGCTGGAAGGAGCTGACACCGCAGGCCACCCTGCGTTGGACGCCCGACGACCTGAACATGGCCTATCTGACGGTTTCCAAGGGCTTCAAGGGCGGCGGCTTCCAGAACAACGCCTCCAACGCCTTCGCCGCGGCCACGCCCTACGACCCGGAGACGGTCACCAACTACGAGGCCGGCTACAAGACCGAGCTCTTCGGCCGCATCCTTCGCTGGAACACCGCGGTGTTCTACATGAAGTACAAGAACCTGCAGGTGCAGCAGACCCTGGCCTCCTGCCTCTGCAACGTGATCAGCAACGCCCCTGGCGCCACCATCAAGGGCGTGGAGAGCGACGTGCAGTTCGCGCCGACCTCGTGGTTCCGCAGTTGGGCCAGCACCAGCTACGTGGACGCCACCTACGACACCTTCGTCTTCGCCGGCGTCAACAATTCCGGGAAACTGCTGCAGCGAACCCCGAAATGGCAGCTGGCGGTAGGCGCCGAGGTCACCACCGATGTCGGCGGTTGGGAAGACGCCCTTTCGGCCCGCCTGGCCTATCGCTGGCAGGGCAAGATGCCCTGGGCGCCGGAAAACACCACCTGGGAGAAGGACTACGGCACCCTCGACGGCCGGGTGACCCTGACCGTGCCCGACCAGAACTGGACCCTGTCGGTCTACGGCAAGAACCTGGGCAAGACCCGGTATCGCACCAACATCATCCCCTTCTTCCAAGAGGAGATGTCGTCCTTCGGCGCGCCCCGGACCTACGGTGTGGAAGTCTCCGCGGCGTTCTAGCCTTCACCGCGCGGCCGGGCGGACCTCCGCCCGGCCGTTCCCTTTGCCTGGAGGACCGCCCATGGGCCGCCGCTACGAGATCCTCCGCCAGGTCATCGAGGCCTGGCAGGCCAAGGATGTCGACCGGGTCCTCTCCCACATGGCTGACGACATCGTTTGGCACTATGCCGCCGCCGCCATGCCGCCGGTCCGCGGCAAGGCCGCCGCGCGCAAGCTCCTGGAACGCTTCCAGGCCGACATGCACGCCATCGAATGGCGAATCTTCTCCTATTCCGAGACCGGCGATCGTCTATTCGTCGAAGGCGTCGACGACTACCGCACCAGCGACGGCAAGCGCGTGGCCACGCCCTATGCCGGGGTGCTCGACTTCCGCGGCGACCTGATCGTCGGCTGGCGCGACTATGTCGATCTTGGCGTCGCGGCCCAGCAGAAGGCCGGCGAGCCGCTCAGCGCCCAGGTCGACAGCCTGCTCGACCGCCCCCTGGCCGCAAGTTGACCTAGACGGGAGCCGACGGCGTTACGTTGAACGCGTCGACCACCTCGCCGCACTGGTCGCAGGTGACCTTGGCCGCCAGCCTGTGGCCGCAGGTGCGATGGTAGGTGATCAACGGCGGTCCCTTGCCATCGTCGAGCCAGCGGTCGCCCCAGCCGATCAGCTCAGCGATCAAAGGGTAGAGGTCGCGTCCCTCGTCTGTCAGCCGATATTCCCAGCGATCGGGTCGTTGCTGGTAGAGCTCCCGGCGCAGCACGCCCAACTCCACCAGTCGCGATAGCCGGTCCGACAGGATATTGGGGGCCACACCGAGCGCGTTCTGGAAATCGTTGAAACGTCGCCGTCCCATGAAGGCCGAGGCGATCACGTGGCTGGTCCATCGGTCGCCCAGCACCTGGAAGGCGCGGTCCAGCATCGGATTGCCCTGGTTGAGCGCGCCGCCGGGAACGCTGGAGCGCCGTTGGGCGCGCGGCGGCAGGGACGGATCGTAGCCGGCCCCCGGACCGGCCTCGGCATAGACGTCGCGCGGGCTGACCAGTTCGCCGCAATGGCCGCAGCGGTACTCCGGCGTGAACTCGTGGCCGCACTTGTGCTTCAGGCGATGGGCGGGATCGGCCGCGTCGTAGAACCACCGTTTCTCCCAGCGGATGATCATCAGGGCCAGGCTGTAGAGGTCCCGGCCCATCTCGGAGAGATGATACTCCTCGCGTATCGGCCGCTCGCGATAGCGCACCTTCTCGAGGATGCCGACAGCCTGCAGGCGGCGCAGGCGTCCGATCAGCAGGCTGCGCGCCAGGCCGATCTTGCCCTGGAACTCATCGAACCGGCGGACCCGCTGGAACGCCAGATAGAGGATCATCAGGATCCAGCGGTCCCCCAGGACATTGAGCGCTCGGGTGGCCGAGTTGGCCTGTATCAGTTGGGGGAGCGGCGGCCTGTCCGGGATGCTGGTGCGGTCGGCCATGTCGCCTCTGGTTTCGGACCCCGACCCTTCTGTCCCGAACCAGGCTTGTCAAGGCCGCGGGACGCCCGGCTCAGGCTCGGCGGCGCGCCTCCGCATACTCCCGCGCCAACGCCTCGACGATGGCCGCCAGGGGCTCGACGGCCCGCACCTCGCCGACGCCCTGCCCTGCCGCCCAGACGTCGCGCCAGCGCTTGGCGGCCTCCTCGGGCGCGCCCAGATTGATCTCGGTCTTGGCCTTCAGGCCTTCGGAATCATAGCCCGCCGCCGTCAGGCTGGCCTTCAGCCAGTTGGCGGGGATCCCCGTCAGGGCGGCGGATGTGACGATGTCGTCGGCGCCGGACTCGATGAGCATCTGCTTGTAGCCCGGAACCGCCAGGCTCTCTTCGCAGGCGATCAGCCGGGTGCCGAGATAGGCCAGGTCCGCCCCCAGCACCTGGGCGGCCCGGATGGCCTGGCCCGATCCGATCCCGCCGCCCAGCACGATGGTTCCGTCGAACACCTCCCGCACCGCCGGCGTGAAGGCGAAGGCCGACAGGGGCCCCGTATGGCCGCCGGCTCCGGACGCCACCAGGATCAACCCGTCCACCCCGGTCCTGGCCGCCTTCTGGGCGTAGGTCAGGGAATTCACGTCGGCATAGACCACGCCGCCATAAGCATGAATCGCCTCGACCACCGCCGCTGGACTGCCCAGCGCCGTGATCACGATCGGCGGCCTGTGCTTCAGGACCAGTTCGAGCTCCTCCTCCCAGCGGGAATAGGAGCGGTGGACCATGATGTTGATCGCCCAGGGCGGCGCGTCAGCCGGTAGGGTCGCGGCGATCTGGCCCATCCAGGCGTCGAGATCATCCAGGGTCCTGGCGTTGTTGGCCGGGAAGGACCCGACGATCCCGGCCTTGCAGGCGGCCAGCACCATGTCGACGCCGGAGACCAGGAACATCGGCGCGGCGATGGCGGGAATCCGCAGGCGCTCGGCGATGCGTGTCGGCAAGGACATGCTCAGACGACTTCCGGCGGCTTGGGCGGCCAGGGGATGAAGCCTGACGTGCGACGCATATAGTCCTCGTAGCCGGGCTTGCGGCGGCGCATGCGGCCCTCGACGGTCGGCACGCCGCTCCAGCGGGTCAGGGTGAAGACCAGGTAGAGCGGGCCGACGATGGAGAACAGGCCGAGCGTGGTCTCTGCGGCCACCAGCCAAAGGCCGAACCAGACGCAGGCGTCGCCGAAATAGTTGGGATGGCGGGTGTAGCGCCACAGGCCCCTGTCCATCACCTGGCCCTCATTGGCGGGGTCCTTCCGGAACCGGACCAGCTGCCAGTCGGCCAGGCTTTCGAAGATCAGGCCCAAGACGGCAAGGCCCGCCCCGGCCAGGCCGAGGGCGCCGAGTTCCGCGGATTCGGGGGCGACCTGGCCCAGCTGGACCGGCAGGCAGACCAGCCAGAGCAGCGGCATCTGCAGCATGAACACCAGGCGGAAGGCAGCGTAGCCGTAGTTCCAACCGCGTTCGGTCTTGGCCTTGTCCAGCAGCCGCACATAGCGGCGGTCGGGACCATGGTCGCGCCAGCGCCACAGCATGTAGCCGCCCAGGCGCAGGGCCCAGGCGACGCAGATCGCCGTCAGCACCACCCGCCGCGGCGTGCCGCCGCCGGTCTGCAGGAAGGTCGAGACGGCCACCGCCCCCATGCCCAGGGCCCAGAGGCTGTCGACCGGCGTGCAGTCGCGCATGGCCACGCAGGCGGCCCAGGCCAGGACGAACAGGGCCAGGACGACCCCGGCGTTGATCGCCAGCACCACGACGAAATCCGGCATAGCCTCACCCCCGATTTGCCGCCCCGTTCAAGGGGACGATCTATTAGTCTCTCTATGCAAGTTAGTCAGGTTTCGCAAGGTTCGCACGCGAACTGGCCGTCAGCCCAGCGCCATGACGCCCTCGTCCGGCGCCTCGGCGAACAGCCGCTCCACCTGCTCGGCCCGCCGATCGATCACGGCGCGGCGATTGATCGTGCCCTTATCGGAGATTTCGTGAGCGTTGGCGCTGGGGGGTTCGGTCAGCAGCAGTGCGCGCTTCACCCGCGCCGCGCCGCCGCGCTGGCCGGTGTTGAACGCCGCCAGGCGCCGGGCGATCTCCGCGGGATCGGAGCCGGCCGTCGGCCACAGCATCACCCCCAGATAGGGCCGGCCGTCGTCGCAGAGCACCAGGTCCAGGACCAGGGGCGACAGGGTCTTGATCAGGCCGTCGCGCAGGAATCCGCCATAGACCCAGGTCCCGCTGGAGAGCTTGAACTCCTCGGCCGCCCGGCCGGCGAAGGCCAGGCCCTGGGTCGGGTCGGCCGGGTCGTGGAACACCGCCAGGTCGCCGGTGCGGTAGAAGCCCTCCTCGTCGAAGGCGAGCGCCGTCTTCTCCGGCTCATCGAGATAGCCCCGCGTCACGTTCGGACCCCGCGCCCGCACCTCATAGCGGTCGCCCACCGGAGCCAGCTTCAGGGTCGTGCCCGGCGCCGGCAGGCCGATGCCCACCTTATCGGTCTCGAAATGGATGACCATGAAGGCGGAGACGGTCTCGGTCATGCCGTAGCCGCTGGTCATCATGATGCGGCAGCCGGTCTCGGCCACCGCGCAGGCCTGCAGGCGGTCATGGACGGCCTGGGAGAGCCCTGCCCCGCCATAGAGCATCAGCCGCATCTTCCGGAAGAAGGTCGCCCGCAGCACCGGGTCCTTCTCCAGGGCGTCGGCCAGCATGGCGTAGCCCAGCGGCACGTTGTTGAAATAGCTGACCGAAATCTCCCGCAGATTGCGGATCGAGGTCTCGAACAGGCCCGGCGCCGGCTTGCCGTCGTCGACATAGAGCGTGCCGCCTTCCAGCAGGGTGGTCCGCAGGACGAAGGCCCCGGCCGCATGATGCCAGGGCAGCCAGTCCAGCATCACCTCATGCCAGCCCGCCGCCTCGCCGATGGTCTGCTGGCACTGGGCGCTGTTGGCGGCGAGGTTGTCGAAGGTGATCGGCACCACCTTGGGCAGGCCGGTGGACCCCGAGGTCAGCATCAGAGCGGCGCGGTCGTGGGGCTTCAACCTATCGATGGATCTGGCGACCTCGGGCGTCGCCACGGTGGCCAGCACCTCGGCATAGGACACGGCCGGTTTCGACACCCGCGAGGGGTCGGTGGTGACGAGCTTCGCTCCGCCCAGGTCCAGCGCTTCGAGCGCCCCGGCGGCCATGGCGCTGTCCTGGGCGAACACCACGGCGGGCTCCACCTTGGCGATTACGTGGGCGAGGCGGCCGTAGTCGCCGCCCAGGGCCGCATAGGTGACGCTGACCGGACAGGCGGCGCGCCCGGCGGCCTGGGCGGCGAAGCTCATCACCGCGAAGGCCGGCGTGTTACCGGCCAGGATCAGCACTGGGCCTGGCGGCGCCTGGTCCATCAGCCATTGGGCGGCCGCGTCCATGTCGCGCTTGAGCTGGGCGAACGAAGTGAAGACCCATGCGCCGTCCGCGCCCCGTTGGGCCAGGGCGGGCTTGTCGCCCGACGCCGCGGCCCGCCGCGCGAAGGCGGCGGGGATGTTGGCCTCATAGGCGCGCAGCGGGATCTTCGAGGTGATCAGGACGGTCCCATCGGCGCGCCGCTCGACCTCCAGGTCCACGGGCATCAGGTGGGCTTCGCGGAACGGCGCGGCCAGGGCGTCGGCGGGCATGGTCATGCGTCCATGGCCTGACGATCCGGGGCCAAGGTCGGGCGGCCGTCCATGAAGGCCGCGAAGGCCTGGTGGGCGTCGCCATAGGCCTCGCGCGGCTCGGCCCTCAGGGCGGTGTGGACCGCCGGTCCGATCGCACCCTCTTCCAGGGCCACGGGCCGACCCTCCACGGCGAAGGCCGCGCGAAGGCGTCCACCACCGCTGACCAGGGTCTGGCCGGTGACATCGCAGGCCTCGCTCACCAGCCAGGAGACCAGGGGCGCCACGGCCGCCGGGTCCATCCGTTCGGCCATGCCTGGCGGCAGATGCGGCTCGGTCATGGCCGTGAAGGCGTAGGGGGCGATGGCGTTGATGCGCACGGCGCGCAACGCCCCCTCGACGGCCAGTCCCCGGACGAGGCCGATCAACGCCGCCTTGGAGGAGGCGTAGCCCGTCATGCCGTCGCCGCCGTGCAGGCCGGCCGACGAGGTGCTGACCACGATCCGTCCAGCCCCCGACGCCGAGAGCGCCGGCCAAGCCGCCTGGATCAGGTGGAGGGCGCCGAAGAAGTTGATATCGAAGATCCGGCGGAAGCCGTCGCGGGTCTGCCGGTGCAGTCGAATGGTCTCCGGCACGCCGGCGTTGGAGACCACCGCGTCAAGGCGGCCGAACTCGGCGACGGCCTGGGCCACCAGCGCCTCGCCAGCCCCCGGGTCCTCGGCGGACTCCAGACTGGCCACGGCCCGGCCGCCCGCCGCGCGGATCTCGTCGACGACCGCCTCCGCGCTGGGCGCCTGGCCGCGGTCGCTCCAGCGATTGTTGACCACCACTGAGGCGCCGCGCTCGGCGAGATCCAGGGCGTAGGCGCGGCCCAGGCCCTTGCCCGCCCCGGTGACGATCACCACCCGCTCACGCATGTCCTGCGCGCGTCCGGCGCTCTCCGCGATCGTCTCTTGCATGTGGCGACCTCTCTCCCGAGACTGATCATCCACACTTCGTATCGTTATGCAAGTGACTGGCGGGAAACTAGCCGGCCGTCTCGAGCGTTCGGGAGGCCTCGGCCTCGATCACCTCGAAGGTCACGTCGTGCGCCTCCACCGGCTGGCTGCAGCAGGAGCAGGTGACCGCGGGCTCCAGGTCGTGTCCGTGGGCCTTATGGCGCAGCAGCAGCGGCGGGCCCTCGGGCGAGACGTAATATTTGTCGCCCCATTGCAGCAGCATGAGCAGGACCGGGTAGTAGTCGATGCCCTTCTCGGTCAGCCGGTACTCGGACCGCCGACCGCCCAGGTCGTGGGCCCGGATCACCCCGAAGGCGGTGAGCCAGGAAAGGCGCTCCGACAGGATGTTGGTGGCCATGGCCGTATCACGGTGGATTTCGTCGAACCGGCGCAGGCCCGTGAAGATCGAGCGCAGCACCAGGCTCGCCCACCTGTCGCCGGTGATCTGGGCCACGTCGACCATCAAGGAGGAAGAGGCCTCGGCGGCGTGGCGCTGCTGGCGGCGGCGGCTGTAGCGCGCGGCCATCCAGCCGACTCCAGGCCCCTCGGTCCAGTCCACATCGCGGGCGCTGATCTCGTCGCCGCATTTCAGGCAGGTGGGCACGGGCTCGAAGACCTGACCGCAGGTCCGGTGCCGCAGCCGCAGTTGCAGCTTGCCCTCCGGCGCGCTCCAGCGACGCTCCCAGCGCAGCATCATCAGGGCCGGCCAGTAGAGGTCGCGACCCTTGCGGGTCAGGCGGTATTCGAACCGGGGCGGCGACTGGCTGTAGAGCGCCTTCTCAAGGACATCGGCCGCCACCAACCGCTTCAGCCGGTCGCTGAGCAGGGTCTGCAGCAGGCCCGTGCGGGCGCGATACTCATCGAAACGCCGCGCCCCGATCCAGGAGGCCTCCAGGATCAGCAGGACGGAGGTGTCTCCAACCACCTCCAGCGCCCGCCAGATCGAGCAGGTGCGGATGAATTTCGGCGACGTCATGGGTCAGGCTTGCTCTTGAAGGCCCGGAAAACTTCAGGTCTCCAAGAGTCGCGGAACGGGTGTGACTATGCAAGCCGCATTCAGCTCGCCGCGACACCCGACAGGTCGCGCCGCAACACCTTGCCCAGGGGATTGCGCGGCAGGGCCTCAATGACCCGCAGCTTCTCCGGTAGCTTGTACGTCGCAATGTCGTGGGTCCGCAGGTGGGTGTTCAACTCATCCAGGGTCAGGTCCTGGCCTGGCCGCAGGGCCACCACCGCGCAGACCCGCTCGCCGAGCCGCTCGTCGGGATAGGCCACGCAGCCCGCCTCGCGCACCTTGGGATGGCTCTCGATCAGCACGTCCAGTTCGGCCGGCGAGATGTTCAGCCCACCGCGGATGATGATCTCCTTGCGGCGACCGACGAAGCGGTAGTAGCGACCGCCCGCCTCCGGCGCGATCTCGAACAGGTCGCCGGTACGGAAAAACCCCTCGTCGTCGAAGGCCTGGCGGGTCAGTTCCGGCGCCTTCACATAGCCGTCGAAGGTCATGGCCCCGGCGATGCGCAGCTCGCCCTCAACCCCCGGCGCGACGATCTCCCGGCCGGTCTCCGGATCGACCAACCGGGTGACGATCTTGCCCGGAAAATCCGCCCCCCAGTCCAGCCCCTCGACCCCGAACCGCGGGAAGAACCGCGCCCGCTGTTCCGGATCCGGTATCGCTCGTCCGGTAGAGAACAGCGAGGCGCCCTCATTGGAGCCGAACACGTTCATCACGGTCACGCCGTGGCGGTCCTGCCAGCCCTTCACCATCCAGGGCGCCAGCGGCGCCGAACCGGAGCCCAGGCAGCGCAGCCTGGAGAGGTCCGTGGCCGACAGCAGGGCCTCATTCTGCAGCAGCATGTTCAACACCGCCGGCGGGGCGACAGTGTAGGCCACGCCTTCGTCCTGCATCTGGGACAGGAAGACCGGCAGGTCGAAGGGATGATGCTGGACCAGCCGGCCTTGGCAGACCAGCCAGGGCATCACCATGCCCCCGATGGCGGCGATATTGATCAGGGGGAACGGGTTCAGGATGGTGTCGCCGGCCTCGAGCCCCGCAGCCTCCACGAGGCCCTCGCCATTGACCACCCAATGGTCGTGGTGGCGCGGGACGCCCTTGGGCGCGGCTTCGGTGCCCGAGGTCCAGCAGATGGTCAGCGCCTCGGCGGCGTCGAGGTCGGACGGCGTGGCGTAGGGCGCGGGCGCGGCCTCGGCGAGGAGGCTGTCCAGGGCGTGGGCCCCATCGGGCGCCTCGGCGCCGAGGCGAACAATCGCGGCGTCGGTCGCGCCCTGGCCCTTCAAATCCAGCAGCATGGCTGCGTGGTCGCAACCGTGGAAGTCGCCCACCGTTAGGTACAGCTTCGGCTCGATGATGGGCAGGATCTGGCGCAGCTCGTGGCCACGATAGGCCATGGCGACCGGGCTCAGGATCGCGCCCATGCGGGCGCAGGCCAGGAGGGCCAACACCCCTTCCACCAGATTGGGAAGTTGGATGGCCACCACGTCGCCACGGCCGACCCCGAGCCCTGCGAAGACCTGCGCCATGGCGTCCACCTGGGCGTCGACCTGGGCAAAGGTCAGCCGCCGCGGCGCTGTCCCCACCAGGGCTTGCCGGTTTGGCGCGTCGATCAAGGCTTCTGCGCCGGCGCGCGCGAAGACCGCCGCGCGGAACAGCGCGTCGACGGTCTGGCCCCGCCACCACCCCCGACGGCGGTATTCTGCAACGCGTTCGGGCGGACTAGGGCGCAAGCTCGCCTCCGGGTCAGGATGAGCGGCGGGTCGAGTCCCGCCTCGTCGCCAGCGCTCGCATAGTCAGTATCGTATTGCAAGTTCCCGCTGGACGGTTCCGAGCATGGACGTCCACGGAAGCGCGCTGGTGGGCCCGGTAGGACTCGAACCTACAACCAGACCGTTATGAGCGGTCGGCTCTAACCATTGAGCTACAGGCCCCTGCAGCGGCGGATCGTCGGGTTACCACGCCCTGCACGCGCCTTAAAGCCGCCGTTCAGGTTAGGTTTGTAACAAGCGGAACCGCCAGGGTCGGCTCGCCGTTAGGTCGAGGAGCCGGCTCCGGGCAAGTCTGCTCATCCCCGACTGGAGACATCCATGAAGACCCTCGTCCGCGCCGGCGCCCTGGCCCTGCTGCTCGCGACCGCCGCGGCCGCGCCCGCCGCCCTGGCCCAAACCCTGCCGGCTGGAGCCGCTTCCATGTTCAACGCCACCACCCTCAACCTCTCGGCCTATGGCGAGACCCGCGTCGCGCCCGACAAGGCCACGATCAATCTGGGCGTGGTGACCGAGGCTCCGACCGCCGCCGGCGCGCTCTCGGCCAATGGCGAGCGGATGAACAGCGTCATCGCCGCCCTGCGCAAGGCCGGCATCGCCGAGAAAGACATCCAGACCTCGGGCCTCAACCTCTCGCCGCAGTACGACTATGTGCAGAACGAGCCGCCAAGGCTGCGCGGCTACCAGGCCTCCAACCAGGTGACCGTGACCGTCAACGATCTGGCCAAGCTGGGGGCCGCGGTGGACGCCACGGTCAAGGCCGGCGCCAACCAGGTGAACGGCATTTCCTTCGGCCTGAAGGATCCTACCGCCGCCGAGAACGCCGCGCGCCACGAGGCGGTCAAGGCGCTCAGCGCCAAGGCCGCGCTCTACGGCCAGGCCACCGGCCACCGTATCAGCCGGCTGGTGTCGCTGAGCGAAGGCGGCGGCTATTCCGTCCCGCCGCCCATGCCGATGGTGGCCTATGCGCGGATGGAGAAGGCCGACTCGTCCGGCACGGCGATCTCGGGCGGCGAACTGCCTGTGCGGATCGACGTCACCGCCCTCTATGAGATGACCCGCTAGCCATCGACGGACGGCCGGTGCTTGCGCCGGCCGTCCGGACCGGCGACCCTCGACCGATCGGGAGGGGCGCCATGGATCCGTTCGAGCAGGCTTGGAGCAATCTGAGCGTCAGCCTGGAGGGCCCGGTCGCTTTGGTGCATCTCAATCGGCCCGCGGCGCGCAATGCGCTCAACACCGCCCTGATGGAAGAGCTCACCGCCTTCGCCCGGGCGATCCGGCGGCGCAGCGACCTCACCGCGGTGATCCTCACCGGGACCGACCGCTTCTTCTCGGCCGGCGCCGACCTCGGCGCCCAGGGCGAACGGCGCAAACCCACGCTTCTCGAGACCCGGCAGGCCGTGATGGCCGGCCCCGACATGTGCGAGGCCTGGGAAGAGATCGAGGCGGTCACCCTGGCGGCGCTGGAGGGCTACTGCATCGGCGGCGGCTGCGCGCTCGCCGTGGCCTGCGATTTCCGGATCATGGGCCAGGGCGCGACCCTGCGGCTGCCGGAGGTGCCTCTCGGCATCAATATGAGCTGGCGCAGCCTACCGCGGATCACCGCCCTGGTCGGTCCGGCGCGGGCCAAGCGGTTCGTGATGTTCGGGGAAGCGGCCTCGGCCGCCACCTGCCTGGACTGGGGGTTCTGCGACGAGGTGGTCGCCGACGGCGGGGCCCTGGCGGCGGCCCAGGCCTGGGCCGCCAAGCTCGCCGCCCTGCCGCCCCTGCCCGTACGTATGACCAAGGAGGCGATCGACGCGGTGACCAAGGCCGGCCATCACGCGGCGACCTTCATGGACCGCGACCAGTTCCTGTTGACCAGCCGCAGTTCGGATTTCCAGGAGGGCGTGGCGGCCTTTCTCGAGAAGCGGTCGCCGAAATTCACCGGAGACTAGAGTCCTGCCTCCTTGAAGGCGGCGTCCAGCTTGTCGGCGATCACCACGCCGGGGGGGACCTGATCGCCCTCCATCACCGCGGCGTAGACCATGTCGTGCCCCTCGATGGGGCCGGACGCCCAGGCCACAAGGCGCGAACCGTCGGGATTGCTGGGGCAGCTGGCGGTCATCGGGGTCCTGCCGGCGAGCGCGGCCTCCAGCAGGTCGTCCGGCGTCTGGGCCAGGCCGCCGCCGCAGGCCGGCAGCTTGCGACCGCAGACCACGTTGGAGCCGAAGCGGTAGACCGTCTTGCCGCCCTCAGCGATCAACACGCAGGTTCCGGGATCGCCGACCGCCTTGCCGACCGCCTCGTCCAGGACTGCCTTGTCGACTCCTTCGGGCGCGTTCGGCGTGCAGGCGGAGACGAGGAGCGCCGCGAGCAGGAGGCCTGCGGCGCGCCGGATCATGCGGCCAGCTTCACGTGGTTGCCGTCGTCCAACAGCACGACGGTGGGGGAATAGTTGCGGGCTTCCTCGGACGGCAGCATGCCGTAGGTCACCACGATCACCTTGTCGCCCTTTTGCACCAGGCGCGCGGCCGCGCCATTGACGCCAATGACCTTGGAACCGCGGGGGGCCTCGATGGCGTAGGTGGTGAAACGCGCGCCGGTGGTGATGTTCAGCACGTCGACCTGCTCGTGGGGCAGGATCCCCGAGGCGTCCAGCAGATCGCGGTCGATGGCGATCGAACCTTCATACTCGAGATCGGCCTGGGTCACCGTGGCGCGGTGCAGCTTGGCCTTCATCAGGGTCACCAGCATGGGCGGTCCTTCAACGTGCAGTGCACAATGCCCTCAAAATGAAGGGCCAGCGGATATAGCCGCGAAAATGAGGCGGTTCAATTGTCGCGATGCAACAAACCTGACCCTAGGTCAATTGGTCGCGTACCGGCGTTTGGCGAGGTCGAGAGCGGGATTCTCCAGCAGAATCGGCGGGATAGGCTCGCTGGCGTCTAGGGCCGCCCGATCACGTAGGGTGAGCTGATATTTTTGTGACCGCCCGCCCTAGCCGGCCTTCTCGTGCAGGAAGGCCGACATCTCATCCAGCAGCGGCGCCAGGCTCCGGAACGGCCGGGCGATGGCCTTCATGACGCCGTTGTGGTCCAGGCCCGGATAATGACGCTCCTCCACGCTCGCCCCTGCCCGGCGCAGGGCCGTGGCCAGATAGGCGGTGTCGCGCGGCGGCACTTCCGCGTCGGCCTCGCCCGTGGCCAGGAACATCGGCGGGGCGTCGGGACGGGCGTAGGTGGCTGGCTGGGTCGTCGCGAGATTCGTCTGTTGGCCGAACACATTGGTCGCCCCCGCCCCTTTCAGCGGCAGGAAGTCGTAGGGCCCGGCCAAGCCCGCCACCGCCTTGACGGTGCGCGGATCGACCCCGGCGGCCTTCAGATAGCGCTCGTCCAGCGCCAGCATGACGGCGTTGTAGGCCCCCGCCGAATGGCCGAGCAACACGATGCGGCCAGGATCGCCGCCATAGGCCGGGCCATGGTCGACCGCCCAGCGCACCGCCAGGGCGCCGTCCTCCAGGAAGGCCGGGAAACGGACCGCCGGATAGAGCCGGTAGTCGGGCAGCACGACGACGAAGCCCTTGGCCGCCAGGGCCCGGGCCGTCCACTCGTAGTCCTGCCGCCGCCCCGTCTCCCACGAGCCGCCGTAGAAGAACACCGCGATGGGCCGTGGCGCCTCGATGCGGCGCGGGGCGTAGACGTCGAGGGTCTGGCGCGCCGCGGTTCCGTAGGCCTGGCCCGTGGCGCTGCGCAGGGCCGGATCGTGCGGCACGAAGGTGTTGAACACGCCCAACGGCGTGCAGGCGCTGGCGAGCACGGCCGCCGCCGCGATCAGGCCCGCCCGCGCGGTCTGGTGGAACGGCCGGAGCGGGGCGTGAAGCGGCATGTCCCAGGGCTATCGGCGTTCCCGCCGCCCCGCAACCATCCGGGCCGCCGCCCGGTTGTGCGAAGGCGAAGGAGCCCATCCCATGACCACGCCCCAGCATTCCGGCGAAGCCATCACCATCCTCAAGGTCGATCCGCGCGACGACAGCGGTCTGGTCGTCATGTCCCCGAGCCAGGGGACCGACGGTCGTCTGGACGACCGCCATTCGGCCTATCACGACAACATCTCCCCGCCCCTGACCTGGAACGGGATCGAAGGAGCACAGAGCTACGCCCTGGTGGTCGAGGACCCGGACGCGCCGCGGGACAAGCCGTTCGTCCACTGGATGATCTGGAACATCCCGCCCGAGGCCGGCGGCCTGCCCGAGGGCGTGCCCCTGGCCCAACGCATCGATCCGCCCCACCCGATCATCCAGGGCCGCAACGACAATGGCGACTATGGTTGGTTCGGGCCCATGCCGCTCGCGGGCCACGGCCCGCACCATTACTACTTCCAGCTCTTCGCCCTGGATCAGCGGCTGGAGATGGATCCGGACACGCCCCTGGTGGAACTGCTCAACGTGCTGAAGGGCCATACCTTGGCCAAGGGCGAGATGGTCGCCACCTATGAGGCGCCCAGCCGGCAGTAGGGCTTGACGCGCCTAGCGTCACCCGGCGCAAATCCCTCCGAAGCGGGCTCCGAGACGGCTCGCGCGGCACTCGGGAGCGGGCGACATGGACGGCGATCAGGCTTTGGGCGGTTTCTCCTCGCAGGGCCTGGCGGCCATACCGGCCAGCCTGGCGCCGGTGGTCGAGGCGGGCGACCTCTCGGGCTTCGTCACCCTCCTGTGGCGCAAGGGCGAACTGGCCCAGGTCAATACGCTCGGCCTACGCGATGCGGAATCGGGCCTGCCCATGACCCGCGACACCCTGTTCCGCATCGCCTCCATGACCAAGCCGATCACCTCGGTGGCGGCCTTGATGCTGGTGGAGGAAGGCAAGCTCAAGCTGGATGACCCGATCACCAAGTGGTTGCCCGAATTCGCCGACATGAAGGTGCTGAAGTCGGCGACCGGGCCGTTATCAGAGACCGTGCCCGCCGCGCGCGACATCACCATCGACGACCTGATGACCCACCGCGCGGGCCTGGCCTATGGCTTCACCTCGATCGGCCCCATCGCCCATGCCCATGAGGACGCGCTGGGCCCGCCCCTGGGCGGACCTCACGGTCCAGACGAGTGGCTCAAGCGGCTGGGCCAGCTGCCGCTGTCGTACCAGCCCGGCGAGCGCTTCCACTACAGCCACGCCACCGACGTCCTGGGTTTCCTGGTCGGCCGGGTGGCGGGCGCGACCTATCGCGATTTCATCGTGGAGCGGATTCTGAAGCCGCTCGGCATGGACGACACCGACTTCTGGTGCCCGCCCGAAAAG
This sequence comes from Phenylobacterium sp., assembly GCF_030697925.1. GTDB lineage: Bacteria > Pseudomonadota > Alphaproteobacteria > Caulobacterales > Caulobacteraceae > Phenylobacterium. The sequence continues at coordinate 18,897 of NZ_JAUYOJ010000080.1, read as the reverse complement.
CGCGACCGCATGGCCAAGCTCTACCGGATCAATCCCGAGACCGACAAACGTCAGGACGTCTCCTTCCCGCTCCTGGACGGCCCGCCGGCCTTCTGCGCCGGCGGCGGGGGCCTGATCTCGACGGCCGACGACTACCTGAAATTCGCCCGCATGATGCTGAACGGCGGCGAACTGGACGGCCGGCGCTACCTCACGCGCGAAACGGTCGAACTGATGAGGGCCAATCGCCTGACCGACGAACAACGCCAGATCGCGTTCATGGGCATCCCGTTCTGGCTGGGCCAGGGCTTCGGCCTGGGCCTCTCGGTCATCACCGATCCCGAGAAGCAGGCCTGGATGGGCGCGGGGTCGGAGGGCTCGTTTGGCTGGCCGGGCGCCTTTGGCACCTGGTGGCAGGCCGACCCGGCGGAGGACATGGTGATGATCTACCTGATCCAGAACTCCATGCCGCTGGGCCCGGAAGCCGCCGCCCAACTGGCCACCGGCCAGCGCATGGGCGGTCGCGCCGCCCTGCCGGTGTTCCAGAAACTGACCTACGCGGCGCTGGGTCGGCCGCTCTAGGGTTTACGCGGTTCCACGCACATCGGCTGGCCTTCATAGAGGTCGCCGATGATGCTGCCGTCGCGGGCGGCGAGCTTGCGCGCCTTTTCGAAGGCCAGGTTTTCGGTAGGCGCCTTCTGACCAGGCGCGCAGACCGGCGCGTCGACGCGCATGCCCTGGCGGCAGATGCAGATGTCCTCGCGCTTGTCCAAGCGGCTACCCGGGACCTTGCAGGTCGCGGGCAGGCTCTGGCCGCCGACCTCCAGGCAGATGGTCGTTTCGGTCGGCGGGTTGGCCGACATCCCGCCCTGGGCCAGGGCCAAGCCCGAGCTGGCCGCGAGCGCGGCAGCGGCGATGAGGAAGGTGCGGATCATGTCGAGGCCTCCGGAAGTCACGCGAACATAAGGCGCCCAAAGCGTGGCGCCTTTCGGGCGGCGAACGCTATCGAGATTCACCATGTCTCCCAGCGAAGGCTTAACCGCCAGGCCCCATGGTGGCGGTTGGGAGGGCCCGCCATGGATCCGATTGCGACCGCTCAGTACGGCATGCTCGCAGCCAGCCGCCGTTTCGAGGCCTCGGCCTTCCGAACCGCGCAGATGGGCGACCCCAACGCCAATGTGGACCTCGGCCTCGAGGTGGTCGAACAGATCACCGCCAAGCACGAGTTCTCGGCCAACGCCGCGGTGATCCGCACCGCCGACGACATGCTGGGCGACCTGCTGGACATCCTGGCCTAGCCAAGTGTTTTGACATAGCGCTCCAGGCCCAGTAGCCGCCGGTCATGGCTTTGCGCTCGCTCTTCGTCACCCAGGTCTATGAGGCCTCGCTCGCGGGCGAGCGCGACTTCGAGGGCTTCAACGCCGAACTCGAGGACGCCTGCCGCATGTTGGCGGATGAGGACATGGCCGGACGCGCCTGGTGCAAGCAGAACGCCTATGGCGGCTACACCTCCTACGCCTCGCTGGACGACCTGCCGACCCGGGCCAGCGTGTTCGGCGACCTGAAACGCAAGCTCGACCGGCATGCGAGCGCCTTCGCCGAGGACCTGGCGTTCGACCTGGGGTCCCGGCGGCTGAAGCTGGACAGCCTGTGGGTCAATGTCCTCAAGCCCGGCGCGGCCCATTCGGGCCACATCCATCCGCACAGCGTGATCTCCGGCACGATCTATGTGGCGACCCCGCCCGGGGCCAGCGCGCTGAAACTGGAGGACCCCCGCCTGCCCTTGATGATGGCCGCTCCGCCCCGCCGGCCGGACGCCTCCGAGGCGGCCAGGAGCTTCGTCTACCTGCAACCTGAACCCGGCACGATCCTGATGTGGGAGAGCTGGCTGCGCCACGAGGTCCCGGCCAACGCGGCCAAGCGTGAGCGAATCTCCATCAGCTTCAACTACGGCTGGCGCTAGGATGGCGTCATGGTCGAGCCCCCGCTCCCGACGCCCGCCGATCTCAAGCCGCTGACGGCCCGCGCCGTCGTCCTGGGGGAGCGGATCGACACCGTGGGCCTGGAGCGGCGCGACGCGATCTCCACCGCCCCCCTTTCCTTCCGGGTCGCCGACGGCCTGGTGGTGGTGTTCCGCTACGGCGTGGTGGTGATGATCGGCCTTGACCCCCTCGCCGAGGACGAGGTGCTGCGCGGCGTCGCGCCTCGCGTCCAGGGCCCGGTCAGCCAGCGCGAGGAAGAGACCATCCGCCTGGCCGCCCGCGACGACCAGGACGAGGGCGTTCAGCCCGACGGCGTGATCCGCATTGGGGCGCTATCGCCCGACAAGCTGCTGGTGGTCGCCGACGCGGTGGCCAAGAGCGCCGCCCTCGCCAGCGACGAACGCCAGGTGGCCGAGGTGTTCGACACCATCGAGCCGTGGGCCAGGCGCCTGTCGGAGACCGGGCGCAGCTCCGGCGGTCGGCGCGACATGATCCGGCTGATCGGCTCGGCCCTGCTGGTCCAGCACCGGGTCGCCGAGCGGGTGGCGGTGCGGGAGAAGCCCGACATCCTCTGGGATCGGCCGGACCTGGAACGGCTCTACGCCCGGCTGGAGGATGAGTACGAACTGGTCGAGCGCGCCGAGACCCTGGGCCGCAAGCTGGAGCTGATCGGCGAAACCGTCACCGTGATGACCGACCTGATCGACACCCAGCGTTCGCTACGCCTGGAGGCCATCATCGTGGGCCTGATCGTCTTCGAGATCATCATCACCCTGACCCAGATCGCGACCGGCCTCCACTAGGGCGTGACAGCCGAAAGTGGATGCCGGTTTCGGCGACCGTCACGCGCCACAAGGCTCTGCAGGTCAGCGCCGGGCGCAGGCGCCGCGCTGATATTCCTTGTTGCGCAGGAAGGCATATGCCTTGCCGTTGTAGCGCACGATCGGGAAGCAGAAGCCCGGCCCACCCACCTCGATGTCCGGCCAGCCGCCGGCGCCCCGGGTGGGCAGGAAGGTCGGTATGCCCTGGTTCTGGTCAATGAGACGCCAGGTCCCGGCGGCGGTCTTCTCGGTGATGAAATAGCCCTGGCCCGTATTGCCGTAGCAGTAGGTCCCCGAGCCGGTGATGACGATGTCGGGCCGGCCGTCGCCGTTGAGGTCCTTCACCCCGTCGGCCTCGATGGAATACTGGCACTCCGCCCCGCTCTCGCGGTCCACCCACTTGCCGGACTTGACGCCGGCCGCCTTGAAGGCCCCGGCCCGGTCGGCCGGGGTGACCTGGGCCTGCGCGGCTCCCGCCGCGACCATCGCCGCGACAATGATCCCAATCCCTGGACGACGCTTCATGTCAGCCCCCAAGCCCTGCCTGGGGAAAGGTTAACGCCGTTATTCGACTGTTGTCACGGTCGAGGTTTGAAGAGTTCGCCGAAGAAATCGCCCTTGTTCCAGGCCGGTTTCTGGTCGGCGTCCGCGATTTCGCGGGCGATCTCATAGTTCAACCGGGCGAACTTGGCGCCCACCGCATAGTCGATCGGCTGGGCGAGGTCGTCGCTGGGCTTGTGGTAGTTGTCGCGCAAGAAACCAGTGAACGCCGCCTGGCCGCCGTTCTCGAAGCCGGTCATCAGGAACACTGACGGCACGCCGCGCTCCACAAAGCGAAAGTGGTCGCTGCGCGTGAACAGGCCCTCGTCCGGCAGCGGATCGGGCGACAGCTTCACCGCCATGCGCGCCCCGGCCCGCGTCACCGCCGGGCCCAGGGTCGACCGCTCGGCCCCGAACGCCACCACGTCGATGAAGTCGTAGGTCAGGATCGGCATATCCAGATTGACGTTGGCCACGATGGGCGACGCCGTGGTCGGGTTCAGCGCGAAGTATTCCAAACCGATCAGGCCCTTTTCCTCGGCGGTGTTCAGCAGGAACAGCAGGGTCCGCCGCGGGGCCTTGCCCGCCAGGAAGGCCCGGGCGACTTCCAGCGTCGTGGCCACTCCGCCGGCATTGTCCAGGGCACCGTTGTTGATGGCGTCGCCGTTCACCGGACTGGTCGAGACGCCGATGTGGTCCAGGTGGGCGGAGAGCGCCACCACTTCGTTCTTGAGGATTGGGTCGGAGCCCCCGATCAGGCCCACCACATTGACGCTCTCCAGCGTCTTCAGCTCGGTGTTGATCGCGGCGTCCAGCCTGGACGGCAGGGCGAAGCGCGGCGGCGTGCCGGCCTCGGCGGCGGCGTAGACCTGCTCCAGGGGCTTGGGCGCTCCGGCGAACAGCTTGGCCGCGCCCTTGACGCTGATCCGAGCGAGTTCGGGGGTGGATCCGGCCGGGGCGAAGGCCTGACCCGAGGGCTCGCGCCAGCTCATCCCCCAGGACCTCCATTGCCTTGTGGCGCCGACGAAGGGCTGGCGCGTCTCGTCGCTGGGTGTGTTGACGCTGATGAAGCCCACGGCGCCGCGCGTCTCGGCCTGCAGCCGCTTGGTGCGGCCGTTGGCGTAGTAGGCGCGCTCCTCGGTCTGGAAGGTCTTGGGCGCGCCCGAGAGCGCCACCACGATCTTCCCCTTCACGTCGAGGCCCGCATAGTCGTCGCGTTTGCCGGCCACCACGCCAAAGCCGACGAAGACCATCGGGGCGCTGCGCGCCGTCGCCGCCGCCAGCGGATTGCGGCCGGGCAAATAGTCCTCGCCGAACACCAGCGGCGTCGTTTGGCCGCCCTTGGCGATCACGGCCAATCGGCCCTCGTCGGCGGAGCGGAAGCCGCTCATCGGCACGGGCTGGAAGTAGGAACCGTCGGCCGCGCCCGGCTTCACCCCGATCTGGGCGAGTTGCGAGGCCACATAGTTGGCGGCGATGGCGTGGCCGGTGGATCCGGCCTCCCGACCCTGCATCAGGTCGTCGGCCAGGAACGCCACATGGGCCCGGATCCGCTCGGCCGAGCGATCGGGCTCGGCGCCGGACACAGGCGTCGCCGCCAAGACAGCGGCGGACACGCCCGCCAGCACCCTAAAGAACTTCATGCAGCCTCCCGCTTAGGCACAGAGCTTAGGCGGGCAAGCGGGGTCGGCGCACATTAAGTCGCCGTAACCATCGTTACGGCGCACGGTCTTCGAGGCTGTGAAAAATCCGCGCGACCAGCACGCGCTTGGGTTCGACGAGGTACTGGATCACGTAGCCATCACGGCCGAAATGAACGGCGACTTCCCGGAACCGTCCCTCGGGATCCGGATGTCCCCGCTCGGCAAGTTCGGCGAGCGACAGAACCGCATCAGAGATCGCCGCCGCTGCGCGATTGGCCGCTCGCGGGCTTTTCACTGACAGGAATTCCCCAAGCCGCGCCAAGTCTCGCTTGGCGCAGCCGAGGACAAGAACCTGCCGCTTCAATCGCTGGCGACCCGCCGGGCCACCGAGGCGCGAAACTCGGCCATCGTCGTCTCGGCGTCGAAGCTCTCGCCAGTTCGATCGAACTCGGCGAGCGCCTCGCGTGCGCCCTGCCAGTGGTCGCCATCAAGCCCTTCGGCGATCAAACCCGCCGCATAGTCGCCGACCGAGCGACCGGCGGCGTCCGCGGCGGCTTGCAGCCGGCGGGCGGTCTCGTCGTCTAGCTTGAGGGTCAGTTCGCCGTCGGCCATGGCGCGATGCTCATCCCGACGGCTCTGATCGTCAACTGTCGAGGAAGCTCCGTAGCTTCCGCGACCGGCTCGGGTGCTTCAGCTTGCGAAGCGCCTTGGCCTCGATCTGGCGAATCCGTTCGCGGGTGACGCTGAACTGCTGGCCGACCTCTTCCAGGGTGTGGTCGGTGTTCATGCCGATGCCAAAGCGCATGCGCAGGACACGTTCCTCTCGCGGGGTCAGGCTCGCCAGGACGCGGGTCGTGGTCTCGCGCAGGTTCGACTGGATGGCCGCGTCGATGGGCAGGATCGCGTTCTTGTCCTCGATGAAGTCGCCCAGGTGGCTGTCTTCCTCGTCCCCGATCGGGGTCTCGAGGCTGATCGGCTCCTTGGCGATCTTCAGGACCTTGCGGACCTTTTCCAGCGGCATGGCCAGCTTCTCGGCGAGTTCCTCCGGGGTCGGCTCGCGGCCGATCTCATGCAGCATCTGGCGCGAGGTGCGGACGATCTTGTTGATCGTCTCGATCATGTGCACCGGGATGCGGATCGTGCGGGCCTGGTCGGCGATCGATCGGGTGATCGCCTGCCGGATCCACCAGGTGGCGTAGGTCGAAAACTTGTAGCCGCGGCGGTACTCGAACTTATCGACCGCCTTCATCAGGCCGATATTGCCTTCCTGAATGAGATCAAGGAATTGCAAGCCGCGGTTCGTGTACTTCTTGGCGATGGAGATCACCAGCCGCAGGTTGGCCTCGACCATTTCCTTCTTGGCCTGCCGCGCCTCGCGCTCACCCTTCTGCACGGTCTGGACGATGCGGCGATAGTCGTCGATCGGTACGCCGGTCTCGGTGGCGAGCGCGGCGATCTCGTGGCGGATGTCGCCGACCTGGCTGGCGTCGTTCTCGACGAACTTGGTCCAGCGCACGCCCAGCGGCTTCACTTGGTCGGACCAGTTGGGCGACAGCTCCTGGCCGAAATAGGCCTTCAGGAACTCGGTGCGCGAGATGCCGTAGCTGTCGGCCAGGCGCAGCAGCCGGCCTTCCAAGCCCATCAGCCGCTTGTTGATCGCATAGAGCTGCTCGACCAGCGCCTCGATGCGGTTGTTGTTCAGCTTCAGCGTCTTCAGGTGCTGGACGATGGCCAGCGAGGCGGTGGTGTAGGCCTTGCGGTCGGCGTCCGACAGGTCCTCGCCCTTCAGGCGCTTGCCGACCAGCTTCTCCTGCAGGGCGCGGAAGGCGTCGAACTCGGAGGCGATGGCGTCCAGGGTCGCCATGACCCCTTCGCGCAGTTCGCCTTCCATGGCGCTGATGGTGGGGCCGGCGCCGTCGTCGAAATCGTCGTCGTCGTCGCTCTCGGACTTGGCGACGGCCTCGCCGTCGGCGGTGACCTCGGCCTCTTCCGGCTCTTCCGGCTCGGGCGGCGCATTGGCCAGGGCCTCGGCGGCGGCCGCCGCGTTGATGCCGCCATAGGTCTGTTCAAGGTCGATGACCTCGCGCAGCAGGATGCGGCCGGTGCCCAGCTCCTCGCGCCAGACCATGATGGCTTCGAAGGTCAGCGCGCTTTCGCACAGACCCCGGATCATGGTGTCGCGTCCGGCCTCGATGCGTTTGGCGATGGCGATTTCGCCCTCGCGCGACAGCAGTTCCACCGAACCCATCTCGCGCAGGTACATGCGCACGGGGTCGTCGGTGCGGTCGTAGGCGGGTTCCTTGGCCGTCTCGACGACCTGGGTCTCCTCGCGCACGGCGACCTCGCCGCCCTCGGCGTCTTCTTCCGCCTCGACGACGTTGACGCCCATCTCCGACAGCATGGCGAGCGTGTCTTCAATGGCCTCCGAGGTCACTTCCTCGGACGGCAGCACCTTGTTCAGCTCGTCCATCGTGACGTAGCCGCGGGCTTTCGCCTGCTTGATGAACTTCTTGACGCCGGCGTCGGTGAGGTCGAGCAGCGGACCGTCGCCGCCCGTCGTCTCGGTGGATTCCGCTTCGGCCGTATTGGTGCTCATCTAAGTCTCCGATTTCGGCAATCCGAACCCCCTGCAAGGTTCGGGCCGAAGATGGTTAATTGCGGCGTGGCGACGGTCGTTTTCTCTACGACCCGTCACCCGCCCAAATCGTTCCCGTTCTGATCGCGCGTTTCAGTGCGTCGCGCTCGCCTTTGAGACGCTCGAGGGCTTCCATGTCGGAACGACCGCTCAGGTTTCCCTTTGCGGACGTTATAGCCTCGTCGAGCGCCGCGAGCCTGGAAAGGCCCGCGAAGGCATGCGACCACTGGGATTTCGCGCTATCGAGGGAGACATCCGATTTCATGATAGGCGCGCCCGATTTCGCAGCGGCCTGGTCGATGTCTGTCAAGAGCGCGGCAAACCCGCAAGACGCGAGATGGCGTGCGAGGGCTCCAGAGTCAAGGTGATCGGTGTCCAAACGGAACCGAATGATTTCCCTGGTCAATTCCACCAGCCCCGGATCGCCGAAGCCCTGGGCGGCGAAGACGTCCTCCAGGTGGTCGTCCAGAACGCTCGGATCGGCCAGGGCGTGGGCGACCATGGCGGCCGCCAGCGGGTCCAGCGAGCGGGCCAGGCGCTGGGCCGCGGCCCGGCCCATGGCGGTCGGCGCCGGATCGATCCAGGCCGGACCCGCGCCACGCCAACCCCTTGATTGACCGAAGTTTCGGCGGCCCTGACGGCCACCAGCGTCGCCGCCATGCTGGGCCCGAGGCGAGAGCGCATCCAGGCGTTGCAGCAGGTCCTCCCGATAGGCCTGTTGCAGGTCCTTGTCGGCGATGCTCCCCGCCAACTGGCGTAGCCGGGCCTTCAGTCCGGCCCGCCTTTCGGGCGTATCCAGGGGCTCCTGGTCGCGTTCCCGCACGAACAGCGCGTCGACGAACGGCGTTGTCTGCGACAATTGGGCTCGAAGCGCCCCTGCCCCCTGTTCGCGCAGCACCTCGTCGGGATCCTTGCCGCCCTCCACGAGGGCGAAGCGGAAACTCTTGCCGGGCTTCAGCATCGGCAGGGCCCGGTCGATGGCCCGCGAGGCCGCCTGGCGCCCCGCCCGATCGCCGTCGAAACAGAGTGTCGGTTCGGGGTGGAGCCGCCACAGCATCTCCATCTGGTCTTCGGTAAGCGCGGTGCCCAGGGGCGCGACCCCGGCGATCCCCGCCCTCTGGCAGGCGATGGCGTCCATATAACCTTCGACCACCACCACCGGCGGGGTCTCCGCGCCCGTGGCGGCGGCCAGGATCTTGCGGGCCTCGGCCAGGCCGTAGAGCGAACGGCCCTTGTGGAAGAGCGGCGACTCCGGCCCGTTCAGGTACTTGGCGCGGGCCTCGGGATCCATGGCCCGCCCGCCGAACGACAGCACCCGGCCTCGCGCGTCGGCGATGGGAAAGATGATCCGGTCGCGGAACCGGTCATAGGGCGCCCCGCCGTCCTCGGGCGCGATCAGCACGCCGCTCTCGACAAGTTCCGGGGGCCTGGCCCCCTTGGCGATCAGATAGTCCTTCAGGGCCGTTCGGCTGGCCGGCGAGAAGCCCAGGCGGAAGCGGCCCCACTCGGACTCGGGCAGGCCGCGCTTCTCCAGATAGGCCCGCGCTTCGCGGCCCTCGGGCCGGCGCAGGGCGGCCTCAAACCACTGGGCGGCCAGTTCCAGCCAGTCCGACAGGCCCTGGCGCTGCTTCTCCTGTTCGGCGGCGCGGGGATCGGCGGCCGGCAGGGTCAGCCCCGCCTCGGCGGCCAGACGCTCCACGGCCTCCATGAAAGTCAGCCGCTCGGTCTCCTGCAGGAAGGTGATCAGGTCGCCGTTCTTGCCGGAGGAGAAGTCGAAGAACTGGCCCTTGTCGTCGTTGACGTAGAACGACGGGGTCTTCTCCTTGTTGAATGGCGACAGCCCGACATACTCCCGCCCCTGCTTGCGCAGTTTCACCGTCCGCCCGATCACGTCGGAGGGGCGGAGCCGGGATTTGATCTCGTCGAGGAAGTGTTCGTCGAAGCGCACGGGATGAACATATGCGCCGCTTTTCCTCCCCTGCGAAGCGGGGGAGGGGGACCATCCGTCAGGATGGTGGAGGGGGCGAGACCGGGCGCCGAGCCTGAGGCCGCCCCCTCCACCGCCTATCGGCGGTCCCCCTCCCCCCATTCCCGTTGGTCATGTGGGAGGAAAAATCAGTTCAGCCGCCCCAGCTTCTCCGGATTGCGCACCATGTAGATGCCGGCGAGCTTGCCCCCCTCGCCGGGCTGGAAGGCCACGGTCATCGGGCCGTCCTCGGCCTCCAGGATCACGCCCGGATAGCCGTTGATGCGCACGGCGCGGAAGCTCATCGCCCAGGGTTCGCCATCGTGGCGCCAGGCCAGGCCCTCCAGCAGCCGCAGAATGTCCTCGCGCCCGATAAGCGGTCGCAGCGACGCCTTGCGCTTGCCGCCCCCGTCGGTGACCATCACCGCATCCTCCGCCAGCACCGCCGAAAGCGCCGTCATGTCGCCCTGGCTGGCGGCGGCCATGAAAGCGGCGGCAAGCTTGGCGGCATCCTCCTGGCTGACCGTGAAGCGCGGGCGGCTGTCCTTGACGTGGGCCCTGGCCCGGGCGGCGAGTTGGCGCACCGCCGCCTCGTTGCGGCCCAGGGTCTGCGCCACCGACTCGTAGTCCTCGTCGAACACGTCGTGCAGCAGGAACACCGCCCGCTCCAGGGGCGAGAGCCGCTCCAGGGCCAGCAGGAAGGCCACCGAAACGTCCTCGGCCCGCTCCACCGGATCGACGCTGAGCTCCTCGATCAGCGGCTCGGGCAGCCAGGGGCCGCGATAGGCCTCCCGCCGCGCCTTTGCCGAGCGCAGGCGGTCGATGCAGAGGCGCGAGGTCACCCGCACCAGCCAGCCGGCCGCATCCTCGACGTCCTCCGCCTTAGTCCAGCGCAGCCAGGCGTCCTGCACCACGTCCTCGGCCTCCGCCACCGAGCCCAGCATGCGATAGGCCAGCCGCGTCAGGCGCGGGCGCTGGGCCTCGAAGGCCTCAACATCGCCGGTGGGGATCATGACGCTCCCTCCTAGGCGGCTTGGCGCAACGGTGCCGGCTCGCCCGCCACCGTCACCCGCGAGCAGGCCTTTCCGTAGCCCAGGGCGTATTTCAGGGTCGGATACATCCGCGCGGTGGTGATCGCCATGCTTACGGCCACCAGCCCCCGGTCGCCCCAGCGGCGCACGATCTCGTCGCGCAGGGGATCGGCGGCTTCCATGTCGCGCGCCAGGCTGGCCTGGGCGAAACGCCAGGCGAGCACGGCGTCCTCGCCCATGGCCGCCTCGTCCCTGGCCAGGATGGCGCGCAGCACGTGGGGCTTCACCCCGCCGGCCGCGGCCATGTCGACGGAGATCTGGGTGCAGGGTCCGCAGTCCTCGGCCAGCGTCCCGGCGATGCCGGCCGCCGCGAGGGCCGCCGCCGGCGCGGCCTTGCGGTCGACGAGCCCAGTGACGAAGCCGAACTTCAGGAAAGTCGCGGGGCTCGCCTCCAGCACATGGCGCATATAGCTCGCGTCATAGCTCCAGGTGCGCTCCATCTTGTCGATCTGGCTAGTGAGGAAGGTCTTCAGCATGATCAGTATCCCGGTCGTTTGGCGACCGCCAGCCAGGCCGCCAGCAGGGCTGGCAGGTAGACGCCTGGCAGGTCGCGGATGACGTCGGCCAGGGGGTTGGCCGAACAGCTTGCGTCGAAGACGTGGATCCCCGCGTGCAGCACCAGGAAGGCCGCCGCGGCCACCAGGGCGGGCCAGCCCTGGACCGGCCGCCAGGCGAACCAGGCCAGACCGCCCGCGGTCACCAGATAGGCCGCGCCGATATCCCTGACGAAATGCGGGTTGTAGGCGCCGGTGGCGGTGACCCCGGGGACAGCCCCGTACCACCAGAACGAGGCGAACAGCATCGCCAGGGCGTTGACGGCGAGCATTGCGGCCAGGGCGGCGGCCAGGATGCGGGACATGGGCTTTCTCCGACTTCGCCTCTAGGACGCAGCCGAGCTTAGTCCTGTGACATCGCCCGTGAAGAAAATCAGCCGATCCCCGCCACCCAACCCGGCAGGTCGCGGATCGAGGCCAGTTCCACGAACCGCGTGTGGCCCACCGGCGCCTCGGCGACCTCGTGCGCCCAGGTCAGCGGATAGGGCACGTGGGCGCCCCAGGACCCGGCCTCGATGGCCGGCAGTATGTCCGATCGCATGGAGTTGCCGCACATCACGGCCTCCGCGGCGCCGCTGCCGTGGCGCTCGAACACCCGGGCGTAGGTCGAGGCGTCCTTCTCGCTGACGATCTCCACGGCGGCGAACAGGTCGCCCAGGCCCGAGGCCGCCAGCTTCTGCTCCTGGTGCAGCAGGTCACCCTTGGTGATGAGCACCAGCCGGTAGGTCTTGGAGAGCTCGTCCAGGGCGTCCTCGACCCCGGGCAGGGGCTCGACCGGCTCGGTGAGCATCTCGCGGCCCACGGCCAGGATCTCGCGGACCACCTTGGAGGGCGCTTCGCCCCCGGTGAGATCCATGGCGGTCTCGATCATCGAAAGGGTGAAGCCCTTCACCCCGTAGCCATAGAGCCGCAAATTGCGCCGCTCGACCTCGGCCAGCCTGGCCTCCAGCTCCCCTCGGTCGGCCACCTCGGCCAGCAGGTCGCAGAACCGCTCATGGGTCAGGCGGAATAGGTTCTCGTTGTGCCAAAGGGTGTCGTCGGCGTCCAAGCCGACCGTGGTGATGCTCATGTGTTCCACATAGCCGCTCGTGCATGAAAATCGAGCCCCGCCGCACAAGGGACGGGCGCCGCGCCGTTTCCGCCCGCCAAGCCGGCGGCCGAAGCATTCCGGCAACATCCGACGCCCCAAATGATCTCCGTGGTTGAGTGATTCTCCGGGGCGGCGGATGTCGAAGGGCGGACTGCGCGGATGGCTGACGCGCAATATCGGCCGCAGGCTGGGGGGACGCGCCCTGGCCGAGGCCGAGGCCGAGGCCCGGCGGGCCGAAGCGCGCCTGCGCGAGGCCATCGACGTCCTGCCCGAAGGCGTGGTCTTCCTCGACGCCGAGGGCCGCTACATCCTGTGGAACCGGCGCTACGCCGAGATCTACCACCGCTCCGCCGACCTGTTCAGCCCCGGCGCCAGGCTCGCCGACACCCTGCGGGTGGGCGTCGCGCGAGGCGACTATCCTGACGCGATCGGCCGCGAGGAGGAATGGCTCGCCGCCCGCATCGAGAAGCTCACGGCGCCCACCGGCGAGCGTCACGAACAACGGCTGGCCGACGGGCGCTGGCTGATGATCGAGGAGCGGCGCACCGCCGACGGCGGGGTGATAGGCCTGCGGGTCGACATCACCCAGCTCAAGCGCCAGGCCGCCGACCTGGAGGACGCCCTGCATCGGGCCGAGGCCGCCAGCCGCGCCAAGAGCGAGTTCCTGGCCGATATGAGCCATGAGCTGCGCACCCCGCTGAACGGGGTCATGGGCCTGGCGCTGGCCCTGGAGCGGCAAGGCCTGACGGAGGACCAGCGCGCGATCGTCGGTGAGATCCTAGACTCGGCCCGCGCCCTGGACGACCTGGTCAACAACCTGCTGGACTATGGCGACGCCGCCCGTGAGGCCGACACGGCGCCCACGGCCGGTCCCATGGTCCACGCCCCCGACGCGCCGCCGCTGCGGGTGCTGGCGGCCGACGACAATCCCACCAACCGCAGGGTCATCGAGCTGATGCTGGGAGCGGCCGGGGCCGATGTGGTCAGCGTCGAGGACGGCGCCCAGGCGGTGCAGGCCTGGCGCGGAGGCGCCTTCGACCTGGTGCTGATGGACCTGCGCATGCCGATCATGGACGGTCTGGACGCCATCCGCGCCATCCGCCGGGCCGAGGGGGCGGGCCTTCCGCGCGCGCCGATCATCGTGATCAGCGCCAACACTTCGCCGGGCGACCTCGAAGCGTCCAAGGCCGCCGGCGCCGACCGCCACATCGCCAAGCCGGTCCGGGCCGAGGCCCTGTTCGAGGCGATCTCGGAGGTGCTGGAGAGTTAGGCCGCGCAGGCCTTGTGGGCCTTGGTGAACCGCTCGGTGGAGGCCGGGAACCGGGCCAGCGCCGCCGCCGGCCGGATCGGCCGGGCCGCGAAATTGCCGCCGCAGTTGGGGCAGGCGCCGCCCAGCCGCCTCTCGACGCAGTCGGCGCAGAAGGTGCATTCGAAGGTGCAGATCATGGCGTCCGCCGCGTCGGCCGGCAGGTTCTTGTCGCAGCATTCGCAGTTGGGCTTGAGGGCCAGCATCGGCAAAACTCCCATGGGTGGAGCCTGCACCATGCCAACTCTCCGATCCGTCTGAAATGACGTACTTCCCTCGTTTTCAGCCAGATCTATTCGCCGAACCCCGCGCCCGGCTCGATCGGTGACAGCCGCAGGAGCCGCGAATCGGCGACGCCAGCGGTGCGGTGCTTCACGAACTCGCGGTACTCGGGGTCGGCCACCATCGCCAGGAAGGCCGCCGCGTTCGGATATTCGGCGATGAAGGCCAGGTCCCAGGCCTCGTCCTGCGGCCCGGTCACCATCACCTGCGGCTTGCCGGCCCAGACCTGGCGACCGCCCAAACGCGCGAAGATCGGCGCGGTCGTCCGTCCATAGGCGCGATAGGCCTCCAGCCCGGTGAGCCCCTTGCCGTGGTCGGGATGGTCGGCGGGATATTCGGCCAGCGGCTTCACCCGCACCAGGTTCAGCATCTGGATCGGCTGGTCCCGCGGCAGGGCCTTGAAGATCGCCCAGGCGTCGCGGTCGGGATCGATGTGTGCGGTCATGACAGGTCTCCTCCCGATAGGGCGCATTGACCGGCCCTTCGGGAATCACTAACTACGCGGCCGTTTGCGCAACAAGCAGGCAGATCAAAACGGACCGGGTTCACCTGGGCCGGACCTTCTGCGAGCATGCGCCCCGCCATTGGAGCACGCCCATGACCACCGACCTGCTTGCTGGTGTCACCGGTGTCCTGGTGTTGGCGGACGGCACGGTCCTGCAGGGGATCGGCGTCGGCGCGGCGGGCGAGGCGGTGGGTGAGGTCTGCTTCAACACCGCCATGACCGGTTACCAGGAGATCCTGACGGACCCCTCCTACATGTCCCAGATCGTGGCCTTCACCTTCCCCCACATGGGCAACACCGGGGTGAACGTCGAGGACATCGAGCAGATGTCCGGGTCGGCCAAGACCTCGGCCTGCGGCGCGATCTTCCGCGACGTTCCTACCGCCCCCGCAAACTGGCGCTCGGAGGGCGATCTCGACACCTGGATGAAGCGCCGCGAGGTCGTGGGCCTGGCCGGGGTCGACACCCGGGCGCTGACCCGCGCCATCCGTGAGAAGGGCATGCCGCACGGCGTCATCGCCCATAGCCCCGACGGCAAGTTCGACATCCCGGCCCTGGTGGCCAAGGCCAAGGCCTGGTCGGGCCTGGTGGGCCTGGACCTGGCCAAGGACGCCTCCTGCCTGCAGCCCTTCGTCTATGACGAGGGCCTGTGGACCTGGCCCGAAGGCTACGCCAAGGCCGGCCAGCCGAAGTACGAAGTCGTGGTCCTGGACTACGGCGTGAAGCGCAACATCCTGCGCGCGCTCACCTCCATCGGCGCCCGGGCGACCGTGGTCCCGGCCAGCACCTCGGCCGAGGACATCCTGGCCCGCAAGCCCGACGGGATCCTGCTCTCCAACGGCCCCGGCGATCCGGCGGCCACCGGCGAGTACGCCGTGCCGGAGATCAAGAAGCTGGTCGACAGCGGCACGCCGGTGTTCGGCATCTGCCTCGGCCACCAGATGATGGCCCTGGCGCTGGGCGCCACCACCGTGAAGATGGAACAGGGCCACCATGGCGCGAACCACCCGGTGAAGGACATCACCACCGGCAAGGTGGAGATCGTCTCCATGAACCACGGCTTCACCGTCGATCGCGACAGCCTGCCCGAGCCGGTGGTCGAGACCCATGTCTCGCTGTTCGACGGCACCAACGCCGGCATCGCGCTGAAAGACCGCCCGGTCTTCTCGGTCCAGCACCACCCGGAGGCCTCTCCCGGCCCGACGGACTCGCTCTACCTGTTCGAGCGCTTCGCGGGCTTCATGGACGCTGCGGCCAAGTAGCGCGCGAGCCCTTCCCGCTGCGGACGCGACGAGAAGGGCTCCGGAACGTCACGGCGCCTTAGGGCATTAGCACCGTGTCGACGACGTGGATCACGCCGTTCGACTGGTTGACGTCGGCGATGGTCACCTTCGAGGTCCCGCCCCTGGCGTCGTGGATCATCAGGCCTCCGCCCATCGCCATGACCGTCAGGTTCTCGCCCTGGACGGTCTTAAGCATGGCCTTGCCGCCCCCAGCCTTCACCATGGCGGCGAGATCGGCGCCCGACAGCCGGCCCGGCGCGACGTGATAGGTCAGCACCTTGGTCAGGGTCGCCTTGCTTTCGGGCTTCACCAGGGTCTCGACCGTGCCGGCGGGCAGCTTGGCGAAGGCGGCGTTGGTCGGAGCGAAGACCGTGAACGGGCCCGGGCTCGCCAGGGTGTCCACAAGGCCGGCCGCCTGAATGGCGGTGACCAGGGTGGTGTGGTCCTTCGAATTGACCGCATTTTCGACGATGTTCTTGGATGGATACATGGCGGCGCCGCCGACCATGACGGTCTTCTCCTTGCCCGCGGGCGAGGTCATTTGAGCAGAAGCCGCGCCGCCGACGAGACATGCGGCAGCAACGCCGGCGACCAGCGCCGGGATGAACTTGTTAGACATAGGTCGAGTCCCTGGATTATCTGCCGCCATCTCAGCGACACCAGGAATACGGAGCGGCGTCCGCCAGGGATGCGGGGCGTTGACACATTTCTTCGTCGGCGAGCCGATTTCGTAGTTAGGCTGGCTCAGATCCTGGCGAGCTTGCCGATCGCGGCCACCGGCCCTGAGGGGCCCTGGGACTTGGAGCCGCCCATCGGTTCGACCGAGACCGCCAACGCCGCGCCCTCGGTGACCATACCGGCCATCTCCGGCTTCATCGGCATGGACTTGGAGGTTCCGGGCGCCACCAGGCCCAGCGAGCGCGGCTTGCCGTCGGCGGGGATCAGCCACAGCTCGTGGCTATGGTTCGGGTCCGCGCCGGGAGCCATCAGCGAGGCCACCAGCATGGCCTTCCGCGCCGGGTCGTAGGCGGCCACGAACATCGGCTGGCCGGCGGTGGAGGCCAGGCGCGCGTCCAGCATCGGCGCCATCGGCGGCGGGGCGGTGCGGATCACCACCGGCGGCTGGCTGGCCAGCATGGCGGCCGCGGCGATACCGGCGGCGGCCAGGCCCATCGAGCCCATCGCCGTCCCCCGCCACAGGCGCATCCGCTTCAGGAGGCCGTTGTCGTTGGCCGGCAGGGCGCGTTCGATGCGCGCCCAGAGGCCGGCGGGCGCCTCCACCGGGCCGACGGCGGTCAGCATCGGGGCCAGCCGTTCGCGCCAGGCCCCGACCTGGGCGGCGAAGGCGGGGTCGCGGGCCATGCGGGCTTCCGCGAGGGCCCGCTCGCGCGCGGAGAGCACGCCCAGGGCGTGTTCGGCCGCGAGGGCCTCGTCGTCGTGCAGTTCAGGGCCGACGTCGCTCATCGCTCCAGGCACCCCCTGAGCTTGAGGAGGCCGCGGCGGATCCAACTCTTCACCGTGCCGAGCGGGGCGTCCATGCGCTGGGCCAGGGCTTCGTAGGTGACGCCCTCGAAGAAGGCCGTGCGGATGACCGTCCGGGTGCGTTCGTCCAATTCGGACAGGCAGCGCCCCAGGGCCTGGCCGTCCTGGCTGGCGGCCAGCAGGGTCTCGGCGCTTGGCCTGCCGTCGTCGATCTCCAGCTCGTCGACCTGGTCGGCATAGGCGAGCGGACCCCGCGCTCGCAGCCGGTCGATGGCGCGATTGCGCGCAATGGTCGATATCCAGGTCATGACGCTAGCCCGGCCCGCCTCGAAGCGGTCGGCCCTTCGCCAGATCGTCAGATAGACCTCCTGCAACACGTCTTCGCTCTCATCCCTGTCCGACAGAATACGAAGACAGACGCCGAAAAGCTTCGAAGACGTGGCCTGGTAAAGTTGTCGCAGCGCCGCGCGATCGCCCGACGCGATGCGCGGCAACAGTTCGGCGAGCGGGTCGATCGAGGAAGTCGCGTTCAAACCGGGGGTTCGCAGACCGTCTTACGGACCGCGAGGCTGCCCTAGGCCAAGGCGCCAAGGCAACCCTGAAACCGTCGTTCCGCGATCACCGATCTTGTTGATCGCGACCCGACTGCGGCAAGATCGGCCGGCCGACCTGGGTGGTCTGGAAGGCCGCCGGCGGCCGCGAGATCCGTGAGACTGGCGGCTTGCCTGGGCGGTCGCCGCGGCCTGACCAAGGAAAAGCGAAAGCATCGGCATTCAGGTTTCTGGGCGCGCGGCAAGCAAGTCCGTCGTACAGATGCGGCGCCAAACCTTCGCAAGCCTACACCGTAAGGGCCGAGGGTTTCACGGAAATGACCATCTAGTCTTCGAAATGACCGCCAATCGCCTACGGAAACCAAGTCGTCGCGAACTCAAGACCAGTGTTCGGCGGATCATCTTGCGGGGTGGCTGGAACCGCGCTACGGTTCGAGGGTCAAACTCGTACGGTTCGGCTGAATTTCCTTATCCCGCCAGGGATTCCGGACCTGCTCCCCGATCCCCCGAGACCTTTGATCCGTTGCTCAAACCGCTTGGGCCGCGGGCATATCTATCAAGGACGAATATCTCTATGGCTACCGGCACTGTGAAATGGTTCAACGGAACCAAGGGCTACGGCTTCATCCAACCCGACGACGGCGGCGCTGACGTCTTCGTGCACATTTCGGCCGTCGAGCGCGCAGGCCTGCGTAGCCTGAACGAAGGCCAAAAGGTCAACTACGAGCTCGAACAGGATCGTCGCAGCGGCAAGATGTCCGCCGGCAACCTGCAGGTCTAGGCGACCGCATTCGGGCCCTCGGGCCCTTATGTCAGAACGATGATGGGCCGGCGGCGACGCCGGCCCATTTTCTTTGGGCGAAACGCGGCTTGCGCCCGGGCGACTCCGTCTCTAAACGGCCCCCTTAACCTGCAGTTTGACCGGGACCGGGCGCGCTTCGAGCCGCGCCCGCCCTCGTGCGCGAGTAGATATGCCCAAACGCACCGACATCTCGTCGATCCTCATCATCGGCGCCGGCCCGATCGTCATCGGACAGGCCTGCGAGTTCGACTATTCGGGGGTCCAGGCCTGCAAGGCGCTGCGCGCCGAAGGCTACCGCATCGTGCTGGTCAATTCGAACCCGGCCACGATCATGACCGACCCGGACGTGGCCGACGCCACCTATGTCGAGCCGATCACACCGGAG
>NZ_JAUYOJ010000079.1 GCF_030697925.1 Phenylobacterium sp. | reverse complement strand
CGGTCGGCAAGCGGACGAAACGCCATGTTCAGGTCTCCTAAATCAGGCGGCGGCTCGCGCGCTTGCGGCCGGTTTGGCACTCGAACACAGGGAGTGCCAACCGCGCGCTAGAGATGACATGGTGGCCGCAGAATGCAAGATGTTCAGCGCTAGAATGAAGAAAAATAACCTCCCGATTCAGATTTCATCGATCCTGCCAAGCTTTCGGATGCAGCGATTCAAATGCCGCAGGAGCATCTAAAATCCGACAATCTGGTTGCAGTACTCCTTCCCGCGTCAGGAAAGTCGCCGAAGCAACGATGATGATTAGCCTATCTCTGGCACCCTGAAGACGCCGAGCACCGGGAGGCGACCAGAAAACCCGGCGGTGCTATTCGGATCGGACTGGGATCCCGCCTCATTGATGTCTTATCCGTCAAACCACGGCCGGCGGACACCGGGTGGGGCGCGGAGCGTGACCACTTTGCGTGTCCTCGGGCGCCCAGATCGGCGGCCGCATCTGTTCGCGGACGGGACCAGCTGACAAGGCGGCCAGCCGCACCCACGCCGTAGCCCCGACGATGATCGCGCCAACAACGGCGAAGGCCTGCCGCCAGGGCTCGGCCGGAACGGTGAGCGCCGCGAGCCCACGGGCCGCGTGATAGCCGGCGACAGCGGCCGGGCCGGCGAACATCAGGCGACGGCCACCCGCGCCAGCGGCGCCCGCACCGTCGCGAACACGACCTGTCCAGCGACCAGCATGGCGGCGCCCGTAAGAGTGCCGACAAGGATCGCGCCGAATAGGCCGGCGCCCGTGCCGTGGGCGTAAAGCCCAGCCGATACGCCGGCGAAGAGCGGCAGGGCGTAGACCGCCAGGCTGAACAGCAGCCAGCAGACGGCCGCCAGGCCGACGATCATGAGGATGAGGCCGATGGCGATCATGGTGATGGTCTCCGTGACAAGGGTCGAACGGGCGCGCCTCCACCACCACAACGGCGCGCTCGTATTGTAGCCGATCATCGTCCCCGCCGGAATCGCGGAACCGGATGTAAAGAGTTGGCGGCGCTCACGCGCCGCCCTCGCCGAACCGCCAGACGGGAATGCCCATCATCTTGGCCTTGTCGGCCAGGTTGGCGTTGATGCCGGTGCCGGGAAAGGCCAGGATCCCGATCGGCAAGACCTCAAGCATCCTGTCGTTGCGCTTGAACGGGGCGGCCTTGGCGTGGTGCGTCCAGTCGGGCTTCAAGGCGATGTGGGTGACCTTGCGGGCCTCGGCCCAGCAGGCGGCGATGCGCCCCTGTCTGCCGGCCGGCGAGGTCGGTGACGGCGGCGATCATCGCGGGCCACGCCGTTCTGGCGTCGGGCGCGTCGTCCCTCCCGGGCCGATAGAAGCAACGCGGATGGAACCGCAGCGCCGCGCGGGTCCGAAGATCCGCGATGCCCCGGCTGCGCAGATAGGCCTCCGCGATCGTGCCCGAG
>NZ_JAUYOJ010000078.1 GCF_030697925.1 Phenylobacterium sp. | reverse complement strand
ATTCCAGATGGCCGCCCCGATCGGTGAAGCTGAAGGCTTGTCGCGTTCCATCCGGGCGCTCGGTTTCCAGGCGGACATCGTCCGCCGGCCAGCCGTGACCGCGCTCGGGATAGATCCGGAAGCGCGGCGGCGCGGCGGTTTCGAAGATCTCCAACCGCAACACGCCGTGGCCGGTGTCGATCCGCGGGGCCTCCCCGCCGCCGTGGCCATGATGGCCGTGATCGTGGTGGGCGACAGCCGCCAGGGCCTGGTCGCGCCGGGCCCGCCAGATCATCCAGACGCCCATGGCGACGATGATGACGGCGGAGGCGACCTGGAGGTAAGGCTCGATGGTCTCCGGCGCGAGGCCGCGCCAGAGGTACATGCCGCCCAGGGCGATCACCCAGACAATCGCCGTGTGCGACAGCGTCGCGCAGAGCCCGAGCAGGATGGCCTGCTTCACCGATCCGCGGATGGCGATGATGAAGGCCGCCATCATGGTCTTCGAGTGGCCGGGCTCCAGACCATGAAGCGCGCCCAGCAGGATGGCGGAGGGGACGAACAGCCAGGCGTGCGCCGCGCCCTGCTGGATGAGGTCGGTGAAGGTAGGCATCACATATCCTATCCCCCTAGAGAGGATATGTTCAAGCCGGGACCATTCGACGCATTTGCGGCAAATCCGATCCAATCAGGTCGGCTCTTGTTCTCAGGCGGCCCGACGCACCCAGATCACAAGGCCGGCGACCGCGGCCGCGGAAAATCCGGCTCCGGCGAAAAACGTCGTGCTCGGGCCGAAGGCTGTCCAGAGCCCACCGGCCAGCGTGCTCGCCAGCAACAGGGTCAGGCCGGTCGCCAAGTTGAAAATGCCGAACGCCGTCCCGCGCAGCCGGTCTGGCGCGGCGTCGGCGACCAGCGCCGAGAGCAGCCCCTGCGTCATGCCCATATGGACGCCCCACAGCGCCACGCCGATGAACACACCGCCGATCGACGGCAGCAGCGCCAGCGCCAGGTCGGCGAGGATGAGCACGCCAAGCCCGATCCCGAGCAGCCTCCGACGGTCTAGCCGGTCGGAGAGCGCGCCGGCCGGCGCCGCCACGGCCGCATAGAAGACGTTCATCACGACAAGCACGAGCGGGATGAGGGTGAGCTTCAGACCGACGTCCTGAGCCCGCAGGACGAGGAAGGCCTCGCTGAACCTGGCCAGGGTGAAGACCACGCCCACGACGACCACCGACCAGAACGGCCGACCCATGTCGCGAACCTCGGCCCAGCGGATCGGCGCCCTGGCCTGCGCGGCCCCGCCGGATCGCTTTGGCTCGTCGACGCCGAAGATCATCAGCAACACGGCGATGACCGCCGGAACGGCGGCCCAGGCGAAGACCGCGCGCATGTCGCCGGCGAGGGCCGCCATCAGAACGATCGCCACGATCGGACCCAGGAAGGCGCCGATGGTGTCGAGGGCCTGGCGCAGGCCGAACGCGGCCCCCCGTACGCCGGGCGGGGTGATATCGGCCACCAGGGCGTCTCGCGGCGCGCCGCGGATGCCCTTGCCCACACGGTCGGTGAACCGAGCCGCGAACACTTCGAACGGTGTCATGGCGAGCGGGAAGACCGGCTTGGTGATCGCCCCGAGGCCATAGCCGAGCACGGCCAGGAACTTGCGCCTGCCGAGCCGATCGCTGATCCAACCGGAGAAGACCTTGGTGGTCGAGGCCGCGGCTTCGGAGACCCCTTCGATCAACCCGACCATGGCGACGCTGGCGCCGAGCGTGCCCACCAGGAACACGGGCAACAGGCTGTGGATCATCTCCGAGGAG
>NZ_JAUYOJ010000075.1 GCF_030697925.1 Phenylobacterium sp. | reverse complement strand
TCAGGGCGACGGCCACCCGCGCCAGCGGCGCCCGCACCGTCGCGAACACGACCTGTCCAGCGACCAGCGTGGCGGCGCCCGTAAGAGTGCCGACAAGGATCGCGCCGAATAGGCCGGCGCCCGCGCCGTGGGCGTAGAGGCCAGCCGATACGCCGGCGAAGAGCGGCAGGGCGTAGACCGCCAGGCTGAACAGCAGCCAGCAGACGGCCGCCAGGCCGACGATCATGAGGATGAGGCCGATGGCGATCATGGTGATGGTCTCTGTGACAAGGGTCGAACGGGCGCGTCCACCACCACCACCACGGCGCGTGCGAACTATAGCCGATCGTCGTCCCTCCTGGAATCGCGGGCGGGGATGAGCGGGCTGGCGGCGCTCACGCGCCGCCCTCGCCGAACCGCCAGACGGGGATGCCCATCATCTTGGCCTTGTCGGCCAGGTTGGCGTTGATGCCGGTGCCGGGGAAGGCCAGGACCCCGATCGGCAAGACCTCAAGCATCTTGTCGTTGCGTTTGAACGGGGCGGCCTTGGCGTGATGCGTCCAGTCGGGCTTGAAGGCGATGTGGGTGACCTTGCGGGCCTCGGCCCAGCAGGCGGCGATGCGTTCGGCGCCGGTGGGCGTACCGCCATGCAGCAGCACCATCTCGGGGTGCTTGGCGTGGACCTTGTCGAGCGCGTCCCAGATGCGGGCGTGATCGTTGTAGGCCGCCCCGCCCGTGAAGGCGATCTTCGGACCGGCCGGCAGGAGCACCATGGTGTCGGCGCGGCGCTTGGCGGCGAGGTAGTCGCGGCTGTCGATCATGGCGGCGGTCAGGGCGCGATGGTTGACCCTCGAGCTCGTGCGCGTGGACCAGGGCGAACCCGTGTGGATCTGGAACTGATCGGCCGCCTGGTCGCGGTAGAACTCCAGGCTGTCGCGGCGTTCGAGGAGGACCAGACCTTCCGCCAACAGCCGTTCCAGTTCGACCGATCGGACCTCGGAGCCGTCCTGTTCGCGCTGGCTGCGCCTCTGGGCGTCCTCATTGTCGTCGAGCCGTCGCTGCACCCGGTCGGCGGCGCGGTGGAAGAGGTTGACCGTCGACCAGAGCAGCTCGGCCAGGTCGGGTTCGAGGCAGGTCTCGGCGAGGGGCGAGACCAGGGCGTCGAAGATGTCGGCTACTGCGCCCGCAATCGCATCGGCCTCGGGCGACGGCCGCGGGTCCGGCGCGTCGTCGAGGGGCCGGTAGCCGTAGAGGGCGAGGTCGTCGAGTAGCTGGCCGGTGGAAGATGCGGCGTGCTCGGGTTCGTCGTCGAAGAAGGGGGCGGTCATCATGATGTCGGGCCTCTGTCGGATCGGCCGCGCCCATCGCGGCCTTCGTGGCGATCCTCTGGAGGCGAGCGAACCGGATCCGCACCGGCGCGGCCGCAGCGAAGCGGAGGGCGGCGGGGGGCGGCTATTTTGGCTCGCGATGCAAAGCCGAGCCTGCTCGGCGGCGGAAAATAGCCGGATCCCGCCGTTGCGGGTCCGGACCGCTTGCCGACCGATCGCCCTCTAGAAGGCCGTGGACGCGGCGGCTCTCCGACGGCCTGCGATCATGGGCGCCGTGACGCGTCCGCAAGCGACGCCGAACCGACCTCGACGCCGAGGTCCCCGCTCATGGGCGCCCTATTCAGAAATCGGCGAACGTCCTCGGGGACCAGTTGGGTTCGCAACGCCGCAGCCAAGTGGCCAGCGCCGAGATGGCGCAGGTCGTCATTGAAGTCACCCAGACTCGGCGAAAGGATCACCGCCTCGATCCCGGCGTTCAGGGCGCGCTCGGCGAGAGCCGCCGCCGCCGCATGGCCGGCCAGGTCGTCGTCATGGGCGATGTAGAGGCGCCGAAGGGTCTGCGGGAGGACAAGCGCGGCGAGGTGCGCCGACGAGAGGGCGGCGACAAGGGGCAGGTCCGGCATGACGCCACCGAGCGACAGCACGGACTCTATGCCTTCGCCGGCCGCCATGACGTCTCGTGCGGCGCCAAATCTGACGCCGTGCCCAAGGAGGCGGCCCATCGCCCGGCGGGGCGAGGCGACCGGAGCCTTGGCGCCGCCGGCGTCGTCCAACCAGGTGCGATGCGCGCCAGTCTGCCGGCCGGCGAGGTCGGTGACGGCGGCGATCATCGCGGGCCACGCCGGTCTGGCGTCGGGCGCGTCGTCCCTCCCGGGCCGATAGAAGCAACGCGGATGGAACCGCAGCGCCGCGCGGGTCCGAAGATCCGCGATACCCCGGCTGCGCAGATAGGCCTCCGCGATCGTACCCGAGAGCGGCTTCGACATGGCGAACAGGCGCTGCGCGGCCTGTGACGAGCCAGTTGCCGCCCTGGCCAAGCGGCGGGGCGGCGCGGCAGCGGGTTCTGGTCTTGGCAGCGCCAGGAACCGGCGGGCCTCGTCCAAGGTGTCGCGCAAACGGTGGAGACCCTGGTTCAGGGCGATGAGGTCAAGCAGGTCGCCGTGCTCGCCCGTGGCCGCGTCGGTCCATTTGCCTGCGGCGCCTCGCCCCTCGTCGGAGCCCCGCAGACGGACGTAGAGACTGCGTCCCGGCTTGTTTCGAGCATCACCGACGAGCCAGTAGCGGCCTTCGCGCCGGCCCTCGGAGAGGTAGTGGCGGCACACGGCCTCGGCGTGATCGGCGAGGCGGTGCGCCAGGTCGGACGCGACCGTGCGCATGGCATGGCTCCCAAAGAAGAAGGGACCCGCCGCGAGGACGGGTCCCTTCCAGGTCGACTAGGGCCTCGACCTA
>NZ_JAUYOJ010000059.1 GCF_030697925.1 Phenylobacterium sp. | reverse complement strand
TGGTCGTGGGTCGCCGAGATGATCTTGTCGAACGCCGTCGAGCGGTTGTTGTAGCGGTCCAGGTCCAGCATCGACTCGAAGTCGTCCGGCGCCACGGCGTCGTAGATGATGTCCTTGGTGATGTTGCCGTCGGCCGCCATGGGCAAATCCTCCTTCGGCAGGCGCGCGCGCTGGCGGCCCACGGTTTCCTCTTGGCTGAAGCCTCTCAAGAGAACGGTGATCAGTCAAGGAAAATGACGCCAGCGTCATCTTCCTGACCGCCGGTATCCTTGACGCCCCGCCATTCGTCTTGAGCAGATGGACATGAGGGAGGAGCGGCGATGACCGACCCGATCACGGACGACACCTCGCGCGCCCTGCGCACGGCCTGGTTCGACTATCTGGACACCATCGAGCCGCTGCGCCCGGCCCTGCATGCCTACGGCCTGAAACTCACCGGCGACGTCTGGGACGCCGAGGACCTGGTGCAGGACACCCTCCTCAAGGGCTTCGCCATGATCGGCCGCGGCGACTTGCACGGGCCGGGCAGCCCGGTGGCCGATCCCAAGGCCTATCTGTTCCGCACCGCCACCAATCTCTGGATCGACCGGGCGCGCCGGGCCGCGCGGGAGCGGGCCTGGCTGGGCGAGCCGCTGGCGCAGACGCCACCCTCCGATCCCGACGCAGCGCGCCAGGGCGCGGAGGCGCTGTTCTCCGCCGCCTCGCCCCAGGCGCGGGCCGCGGTGGTGCTGAAGGACGTGTTCGACTTCACCCTGGAGGAGATCGCCGACCAGCTGCGCACCACCGTGGGCGGGGTGAAGTCGGCCCTGCATCGCGGGCGGGCGGCGCTGGCCGCCGCGCCACCCGATCCGCCGCCCCGGGACGGGCCGTCCCAGGCCCTGGTGGAGCGGTTCATCGCCGCCTTCAATTCCCGCGACGTGCCGACGCTCACCGCCGTGCTCACCGAGGCCTGCTCGATCGAGGTTCCCGGCGTCGGCGGAGGCCGCGGCCGGCGTGGGGGCTGGGCGGAGGCCAGCGTCGGCCATACGGGCGCGCGGCTGGAGGCGGGAGTCTATCGCGGCGAGCCGGTCGTGCTGTTCTTCAACGACGCCGGCCGGCTCTACGACATCGTGCGGCTGGAAGGCGATGACGACCTGGTCAGCCGGATCACCAACTACTGCTACTGTCCCGACACCCTGAAGGCGGTGGCCGCGGAGCTGAGCCTCGAGGTCTCGCTGCTGGGCTACCACCAGCCCCCCCAGATCCTCACCCGCATGATCGCCACCACCACCCTGCCCTGGGGCGAGGGGATGAAGCTGCACTAATCCGCCGCCGCCTCGATGGCGTGGATGTCGTCGTCGGAGAGGCCGAAATGGTGGCCGATCTCATGGACCAGGACGTGGGTCACCAGGTCTTCAAGGCTGACGTCGCCACGCTCGGCCCACTCGTCGAGGATCGGGCGGCGATAGAGGAAGACCCGCGAGGGGCCGGGACTGGGGTCGAAGACCGAGCGATGGCCGAGGTCGACCCCGTGATAGAGGCCGGTCAGCTCGAAGGCGTCGGGGATCCCCAGCTCGTCCAGGACGTCTTCGGCGGCGAAATCGTCGACGCGGAACACCACCTCGCCGGCCATGTCGCGGAAACCCTTGGGCAGGGCGGCGAAGGCGGCTTCGGCGATGGCCGCCAGGTCATCGAGGGACGGCGCGCGACCGCGGTACGGATCATTCATCGGGCACGATGATATGCGGCGACTCGGGAAGGCGCGCCTCGAAAAGCCCGATGTCCAGCGGCTGTTGCGGCTTGACCGCCTGCAGCGGCTGCTGGGTCAGGGCGCGGACGGTCTCCGGATCGAGGCTCTGACGGCCCTTGCGGCGGGCCTGGCGCGCCTGGGGCGTTTCCGGCCGGACGATGGGCGCGGCGCCGATCCGCCAGTAGGAAACCATCAGCCGCCAGGTGGTGGGCGGCGGGGCCTTGGCCTGCGGCCAGCGGCGGCCATCCTGATAGCTGGGCTGCAATGGCGCGGGCGCGCGGGCGCGGGTCGCCGCCACCGTCTCGGTCAGGCGCAGGAAGCGGTCCTCGGGCGGCAGGCTGGCCGTTCGGCCCGGACGCTCGTCCTCCAATCGTCCGGCATAGGCGTCGAGCGCCGCTTCGCGGGTGGCGAACCGAGGTCCGGCGGCCTCGACGACGAAGGCCACGGGCTCCCCGGCCAGGGCCTGCGCCTCCCGTTCGCGCGCCGCGCGCGCCAAGGGAGCCGAAAGCGCCTGTTCGGCGTTGGCCGCCACGGGGTAGAGGATCGCCGTCATGGTTGCGATCATCGCCGAAAACACAGGACCGGAATATGGTGATCGGATGATTCGCTGTCGACGAGGACGGGCGTCGATGGAACGCCGATGAGCGAGCACGAGCTCATCCTTGCCGCGGCGGCGGGCGCCGTCATGCTGGCCATCTGCGCCACCCTGCTGGCCCTGGCCCAGCGACGGCAGGGCGAGGCGCGGATCGCGGCCCTGCGCCAGAAGATCGCCGGCCTGGAACTGGGCGCCGAGGCCGCCCAGGCCTCGGCCGAGGCCTTCGATTCCGCCCTGCTGGCTGTCCAGGACGGCCACGCCCTGCTGGCCTCCGGCGAGGAGAGCCTGGCGGTCTGCGTCACCGCGCTCGGCCTGCTCAACGCCGACCCCCAGGCCGTGATGGCCGCGCTGATGCGGGCCGATCCCGACCATGCCCGACGGCTGCGCGCCCTGTTCGAGCGCGGCGAGGCCTGCGCCTTCGAGGTGCGCGGGCCGGCCGGCGTTGTGGCCGTGGAAGGCCGCGCGGCCGGGGCGCTCGCCTGGCTGCGGCTCTCGGCGATCATCGGCGAGGATGCGGGCCTGCCCACCGCGCCGCGCTTCGCCGCCTTCCTGAACGCCCGGGCCACCCCGGCCTGGATCGCCGCGGCCGACGGGGCGCCGGTCTGGGTGAACGGCGCCTGGCTGGCGGCGGCGGGCGTGACCGACCTCGACGAGGCCGCCGCCAAGAACGCGACCTTCGACCGGGCGGGCGACGCGCTCGCCAGCGAGGCCGCCAATCTGGGCCAGAAGCGCGAGACCCTGCGCTGGACCAGCCTGGACGGGCGCCGCCGCGCCTTCCAGATCACCGCCCAGCCGCTGGAAGGCGGCGGAGTCGGGGTCTGGACCGAGGACGTCACCGAGGCCGAGGAGATGCGCGAGCTTCTCAGGCGCCAGCTCGCCGCCCACGACGAGACCCTGAACCACATCGCCGACGCCGTGGCGATCTTCGGCGAGGGCAAGAAGCTCATCTTCCACAACACCGCCTTCGCCGAGCTGTGGGGGCTGGAACCCGCCTGGCTGGCCGAACTGCCCACCCATGGCGAGATCCTGGACCGGCTGCGCCAGCGCCGCCGGCTGCCGGAGACCGTCAACTACGACAAGTGGAAGGCTGCCGAACTCGACCGCTACGAGGACGTCGCCTCGGCGCCCGACGACCTGTGGAGCCTGCCTGACGGCCGGACCCTGCGGGTGGTTCGCCAACCTCACCCCATGGGCGGAGTGGTGCTGCTGTTCTCCGACATCACCGGCGAACTGAAGCTCAAGGCCCAGTACAACGCCCTGATCCAGGTGCAGCAGGCCACGCTCGACAAGCTGAACGACGCGGTGGCGGTGTTCGGGTCGGACGGCCGCCTGCGGCTGCACAATGAAGCCTTCGAGCGGTTCTGGAACATCACGCCGGCGCAGCTGGACCTGGCCCACGACTTCGAGGGCGTGGTCGAGCTCTGCATCCCGCGCCTGCACGACATGGGCTTCTGGCGCGAGTTGAAGGGCCGGGTGGCCGACACCGATCCCCAGGCGCGCGCGCCGATCTCCGGCGAGGTGAAGACCTCGGACTCGCGCATCGTGGTCTATCAGAGCCGGCCGCTGCCCGACGGTGCGACCCTGATCGCCTTTGCCGACGTCACCGACGCCCGCAAGCTGGAGAGCGCGCTGGCCGACCGCTCCGCGGCGCTCGCCGACGCCGAGCGGCTGAAGCGCGACTTCGTGGGCAACGTTTCCTACGAGCTGCGCACCCCGCTCACCACCATCATCGGCTATTCCGAGCTGCTGGAGCGCTCGGGCGAGAACCTGTCGGAGCGCGGGCGCGGCCACGCCGCGGCGGTGCGCACGGCCGCCACCCAGCTCGCCCGCTCCATCGACGACGTTCTGGACATGGCCCAGATCGACGCCGACGAGATGGCGCTGGACCTCGACGACGTCCGGGTCGCCGACCTGCTCAGCCAGACGGCCGGCCGCTGGACCCCCGAGGCGGAGGCCGCTGGGGTGACCATCAAGGTCGAGCATGCCGAGGACATCGGCCTGATCCGCGGCGACATGAAACGCCTGACCCAGGCGCTCGACCACCTGACCGAGAACGCCATCCGCCAGACCCCGCCGGACGGCCTGGTGACCATCGCCGCGCGCCGCGCCCAGGGCGAGATCCAGCTGCAGGTGAGCGACACCGGCCGCGGCATCCCGTTCCACGTCCAGGCGCACATCTTCGACCGCTTCATCGGCCGCGAGCGTGGCGGGCCGGGCCTGGGCCTGGCCCTGGTCAAGGCCCTGGTGGAGCTGCATGGCGGCTGGGTGGCCCTGGAGAGCGAACCGGGCGCCGGCGCCACCTTCACCTGTCACCTGCCCGAAACCGCCCAGGGCGCGGCGGGACACCCCGAGCTAAGCTTCTAGCGCGGCGCTCCTTTTCGTCCCCCATGACCAACGGGAATGGGGGAGGGGGACCGCGCCGCAGGCGTGGTGGAGGGGGCGAGACTGGGCTCTGAGCTTGAGGCCGCCCCCTCCACCGCCTTCGGCGGTCCCCCTCCCCCGTAACCGGGTGAGGAAAAGGAGCCCCTATCCCCGCAACGCGCGGCGCGACCAGCCGGAATAGGTCATGGTCGCGGGGGCCGGCGCCTGGGCGTAGGCATAGCCGGTCAGGCCCGAGCTGCTCTCCAGGTGCGGACGGACCATGGCGCCCGGCGGCGCCTGCAGCCGGAAGCGCCAGCCGACCGGGCTGTTGGCGGCGTTGGGGAAGGCGGCGAGCACGTCGGGGCGTTCGCGGTCGGGAACCACGCTCAGGGCATGCCGCCCGTCCACGTGGACGCTGACCCGGGAGATCTCGCGGCCCGGCGTGCGCTCGATGGCCCAGCCGGCGTAGTCGGTCTCGCCCGTGGGCAGCAGGGTGGCGCTATCCATCCGCTGGACACTTGCGGAGCAAGGTCGGATGAGGGGTCTCTCAGAACTCCGAGACTAGCTTCGGCCGGAGGACGGATAGGGCCATCGACCCCTCATCCGCCAGGCTTCGCCCGCCACCTTCTCCCTCAAGGGGAGGAGGAAGCCAATAGCCGAGTGCGCCTAGTGCTGGCTCTCGGGCATGCGCACGACCAAGCCGTCCAGCTCGTCGGAGACCTTGATCTGGCAGGAGAGGCGGCTGTTGGGTTCGACGTTCTCGGCGAAGTCCAGCATGGAATCCTCCATGGCCGACTTCGCACCGGTCTTCGGCAGCCAGTCGCCGTCCACATAGACGTGGCAGGTGGCGCAGGCGCAGGCCCCGCCGCAGTCGGCGTCGATGCCCGGGATGTTGTTCTTCACCGCGCCTTCCATCACCGTCAGGCCGGTCTTCACGTCGATCGCGTGCTCGGTTCCGTCGTGTTCGACATAGGTGATCTTGGCCATTTACTCCCCTTCACCGCTTTTATGCGGCGACCTCTTTCATGGAAATGGATGGGTCCGCAAGCTTGTCGAGGTCGACCGGCTTGCGGTTGGCGATGAGCAATTTGCCCATCATGAACTCGGGCGGCGAGTTGATCGCCTCCACGGATTGGACCCGGTCGCCCTTCAGGTGGAAGACGGCGAACTTGGCGCTGGCGGGGTCGCCGCGCAGCAGTATGCGGTCCACGTCGAAGGCGTAGCCGGCGATCTGGAGCTTCAGGTCGTACTGGTCCGACCACTGCCACGGCACCTCGCCCGGCGGGGGCGCTCGGCCGACGATGGCGCTGGCGGCCTGCTTGGCCTGTTCCAGGGCGTTGGGCACGCTTTCCATGCGGAACATGCGCTCATAGATCGGCATCGGCCGGTGGGCCACGTCGCCAATGGCGAAGACCGAGCGGTCGGCGGTGCGCGCCTCCAGGTCGACGACGATGCCGCGGGCGGTGTCGAGGCCCGCCTCCTTGGCGATCTCGTCATTGGGCGCGGCGCCCACCCCGATCAGGGCGGCGTCGCAGGCGATGACCCGGCCGTCGGCCAGCTTCACCCCGGTGACATGGCCGTTCTCGCCCTCGAAGCCCGCCACCGTGGCGCCCAGTTCGAAGGTGACCTCATGGCGCCGGTGATAGTCGAGGAAGAAGGTCGAGAGGGGTTCGCAGGCGACGCGGGCCAGCAGGCGTGGCTCGCGCTCGATCACCACCACCTCGGCGCCCAGGGCGCGGCCGGACGCCGCCGCCTCCAGCCCGATATAGCCGCCGCCGATCACCGCCAGGCGCTTGCCGGGCCCGATGGTGGCCTTGAGGATCTCGGCGTCGGCCGCCGTGCGCAGCTCCAGCAGGCCGTCCAGATGCGCGCCCTCGACCGGCAGCTTGATGGCCCGGGCGCCGGTGGCGATGATCAGGAAATCGTAGGTCACCACATCGCCGGTGGAGAGGGTGACCTGCTTGGCCTCCCGCGCCAGCTTGACCGCCCGCGTGTTCGGCCGGAAGTCGATGTTGTGCTCGGCGTAGAATTCCAGGGGCTTCAGCGCCAGGGAATCGGCGTCAGCCTCCCCCTTCAGCCAGGCCTTGCTGAGCGGCGGACGCTGATAGGGCGGGATCGGCTCCTCGCCCACCAGGGTGATCGGACCTTCGTGCCCATACTGGCGCAGCAGGGCGGCCGCGGTGCCTCCCGCGTGACCGGCCCCGAGGATCACCACATGCGTGTCCGATTGGCTCATAGATGCCCCATGCAGAAAAGTGACGACGGCGTCAACTTCCCGAACACGGTTCGGATTGCATCAGCCTCCCAGGAAGAGAAGCCTCAGACGACGCGGTCGACCAGCATCTTCTTGATCTCGCCGATGGCCTTGGCGGGATTCAACCCCTTCGGGCAGACCTGGGCGCAATTCATGATTGTGTGGCAGCGGTAGAGCTTGAAGGGATCCTCAAGGTCGTCCAGCCGGTCGCCGGTCGCCTCGTCGCGGCTGTCCACGAGCCAGCGATAGGACTGCAGCAGGGCCGCGGGGCCCAGGTACTTCTCGCCGTTCCACCAGTAGCTGGGGCAGGAGGTCGAGCAGCAGGCGCAGAGGATGCACTCATAGAGGCCGTCGATCTTGGAACGGTCCTCAGGCGTCTGCAGCCACTCGGTCTGCGGCTCCGGGGTGGTGGTGTGCAGCCAGGGCTCGATGGAGGCGTACTGGGCGTAGAACATGGTCATGTCGGGGACCAGGTCCTTGATCACCGGCATGTGAGGCAGCGGGGCGATCTGGCACTGGGCGCCCGGGACCTCGTCATGGCCGTGGGTGCAGGCCAGCGTGTTGCGCCCGCCGATGTTCATGGCGCACGACCCACAGACCCCCTCGCGGCAGGAGCGCCGGAAGCTGAGCGTCGGATCGACGGTGTTCTTGATATGGATCAGGACGTCCAGGACCATCGGGCCGCAGGCGTCGACGTCCACGTCATAGGTGTCCCAGCGCGGGTTCTCGGTCCCCTCGGGATCGTAGCGATAGACCTTGAAGGTCTTGACCTTGGTCGCGCCGGCGGGGGCCGGATGGTGCTCGCCCCTCTGGACGCGGGAGTTCTTGGGAAGGCGGAGTTGGACCATCAGGCGCTGACCTTGAGCGGGGACGCGTGGATTGGAATGTGAGGGAAGATCATCGCCGAGACCTAGTAGACCCGCGCCTTGGGGGGGATGTAGGCGATGTCGTTGGTCATGGTGAAGCTGTGCACCGGCCGGTAGTCGATGGCGACCTTGCCCGTGGCGTCGTCGAACCAGGTCAGGGTGTGCTTCATCCACTCGCCGTCGTTGCGGTCGGGGAAGTCCTCGTGGGCATGGGCCCCGCGGCTTTCGGTGCGGTTATAGGCGCCTGCCACCGTAGTGATCGCCTGGCCGACCAGATTGTCGAACTCCAGGGTCTCGACCAGGTCGGTATTCCAGATCAGGCCGCGGTCGGTGACCTTAAGATCCGGTCGCTTGGCGTGGATGGCCTCCAGGCGCTTGACCCCCGAGGCCAGGCTGTCGGTGGTACGGAACACCGCGGCGTCATCCTGCATGGCCTTCTGCATCTCCAGCCGCAGGGCGGCGGTGGGCGTGCTTCCCGAGGCGTTGCGGAACTTGTCGAAGCGGGCCAGGTGGCCGTCGGTCATGGCCGGTTTCAGTTCGACCTGGGTCGCGCCGGCCTTGATGGTGTCGGCGCAGCGCAAAGCGGCCGAGCGGCCGAACACCACCAGGTCGATCAGCGAGTTGGAGCCCAGGCGGTTGGCGCCATGCACCGAGACGCAAGCCGCCTCGCCCACCGCCATCAGCCCCGGAACCACCTTGTCCGGATCGTCGCCCAGCCGGGTGACCACCTCGGAATAGAAGTTCGTGGGGATACCGCCCATGTTGTAGTGGACGGTCGGCAGGACCGGGATCGGCTCCCTGGTCACGTCGACGCCCGCGAAGATTTTGGCGCTCTCCGAGATGCCCGGCAGGCGCTCGGCCAGGATCTTTGGATCCAGGTGGTCGAGGTGCAGGAAGATGTGGTCCTTCTTCGGACCTACGCCCCGGCCTTCGCGGATCTCGATGGTCATGGCGCGGCTGACCATGTCGCGTGGCGCCAAGTCCTTCACCGATGGCGCATAGCGCTCCATGAAGCGCTCGCCCTCGGAGTTGGTCAGGTAGCCGCCCTCGCCCCGGGCGCCCTCGGTGATGAGGCAGCCGGCGCCGTAGATGCCGGTGGGGTGGAACTGCACGAACTCCATGTCCTGCAGGGGCAAGCCCGCCCGCAGCGCCATGCCGCCGCCGTCGCCGGTGCAGGTGTGGGCGCTGGTGGCCGAGAAGTAGGCGCGGCCGTAGCCGCCGGTGGCCAGGATCACCTGCTGGGCCTGGAACCGGTGCAGGGTGCCGTCGTCCAGCTTCCAGGCGGTGACGCCTCGGCAGACGCCCTCGTCCATGATCAGGTCCAGCGCGAAGTACTCGATGAAGAACTCGGTGTCCTTCGACAGGGCCTGGCCATACATGGTGTGGAGCATGGCGTGGCCGGTGCGGTCGGCCGCCGCGCAGGTGCGCTGGATCGGGGCCTCGCCATAGTTGCGGGTCATGCCGCCGAAGGCGCGCTGATAGATCTTGCCTTCCGGGGTGCGCGAGAACGGCACGCCCCAGTGCTCCAGCTCGTAGACCGCGGCGGGCGCGTTGCGGCACAGGTATTCGATGGCGTCCTGGTCGCCCAGCCAGTCCGACCCCTTGACGGTGTCGTACATGTGCCAGCGCCAGTCGTCCTCGCCCATATTGCCCAGGCTGGCCGAGATGCCGCCCTGGGCCGCCACGGTGTGGCTGCGGGTCGGGAAGACCTTGGTGATGCAGGCCGTCTTCAGGCCGGCCGCGGCGCAGCCCAGCGCCGCGCGCAGGCCGGAGCCGCCGGCTCCCACCACGACGACGTCGAACTTGTGGTCGATGAACTGATAGCTCGCCATGGGATCAGAGAGCGCCTCCCAGCGCGACCTTCAGGATGGAGAACACCGCCAGCGTGCCCGCGAGCGCGCAGACGAAGAGGTTGAGCAGCAGCAGGCCGGTCCGGCTGAGGGTTTTTTCGATATAGTCCTCGATGACCACCCGCATGCCGCCGTGCATGTGCAGGAAGCTGACCACCACCAGCAGGACCATCAAGGTCGGGTTCAGCGGCGAGGCGGTCAGCCAGGCCACGGCCCCGGCATAGTCGGCGCCGGCCAGCCGCAGGACGGCGAAGACGCCCCACAGCACCAGCGGCACCAGGGCCACGGCGGTGACCCGTTCGGAGATCCACTCCCCGACCCCGTGCTTGGCGGCGCCCAGGCCGCGGGCGCGGCCGAGCGGCGTGCGATAGCTGGCCATCAGAGCGCTCCGGTCATGAAGGCGATGGCCCAGATGGCCAGGGTCGCGGCGATGGCGAAGGCGATGCAGACGACCGCGCCAAGGCTGGCGGTCTGCGGCCTGTAGCCGAAGCCCAGATCCCAGATCAGGTGCTGCACGCCCTTGGCGAGGTGGAAGAAGGTCGAGAAGGTCAGGGCGAACATGGCCAGGAGCCCCAGCGGCGAGCCGATCACCGCCTGGAACGCCGCATAGGCTTCCGGCCCCGAGGCCAGGCAGACCGCCCAGGCCGCGAGGATCAGGCCGCCGCCATAGATGGCGCATCCGGTCACCCGGTGGGCGATGGAGGTCGCCATGGTCACGTGCCATCGCCAAATGCCGGTGAACGGCGAAAGCGGGCGTGCGCGGGGAGCGTCTGTCATGGGTGTTCCCGTCGGTGCGAAGCGGCTTCGCTTTTAAGCGCCCGACTCATAGTGTCAACGAACCGGCGGTCGGAAACGCGGGTCGTCCCGCGGCAGGGCGAAGGTGGGGCCGAGCGGCTGGACCACTCGGCGCAGGATAGCGTCGTCCACACCGAGCGACCGGCAGTATTGGTGCGGCGCTTCGGCGTCATCGGCGGCGATGAGGCTGAACATGCGGTCTTCGGTGGCCACACCACCGAACCAGACCACGCCGGCCTCGGCATAGGCGTCGACGGCCCAGCGGCAATGCAGCGCGACCTGGGCGGGGTCGGTGACATCGTAGCGCGGCGGAATCGGTCGCTCGAGGATGAAGGTGAGCACGGCGACCCTCCCTTAATTCGCATTCCGCGAAGTCTCTATCGTTCATCCTGTGGTCGCAATGCGCGAATGCTGTAGTCTTCCTTCGCGAAAGGCGAAGGATGAGATTCGACCTCACCGACCTCCGACTGTTTTGCGATGTGGCCGACGCCGGATCGATCACCGCCGGCGCGGAGCGTAGCGCGCTGGCCCTGGCGGCCGCCTCCACACGCATCCGGGGCATGGAGGCCGCCCTCGGCGCCCCGTTGCTGGTCCGCTCGCGCGCAGGCGTGTCGCCGACCTCGGCCGGACTGACCCTGCTCAAGCACGCCCGCTCGATCCTGGCCCAGAGCGCCCGGATGCGAGAGGACCTGGGCGCTTATGCCGGCGGCCTGTCGGGCGAGGTACGATTGCTCGCCAACACCAATGCGCTCACCGAGTTCCTGCCCGAAGCCCTGTCGCGGTTCCTGGCCGAACACCCCCAGGTCAGCGTCGACCTGGAAGAGCGGCTGTCCGATGAGATCGTCGGGTTGATCGCCGAGGGCGTGGGCGACATCGGCATCGTCGCCGGCACGGTCGACATGGGCCGGCTGGAGACTTTCCCCTTTCGCTCGGACCGCTTCGTGGTCGTGACGGGGGCGGACCATTTGCTGGCCGCCCAGCGGATGGTGAATTTCGCCGACGTGCTGGATTTCGACCTGGTGGGACTCGAGCGCTCAAGCTCCCTGCAGCGCTTCCTGGCGAGCAAGGCGGCCCGGGAGGGCAAGCCCCTGCGCCTGCGGGTGCAGCTGCGCAGCTTCGACGCGGTCTGTCGGCTGGTGGAGTGCGGTGTGGGCGTCGGCATCGTGCCCCAGACCACCGCGGCCCGGGCCGCCAAGACCATGGCCCTGGGCGTCGTCGGCCTCTCCGACGACTGGGCCCTGCGCGAACTGACCATCTGCGTGCGCGGCATGGACGAACTTCGACCCTATGCGCGCGAGCTGGTGGCCAGCCTGCGGGCCTAGTCGCGCTCGCTCAACCAGTCCGCCGAGCGCATTTCCTGCAGACGCGAGGCCGTGCGTTCGAACTCGAAGGCGCCGTCGCCCGCAGGATAGAGGGCTATGGGCTCGGCCTCGGCCAGGACGATCAGCCGGACGCGGGCCTCGTAGAGGGCGTCGATCAGGATCACGAAGCGCCGCGCCTCCTCCCGCCGATTGGCGGTGAGCCGCGGCAGGTCCTCCAGGAACACGGTGTGGAAGCGCTCGGCGATAGCCACGTAGTCGTTGGGGCCGAGCGCCACCGAGCAGAGGCTGGCGAAGGAGGCGCGGACCATGCCGCCCTCGGCGTGGGGCAGGTGCACCTTGCGGCCCAGCACCTCCAGCGTCTCGCCGACCTCTTCCTCGACCCCCAGCATGTCGCGCCACAGGGCCATGAAGCAGGCCTCATTGTCGCGATCGTTGGGCGAGAACCAGGTCCCCGCCGCCCGCAGCCGATCCAGGCGATAGTCGTGGGAGCCCGCCACCGACACCACCTCCATCCGCGCCTTGATCAGGGCGATGAAGGGCAGGAACAGCTGGCGGTTGATGCCGTCCTTGTAGAGGGCCTCGGGGCTCCGGTTGGACGTCGCGACCAGGGCGACGCCGCGGGCCAGTAGCGCCTCGAACAGCCGCCCCAGGATCATGGCGTCGGCGATGTCGGTGACCTGGAACTCGTCGAAGCACAGCAGCCGCGCCTCGGCGGCCACCACGTCAGCGACCGGGGCGATGGGGTCGTCCCCTTTCGCCTGACCAAACTTCGCCTTGCGCGCGGCGGGGTCGCCCTTGCGCCAGGCGTCGATCAGCCGGTGGACCTCGCCCATGAAGACGTGGAAATGGGTGCGACGCTTCTTCGCCACCGGAGCGGCTTCGAAGAACAGGTCCATCAGCATGGACTTGCCCCGCCCGACCGGACCCCAGAGATAGACCCCGCGCTGGCTCTCCGGCTTCTTGAACAGGGCGCCCCAGCCGTTTTGCTGAGCCGTCTCAAGATCGGCCTCGAGGCGCGCCAGGGCGGCCAGCGCCGGACCCTGGGCTGGGTCGGGACGGATGTCGCCCCGCGCCAGGCGGGCGTCATAGGCGGCGGTGAGGGCGGACGGCATCGCCCCCGCCTAACCCGCCGGCGCGGCGGCCTCAAGGGGAACGCGCCATGCCGTTGACGGGTTGATGATGCTGTACCCAACAACAGGAGCCGACCATGCCCCAGGATCCCCGGAGCAATTCGCCGACGCCTCAGCAGGCCGCCCGGGCCCGCGAGCCGGCCGGCGGCGTCGGTCAGGACGCCCAGCGCGATCCCAATCAGGTCGACAGTGAAACCCGCGTCTTCGAGGCGGGGCCGGCGAACCAGGACCTGTTCGAACTGGAGGAGGAGCTGCTGGCCGAACGGCCGAGCAAGGCCCCGGCCGACCGCGAGCACGGCCCCAAGACCAAGGGCCGCAGCAAGCAGATCGTCTCCGGCAAGCCTTACGGCTGAGCCGCGCCGAGTTCCTTGCGCACGAAGCGGTAGGTCTCGCGCTTCTCGCAGGCGCAGGCCCGCATCTTGCCGTCCGCCGTCCACCAGACCAGCAGGGGGTAGGCGAAATTGACGCCGTTGGCCTTCATGAGAGGCGTCATGTCGTCGACCAACGTCCGGCCGGCCTCCACCACCGCGGTGCGGGCCATGTCGCCGTCGGCAGGTGCGATCCCCGGCGCCTTCCAGGCCTCGGCGGGAACCGATTCCCAGCGCTCCATCAGCGGCCAGGAGCGATTGATCCACAGCTCGGCCACCGTGGCCCGCTCGGCCGGGGTGGATTTCGAGACGCCATTATAGTCTCGGCGGGCGATCTCGATGACCCGGGTGTCGACCTTGGCCGCGTGCAGTCCCGGGAACTCCTCCTGCTTGAAGCGGATGCAGTCGGGGCAGGTGCGGAAGGAGACCATGTAGAGCTTCGGGCCGGTGTGGCCCGGCGACACCCAGCCGGAGCTCTCCAGCAGCTTGGTGATCTCGGCCTGGTTGCGGGTGATGGTCTTGGGCCGCCAGCGCAGATCATAGCGCCACCAGGCGTACAGGCCGCCCAGGATCACGGCGGCGATCAGGATCAGGATCGCCCACAGGCGAAAACGCTTCATGCACCGCTCCAACGCATCTCGGGCGTGAGGTTAGGGCGTCCGTTCCACCTCGACCAGGGCGGCGACGCGGTCGGCGGTGTCTGACAGGGTGGCCGGGTCGAGGGCGTCGAGTTCGATCAAGGCGAGCCTGGGCCTGGTGTCCTTGCGCGCCGAGCGCTCATAGGCCGGGTCGTAGTGCAGTTCGATCAGGGCCTGGGCGAGGTCCGCGAAGGCGCCCGCCTCGATCATGGCGCGCCAGCCGGCCAAGCGCTTGGCGCTGGGGTGGACCGGCAGCCGGATCAGGGCCTCCTCCAGCCGCGTCCGGTCCTGGATGATGTCGCGATAGGCGGTGACCGTGTAGCGCGCCCGCTCGGCCACGGGGACGGAGATCTCGATCCGTGGGGCGGCGGCCATCGCCTTCCACAACGTGGGCGGCGTCATGCGATCACCGATCTTGCTGGACTCCGCCTCGGCCACAATGGGACGCGTGGGATCGAGCCCGTCCAGGGCCGTCAGCAGCCGACTCTCGAACATCTTCTGGCTGGGCTGCGGCTGGCCGGCTATGGCTCCGAACAGCGAGCCGCGATGGCCGGCCAGGCCCTCCAGGTCCAGGGTCTGCAGGCCCCGCGACGCCAGCAATCCCAGAAGTTCGGTCTTGGCCGACCCGGTATGGCCGTCCAGCAGGACCAGCTTCAGCGGCGCCTCGGCTCCATAGAGCCGCGCCTGGACGCTGCGCCGATAGGTGCGGTAGCCGCCCGACAGCAGGGTGGTCCGCCAGCCCACCTGGGACAGAATGGTGGCCATGGCCGTCGAACGCTGCCCGCCCCGCCAGCAATAGACCAGGGGCGCGAAGGCGCCAGTCCGGTCGGCCAACGCCGTCTCCAGGTGACGCGCGATGTTGCGGGCCACGTAGGCCGCCCCGATCCGCCGCGCCAGGAACCGTGACTGCTGGACATAGATGGTCCCGACCTCCGCCCGCTCGACGTCGGTGAGCACCGGCAGGTTGATCGCGCCGGGCAGGTGGTCCTCGGCGAACTCGCCTGGGCTGCGGACGTCGATGATCGCGTCGTATCGCGCCAGGCTGGCGGCGTCGACGTCGGTGGTGACGCCGATGTGCGCCGCGCCCTGGCCGCCCGACGCCGTCGGCGTCCCGTCCTGCCCCATCGCCTCTTTCCGCAGCCTGCTGTAACCCGTCCATCTCGCCTCTTGGCCGAAGGACCGCAAGCGCCATGACAGACGCCGTTCGCCTCACCTCGCTCGCCCATGGAGGCGGCTGCGGCTGCAAGCTGGCGCCCGGCGTGCTGAAGGACATCCTGTCGGGCATGCCGGCCACGGCGATCTTCCCGCAGTTGTTGGTGGGGACCGAGACCTCGGACGACGCGGCGGTTTGGAGGCTGAACGACAGCCAGGCCCTGGTGGCGACAACAGACTTCTTCATGCCGGTGGTGGACGACCCCTTCGACTTCGGCCGGATCGCCGCGACCAATGCGCTCTCGGACATCTATGCCATGGGGGCGACGCCGATCTTCGCCCTGGCCATTGTCGGCATGCCCGTCGACAAGCTGCCGCCGGCTGTCATCCGCGCCATCCTGGAGGGCGGCGCCTCGGTCTGCGCGGCGGCGGGCGTTCCCGTGGCCGGCGGCCACTCCATCGACAGCGTCGAACCGATCTACGGCCTGGTGGCGCTGGGCCTGGTCCACCCCGACAAGCTCTTGAAGAACAGCGGCGCGCGGGCTGGCGACAGCCTGATCCTCACCAAGGGCCTGGGGGTCGGCATCCTAAGCGCGGCCTTCAAGCAGGAGAAGCTGGACGCCGGCGGTTACGAGGCCCTGATAACCTCGACCACCCAGCTCAACGCCGTGGGCGCCGAGCTCGCGGGCCGGGAAGGTGTCAGCGCGCTCACCGACGTCACCGGTTTCGGCCTGCTGGGACACGCGCTGGAGATGTGTCGCGGGGCCGGGTTGTCCGCCGAGATCGACGCCCAGTCGCCCGTCCTGCTGCCCGGCGTGGAAGCCCTGGCGCGGGAGGGGGTGCGCACCGGCGCCTCGGGCCGCAACTGGACGAGCTATGGCGGCGACGTGCGCCTGCCTGAAGGCCTGGCCGACTGGCGGCGCGATGTCCTGTGCGATCCCCAGACCAGCGGCGGCCTGCTGATCGCCGTCTCCCCGGACAAGGCCGACGCGGTGCTCGACCTGGTCCGCGCCGGTGGCTTCGACCGGGCCGCCGTGGTCGGCCGGCTGGCGGACGGGCCGGCCCAGGTGCGGGTGCTCGGCTGAGTCGCTTGCGGTAGGCGCGGGGCGGAGGGCACACTTGCGCTCATGACGGTCGCGACCACCTCCGACGTCGTGCGGGCCGCCCCGGACCGCCACGACCACATCGTCGACATCCTGATCGCCGAGCGGGCGCCCAAGTTGTCGGGAAGCGCGGTCTGGCCGCTGGCGCGCCCGCTGCTCTACGCCCTGCTGGACTACGCCAAGGCCCGGCGGATGGCGCAGGCCATCGGCCCTCTGCCCGGCCGCGCGGCGCTCGACCATGTGTCCCGGCTGCTGGACGTTCGGGTGACGACCCGCGGCCTGCCGCACATTCCCACCAAAGGCCGGGTGATCCTGATCTGCAACCACCCCACCGGCATCGCCGACGGGATCGCGGTGTTCGATGCGGTGAAGGCCGTCCGCCCCGACGTCTGTTTCTACGCCAATTCCGACGCCCATCGGGTGTCGCCCGGCTTCGACGAGGTGCTGATCCCGGTGGAGTGGGTGGAGGCCAAGCGCACCCGCGAACGCACCCGGCTCACCCTCCAGATGACCCGCGAGGCCATGGAGGCCGAGCGCGCCCTGGTGATCTTCCCGGCCGGCCGGCTGGCGCGGCGTGGACCCGACGGCCGGCTCTCCGATCCGGAATGGCAGACCAGCGCCCTGTCCCTGGCCCGCAAGTACGAGGCGCCGGTCGTGCCGATGCACCTTTCCGGGCCCTCCTCGACCCTGTTCCACTTCTTCAATCGGTTCAGCGGCGAGCTGCGGGACATCACCCTGTTCCACGAACTGCTGAACAAGCGCGGGCGGGCCTTCGACCTGATCGTCGGCCCGCCGGTGCCGTCGGACAGCATCGACCCCGACGCCACCGCCGCCACCCTGGCGCTGAAGGCCTATATCGAGCGCATCCTCCCAGCCGAGGGCCTGGCATGATCGCCCTGCCCGCCGAGGGCGACTTCCGCCTCGACGACGAGGCGGCCACCACGCGGCTCGGCGCGGCCATCGCCCGTGAGCTCAAGCCCGGCGAGGCGGTCTGCCTGAGCGGACCTCTGGGAGCCGGGAAGTCGACCCTGGCCCGCGCCCTGGTCCGGGCCCTGACCACCGCGACTGAGGAAGTCCCCAGCCCCACCTTCACCCTGGTCCAGTTCTACGAAGGCCGTGGACTCAAGGTCGCCCATTTCGACCTCTATCGCCTGACCAGCTCCGACGAGGCCTATGAGATCGGTCTGGACGAGGCGCTTGACGACGGCGCCGCGGTGATCGAGTGGCCCGAGCGGCTGGCGGGCCACCTGCCCGCCGACCGACTCGATATAGAGATCGTCATCGACATCGCGCCGGACGGCGGGGAAGCGCGCCGCGCGCGGCTGATCCCCGCGGGCGCCTGGGAAGGACGTGGGCTTGAGTTCGCAACGTGAGGCCCAGAGGGCCGAGTTCCTGGAACGCCATGACCTGGCTGGCGCACGCCGCACGCCGCTGGCCGGCGACGCCTCGACCCGCAGCTATGAGCGCCTACAGCTCGCGGACGGAACGCGCCTGATCCTGATGGACCAGCCCGCCGTGCTGGAGAGCCCGGTCTGTCCGCCGGACGCCACCCCGGCCGAGCGCCTGGCCCTGGGATACAACGCCGCCGCCCGACTGGCGGCCGGCTCCATCGCGGCCTTCGTGACCACCGCGGCCTATTTGCGGGCGCGGGGGCTCTCCGCGCCCCAGGTGCTGTTCCATGACGCCGACATTGGCCTGGCGGTGCTGGAGGATCTTGGCGACGGTCTCTTCGCCACCCTGATCGCCGACCGCGAACCCGAGACGCCGCTCTACCAGGCCGCCGTCGACCTCCAGGTGCGCCTGCACGCCGAGCCGCCGCCCGTCATGCTCGAGGCCGACGGCCTTGGCTGGCCCCTGCTCGCCTACGACGCCCTGGCGCTCAAGGTGGGCACGGACACCTTCCTGGAATGGTGGCCGAAGCTGGTCGGCGCGCCGCCCCTGGGGGTCGAGGCCGTCGCCGAATGGGAGGCCCTGTGGGCGCCGGTGTTCGCGCGCGGCGAGGCCGAGGCCAAGGTCTTCACCCATCGCGACTATCACGCCCAGAACCTGCTCTGGCTGCCGGAGCGCGACGGCGTCGCCAGGGTCGGCCTGCTGGACTTCCAGGACGCCCTGCGCGCCCATCCGGCCTGGGACCTGACCCATCTGCTGCAAGACGCGCGGCGCGATGTCTCGCCCGAACTGGAAGCCGCCATGCTGGACCGCTATCTCGCCGCGCGGCCGAGCGTCGACCGCCAAGCCTTCCTGGTCGACTACCGGGCGCTGGCCGCGTCGAACGCCGCGCGCATCCTCGGCCGCGTCTTCGCCCGCCAGGCCCTGCTGGGCCGCGACCAGTATCGCACCTACATGCCGCGCACCTGGCGCTATCTGGAGCGCAATCTCGCCGACCCGGCGCTCAGCGGCCTGAAGGCCTGGTTCGACCGGCACATTCCCGCGGAGATCCGCGCGTGAGCCGCATCAAGACCGCCATGGTGCTGGCCGCGGGCCTGGGCACCCGGATGAAGCCGCTCACCGACCACAGGCCGAAGGCCCTGGTCGAGGTGGCCGGCAAGGCGCTGATCGACCATGTCCTGGACCGGCTGGGGGAGGCCGGGGTCGAGACCGCCGTGGTCAATGTCCATCATTTCGCCGAGCAGATGGAGGCCCACCTGGCGGGACGCGTCCATCCCCGCGTGGTGATCTCCGACGAGCGCCCTGCCCTGTTGGACTCCGGCGGGGGCATCAAGGCCGCCCGCGACGTTCTGGGCGACGACCCCATCTTCATCGCCAATATCGACAGCCTGTGGATCGACGGAACCACCCCGCCGCTGGAGCAGATGAAGGCGGCCTGGGACCCCGAGCGCATGGACATGCTGGTCCTGTTGGTGCCCAAGGGCCAAGGGATTGGCTTCGAAGGTCCGCGCGGCTTCTTCATGGACGCCGAGGGCCGGATCACCCACTCCGCCGACGACGCCAATCCCGCCCCCTTCGCCAATATCGGGTTCCAGATCATGAAGCCCAACCTGCTGGACGACGAGCCGGACGGCGCCTTCTCGATCCTGCCCGTCTGGTGGCGGCTGCAGGACCAGGGCCGCATCTTCGGCGTGGCCATGGACGCCTTCTGGATGCACGTCGGCGACCCTGCCGCGCGCGACGAAGCCGAGGCTAGGCTGACGTGAGCGCCTCCGGGCTCTTCACCGGCCCGGC
The DNA here is from genome assembly GCF_030697925.1 of Phenylobacterium sp. Taxonomy (GTDB): domain Bacteria; phylum Pseudomonadota; class Alphaproteobacteria; order Caulobacterales; family Caulobacteraceae; genus Phenylobacterium. Next base: position 17,526 of record NZ_JAUYOJ010000059.1, on the reverse strand, counting down.
CCCGCGCTGGTTCACGATCCCGGCCTACCGTCCCTTTGTCCACGATCTGGCCCAGGGCCTGTTCGACACCCTGAGCCCCCTGGGCCCCGAGGCTCTGTCCCAGGCGGTGGTCCTGACCCCGACCCGGCGCGGGGCCCGCGCCCTGGCCGACGCCTTCATCACCGCCGGCGGCGGACGCGCGGTGCTGCCGCCGCAGATCCGGCCTCTGGGCGACCTAGACGAGGGCGAGCCCCCCTTCGAGCCCGGCGACCTGGCCGTGGACCTGCCAGCCGCCATCGGCGGCCTGCAGCGGCGCTTCGAGCTGACCCGACTGGTCAAGCAGCACGAGGCCAAGCTCAATCGCGAACTCGACGCCGCCGCCGCCCTGGAGCTGGCCGACGCCCTGGGCGGCTTCCTCGACAGCCTGCAGATCGAGGAGGTCGAGGGCGACGGCCTGGCCGACCTGGTGCTGGGCGAACTGGCCGAGCACTGGAAGGTCAGCCGCGACTTCCTGCAGACCGCCCTCACCGAATGGCCGCAACGCCTGGCCGCCATGGGGCTGGTGGACGTCACCCGTCGCCGGGTGGCCCTGTTGCGCAAGCTGGCCGAGACCTGGACCTTCCACCCGCCGCAGGGCGTGCTGATCGCCGCCGGCTCCACCGGCACCGCACCGGCCACCGCCGACCTACTGCGGGTCATCGCCGAACTGCCCCAGGGCGCGGTGGTGCTGCCGGGCCTGGACCGCAGCCTGGCCAAGGAGGCCTGGGTGGAAGTCGGCGAACAGCATCCGCAGGGCGCCATGAAGCGCCTGCTGGACCGCGCCGGAGTCACCCGCGAGGACGTCGCCGACTGGCCGGCCTCGGCCACCTTCCAGTCGCGGGGGCGCTGGCGGCTGCGGGTGGTCAACGAAGCCCTGCGCCCCCCGGAGCGCACCGCCGACTGGCTGAGCGTCATCGAGACCCTGCGCAGCGAGGGCGCCGAGGAGAAGATTGATCCCGTCGTCGAGGGGCTCAAGGGCTTCTCCGTGGTCACCGCCCGAGCCGAGGACGAGGCCGCCACGGTCGCCGCCCTACTGCTGCGCGAGGTCCTGGAGACGCCAGGCAAGACCGCGGCCCTGGTGGCGCCGGACCAGACCCTGGCGCGGCGGGTCGCCGCCAAGCTGGCCCGCTGGGGCGTGGCCGCCGACTCCTCGGCCGGCTGGGCGCTGTCGAGCTGTTCCTGCGGCGTCCTGGCGGGGCTCGTGGCCAAGGCCCTGGTCGACCCGCTCGACCCGATCGTGCTGCTGGCCATCCTCAAGCATCCCTTGGCGCGCCTGGGCCTCGACGGCGAGACCTTGGAGCGCCAGCGCACGGCCTTGGAGCTCGCGGCCCTGCGCGGCCCTCGCAAGACCACCTGGGACGCCCTGGAGGCCCAGCTCGGCCGCCGGCGCGCGGACCCGAAATTCCAGGACGTCGACCAAGCCCTGGTCCTGGCGCGGCGCCTGCGCGAGCTGTTCCCCGAGCCCGCCAACGAGGCGCGCCCGCCGTCGGAGATGGCGCGCCGCCTGGCCCACGCCATGGAGGTCCTGGCCCACGGCGAGACTGGCGACGAACTCTGGGCCGGCCACGGCGGCGAGGCTCTGGCCCGCCTGCTCTCGGGCCTGATGAACGAGTCCGAAGGCCTGCCCCTCACCAGTCCGCGGGGCTTCGCCGACCTGCTGACCCGGCTGATGGCCGGCGAGAGCGTCCGCACCGGCGGCGCCACCCATCCGCGCCTGCGAATCCTGGGCGCCATCGAGGCCCGCCTGACCCGCGCCGACCGGCTGATCGTCGCCGGGCTGGAGGAGGGCGTCTGGCCGCAGGGCGCGCCGCTCGATCCCTTCCTGTCGCGACCCATGCGCAGGCAGCTGGGCCTGCCGCCACCGGAGCGCAGGGTTGGCCTGGCCGCCCACGACTTCGCCCAGGCCGCCTGCGCCCCCGAGGTGATCCTGCTGCATTCCGAGCGCCGCGAAGGCGCGCCTGCGGTGAAGTCGCGCTGGCTCTGGCGGCTGGAGACCCTGGCCCGCGGCGCCGGCATCGACCTGCCCGGACGCCCCGAGGTCCTGGCCTGGGCCCGGGCGCTGGACGCCGCCGACGAGTACAAGCCTGCCAGCCGCCCGGCGCCCAATCCGCCCCTGGCCGATCGCCCGCGCCGGATGGCGGTGACCCGCATCGAGGCCCTGACCCGCGACCCCTACGCCATCTGGGCGCGGGACATCCTGAAGCTCTTCCTGCTGGACCGCCCCGACGAGGCGGTGGAGGCCCGCGCTCGCGGCACGGCGATCCACGCGGCCTTCGAGACCTTCGCCACCGACCATCCAATCCTGCTGCCGGCCAACGCCGCGGAGATCTTCGAGGCGCTGTACCTGGCCGAGCTGGAGGCCGCCGGCATGCCACACGAGGCGCTGGCCCGGGAAGCCGCCCTGGCCCGCGAGGCCGCCGCCTGGGTGGCCGAACTGGAGCAGCGCCGCCGCGCCGACGGCCGCGCCATCCATGTGGAGAAGAGCGGCGAACTGACCCTGCCCCTGCCTGGCGGCCCATTCACCGTCACCGCCAAGGCCGACCGCATCGAGATCGACCCGCAGGGCTTCGGCCACATCCTCGACTACAAGACCGGCAAGGCGCCGTCGAAGAAGGTGGTGGAAACCGGCTTCTCGCCGCAGCTCACCCTGACCGCGGCCATCCTGCAGGCGGGCGGCTTCAAGGGCCTGGGCCATCCCGAGCCCGGGGAACTGACCTATCTGGAGATCACCGGCCGCAAGCCCGCCGGCCGCGAGGAGGTCCGCGCCCTGCCCGGCGACGAGAGCGCCCTCGCCGCCGCCAACGCCTATGAGGGCCTGGCCAAGCTCATCGGCCAGTTCGACGAGGGCCGCCGCTATGTCTCGCGCATCGCCCCGCAGTTCGTGAAGCTGCACATGAGCGACTACGACCACCTGGCGCGGGTGTTCGAATGGTCGACCAGCGGCGAGGAGGATGGCGAATGAGCCTGACCCTCGTCCCCGATCCGCAACGCCTGGCCGCCGATCCGGGCCTCTCGGCCTTCGTCACCGCCAACGCCGGGTCGGGCAAGACCAAGACCCTGATCGACCGGGTCGCCCGCCTTCTGCTGGCCGGGGCCGAGCCCGAGACCATCCTCTGCGTCACCTACACCAAGGCCGCCGCCGCCGAGATGCAGCGCAGGCTCTACGAGCTGCTGGGCGGCTGGTCGGTCTGCGACGACGCCGCCCTGCGCAAGGCTCTGGCCGGGCTGGAGGGGCGCGAAACGCAGGACTACGACCATCGCGGCCTGTCCTCGGCCCGCGCCCTGTTCGCCCGCGCCCTGGAGACGCCGGGCGGCCTGAAGATCCAGACCATCCACGCCTTCTGCGAAAAGCTGCTGCGACGGTTCCCGCTGGAGGCGGGGGTCTCGCCGGGCTTCCGAGTGATGGACGACGCAGCCTCGGCCGCCATCGCCGCGGCGGCCCGCAAGGCCGTCGCCCGGCACGCCCTGCGCGGCGAGGGCCTGGTCGCCGAGGCCTATGCCCGTTTCTCGGTGGCCCTGGACTTCGGAGCCTTCCAGGCGATGTTCACCGCCTTCGAGAGCGCACGGGGGCGCCTCGCCGCCTATCTGGAGCGCGAGGGCGGGCTCGAGGGCGCGGTGGCCGACGTCTGGAAGGTCTGCTGCGAAGGGGAGATCGATCCCGAGGTGCTCGAGGCCGAGTCCATGGATGGCCTGGATCAACGCGGCTGGAGCGCCTGCGCCGAGGTCCTCGCCAATGGCGGCAAGACCGACCAGAAATGCGCCGACCAACTCCGCGCGATCGCCCAAAATCCAGCTACGACGATCGCCGACTGCCTTGCCGCCCTCTTCACCGAAAAGGGCCAGGGGACCCCCGCGACCTGGGTCGCCAAGACCAGCGGCCTGAAGAGCCGGGAAGACCTGCGCAGCTTCCTGCTGCTGGAACAGGACCGCCTGGCCGAGCTGCGCGAGCGCCTGCGCGCCGCCCAGGTGGCGCTCGACACCAAGGCCGCGCTCATCCTCGCCCACGCCTATCTGGAGGCCTATCGCCTGGAGAAGTCGTTCTCCGGCGCGCTGGACTTCTCCGACCTCATCGAAAAGACCCGCGACCTGGTGGCCTCGCGGCCGATGGCGGCCTGGGTGCTCTACAAGCTGGACGGCGGCATCGACCACATCCTGGTGGACGAGGCCCAGGACACCGCGCCGGAGCAGTGGCAGATCGTCCGCGCGCTCACGGAGGAATTCTTCTCCGGCGCCGGCGCGCCCAGCCTGCGCGAGCGGCTCGAGCGCAACATGTTCGTGGTCGGCGACGAGAAGCAGTCGATCTATTCCTTCCAGGGCGCGCGGCCCGAATTGCTGATCCAGGAGTTCGAGTTCCACCGCGACCGCGCCCGGGGCGCCGGCTTCCGCTTCGAGCGGGTGGACCTGCTGACCTCCTGGCGCTCGACGCCCCAGGTGCTCTCCTTTGTCGACGCGGCCTTCGCCCCGGCCGATCTGTCACGAGCGATCCTGCCCCGCGTCGAGGCCGAGCTGATCCGCCACGAGCCCGTGCGGACAGCCCATGCCGGCTGCGTCGACCTCTGGCCCCTGGAGCGCGAGGCGCCGGCCGAGGATCGCCAGGCCTGGGACGCACCGCTGGACGAGGAGGGCGAGGGCAGCGCCAATAAGCGGCTGGCCGGCAAGATCGCCGCCGAAATCGCCGCCCTGCTGGCCCGCGGCGACCGGGTCTGGGACAAGGACCACAAGGCTTGGCGCCCAGCCAAGGCCGGCGACGTGCTTATCCTGGTGCGCCGGCGCAAGGCCCTGTTCGAGGAGATCTTGCGCGCGCTCAAGCACCGCAAGATTCCGGTGGCGGGGGCCGACCGGCTGGCGCTCAGCGAGCACATCGTCTTCGACGACCTGCTGGCCGTGGCGCGCTTCGTCCAGTTCCCAGCCGACGAGCTGACCCTGGCGGCGCTGCTGAAGAGCCCGTTCTGCGGTCTGGACGACGACAGCCTCTATGCGCTCGCCAAGGGCCGCGCCGCCGGGCTGTGGGAAACCCTGGCGGCGCGGGCGGCGGAACATCCCCTGTGGGCCGAGGCCCACGCCCTGCTGGACGACCTCCGCACCCAGGGCCCCAGGCGCCGGCCCTTCGAGTTCTACGCCCGCCTGCTGGGATCTCGCGGCGCCGACGGGCGCTCCATGCGCCAGCGCCTGCTGCGGCGCCTGGGCAGCGAGGCCGAGGACGCGCTGGATGAGTTCCTGGCCCAGGTCCTCGCCGCCGAGAGCCGCGGGATCGACGACCTGGAGAGCCTGGCCGCGGCCTTCGCCAGCCTCGACATCGTGGTCAAGCGCGAGATGGAGGCCGGCCGCGACGAGGTCCGGGTGATGACCGCCCACGGCGCCAAGGGCCTGGAGGCGCCCATCGTCTTCCTGCCCGAGACCACCCTGGCGCGGGGCGCGCGGGGCTCGCCCCTGATGCCCACCGAGGCCGGCGGCTTTCTGTGGAGCGCGGCCAAGGCGTCCGACTGCGAAGCCTCCGCCAAGGCGCGCGAATGGCGGGCCGGCAAGGAGGAGGACGAGGCCTTCCGCCTGCTCTATGTGGCCCTGACCCGGGCCCGCGACCGCCTGGTGCTCTGTGGCCGGGTGGCGGCCAACGCCAAGGCGGAGAATCTCAAGGGCTGGTGGGGGGCGCTCACCGCGGCCTTCGAACACGCCGAGGTCTCACCGCACAAACGCCATGTCCGGTTGGGCGGCATGGAGATCCTGCGTTTCGGCGACGACCCCACGCCTATGGGCGCGGCGGCGGCCGATATCGCGCCGGTCCACCCGATCCCGGCCTGGACCGCCGAACCGGCGAAGGCCGAGGCCTATGCTCGTTATGCCTCGCCCTCGCAGTTAGGCGACGACGTAGCCGCCCCCGCCGCCTCGCCCCTGGCGGCCCAGGGGGGGCTGGGCCGCTTCCGGCGCGGCGACCTGATCCACCGCCTGCTGCAAATCCTGCCCGACCTGGCCGTCGCCGGCCGCCCGGACGCCGCCCGCCGCATCCTGGCCCGCGAGCGCGACCTCACCGACGACCAGCGGGCCGAGATGATCGCCGCGGCGCTGGCCGTCCTCAGCGACGCGCGCTTCGCCGAGGTGTTCGGGCCTGGAAGCCGCGCCGAGGTCTCGGTGGCCGGCGCGGCCAAGGCCCTGCCCGCGGGCCTGACCATATCCGGCCGGATCGACCGGCTGGTGGTGCTGGATGATCGGGTCCTGGTGGTCGATTTCAAGACCAACCGCCCCTCCCCGGACCGCATCGAGGACGCCGACCCGGCCTATCTCACCCAGATGGCCGTCTATGCCGCGGTGCTGGCGGAAGTCTTCCCGGGCAAGCGGATCGAGTCTGCGCTGGTCTGGACCGATGGTCCGAAACTGATGGCGGTTCCAGAAAACGTGTTGGCCTTGTCCCTTGCCGAGCTGGGCCGTGCAGGTTGATACCGGGTCATGGGCCGCCTACATCGGCGGATCGAGAGTCGCGGCCATGCGTTCCTTAAGGCCGCGCTATGAGGAGCTTTTCATGAGCACCGTGACGGTCACCGACGAGTCCTTCGACAAGGACGTCCTGCAAGCTTCCGGCCCCGTGCTGGTCGATTTCTGGGCGGAGTGGTGCGGTCCCTGCAAGCAGATCGCGCCGGCCCTGGAACAGATCGCCAGCGAGCTTGGCGGACAGGTCACCGTGGCCAAGCTGAACATCGAGGATTCGCCCACCACGCCCTCGCGCTACGGCGTGCGCGGCATCCCAACCATGATGCTGTTCAAGGACGGCCAAATGGCCTCCATGAAGGTCGGCGCCATGCCGAAGCAGAAGATCCTGGACTGGCTGAGCGAGGCGGGGGTCTAGGAACTCCCGAGACCTCATCCCAGGGGTGTCATCCCGGAAGCCGCGCAGCGGCTGTCCGGGACCCATGGACACCTGATGGGCCAAGGCGCGGCTCGGCTTCGCCAGGTTCTGACAACACAGCGTGTATGGATCTCGGTCTTGCTTCGCAAACCGGGATGACAGCTTGGGGGTTGCCCTAGCTCGGCCACGTCTCCGGGCTCATCGCCAGCACCTCGCCGGCGAAGTGCAGCCCGCCACATATCAGGACATGCGGCGCGGGGCCGGAGCCCTCCAGCGCCCGCCGCAGCCCCGCTTCCACATCCAAGACCACCTCCGCCTCCAGCCCCGCGGCCCCAGCCGCGTCGGCGAGTTCGCCCGCGTCCGCCGCATTGGGCGAGTCGAACGTGGTGGTGAAGACCTTGGGATTGAGGCTCGCGAAGGGCTGGAAGAATCCCTGCGCGTCCTTGCGGGCGAACATGGCGGCCACCAGCACCAGCGGACGTGGATCGCGGGCGACCAGCCGCCCGGCCGCCTCGGCCAGGGCCCGGCCCGCATGGGGATTGTGCCCCCCGTCCAGCCAGAGATCGGCGTCGTGCTCATCGGCCAGCCGCGCCATGGGCCCGTCGGTCAACCGCTGGAACCTGGCCGGCCAGACGGCCGACGAGACCCCCTTGGCCAGGGCCGCCTCGTCGATGCGCGGATCGCCGAGCGCCAGCGCCGCGGCCACCGCCAGGCCGGCGTTGGCGAACTGGTAGCCGCCGAACAGGCTGGGCGGCGGCAGGTCGTAGAGCCGGTCCTCCATCTGCACCAGCAGCCGGCCGCGCTCCTCCCAGGCGTCGAAGTCGCGGCCCATCAAGGTGACCGGCGCGCCCAGTTCCTCGGCCTCCTCCAGGATCACCGCCTCGCCCTCCTCGATCTGGCGGGCGACCACCACCGGGCGGCCGGCCTTGATGATCCCGGCCTTCTCCCAGGCGATCTTGGACAGTTCGGGCCCCAGCATCTCCAGGTGGTCGTAGTCCACCGGGGTGATCACGCTGACCGCCGGGGCGTCGAAGATGTTGGTGGCGTCGAACCGGCCGCCCAGGCCGACCTCGACGACGCAGAGGTCGGCCGGGGTCTCGGCGAAGGCCTGCAAGGCCAGCACCGTGGTGATCTCGAAAAAGCTGATCGGCTGGCCGGCGTTGGCGGCCTCGACCCGGTCGATCAGGTCGGAGAGCTGGGCGTCGGTGATCAGGGTCCCGGCCAGGCGGATGCGCTCGGCGAAGCGGACCAGGTGCGGCGAGGTGATCGCGTGGACCCGCAGGCCCGCCGCCTCGGCGATGGCCCGCAGATAGGCCACGGTCGAACCCTTGCCGTTGGTGCCGGCCACATGGATCACCGGCGGCAGGCTTTTCTCGGGATTTCCCAGGGCGGCCAGTAGCCGCTCCACCCGCCCGGTGGTGAGGTCGATCAGCGAGGGGTGATGCGCGCGCAGCCGCAGGATCACCTCGTCCGAGGCGCGGATGGGGTCATACATGCGGAGGCCTTGCAGAGGAGCGCGTTTCGCGGTGCGCCAAACCACACCAATCATCCCCGCGAAAGCGGGGACCCAGGTTTTTTTCGTTCTTCCAGCGCTGATACAAACAAAAACGCCTGAGTCCCCGCTTTCGCGGGGATGAACGGAAATTGGAGTGAGGCCCTAGGCCGCTTTCGAACGCGCGCGTCCCATCATCAGGGTCTTGAGCAGGGAGCCCAGGACCTGGGGCAGTTCGGCGCGGGTGACCACCCGGTCGACCATGCCGCGCTCCACGAGGAACTCGGCGCGCTGGAAACCCACCGGCAGGACCTCGCGGATGGTCTGCTCGATCACCCGGCGCCCGGCGAAGGCGATCATGGCGTTGGGCTCGGCCAGGTGGATGTCGCCCAGCATGGCGTAGGAGGCCGTGACCCCGCCTGTGGTCGGGTCGGTGAGCACGACGATATAGGGCAGGCCGGCGGCCTTGACCTCGTTGAGCGCCAGGGTGGTGCGGGCCATCTGCATGAGGGCCAGCGTGCCCTCCTGCATCCGCGCCCCGCCCGCGGCGGTGAAGATCACATAGGGGACCTCGCGGCGGACGGCCTCCTGGGCGGCCTTGATGAAGGCCTCGCCGACGCCGATGCCCAGCGAACCGCCCATGAAGGCGAAGTCCTGCACCGAGACCACCGCGCCCTGGCCCTTGATGGTCCCATAGGCGCTGACCATGGCGTCCTGCGATCCGATGGTCTTCCGGGCGGCCTTGAGCCGCTCCATGTAGGGGCGCACGTCGGGGAACTTCAGCGGGTCGTCCACCACCCCGGTGGGCGCGGCCAGCTTCTCATAAGCCCCATCGTCGAAGGTGTAGCGCAGGCGCTGCTCGGCGCCGATCCGCATGTGGCTGCCGGACGGGGTCACCCACAGGGCGGCCTCGAGGTCGGAGCGGTAGATCATTTCCCCGGTGTCGGGGCACTTCACCCAAAGGTTTTCGGGCGTCTCGCGCTTGGCCACCAGATTGCGCACGCCGGGCGCGATCTTGGCCAGCCATCCGCCTCGCTCGCGGGGCCCGGAGGGGCCGCCCTTGCCGGGCTTGTCGTTTCGCTGTTCAGCCATCGCCATGGGGTTCTACACCGTGAGGCTTTCGACTCGCGCGGAGCGCACAGCCTTAGCCAAGGATTCGACTTTGGAAAGAACCCGCCCGGTCACAGATTCGTTCATTGCCAAGGCGGAAGCGACCTCGTCAACGAGCGCGGAACCCACCACGACGGCGTCGGCCACCTTGGCGATCGCACCGGCGCGCTCCGGCGTCTTGATGCCGAAACCCACCGCCACCGGCAGTCCGGAGGCGGCGCGGACCCGGGCCACGTGGGGCGCGACGATGTCGGCGTCTGCTTCCTTCACCCCAGTCACCCCGGCGACGGAGACGTAATAGACGAAGCCCGAGGTGCGGCGCACGACGATGGGCAGCCGCGCGTCGTCGGTGGTGGGCGTGGCCAGCCGGATCAGCGACAGGTTCTCGGCGTCCAGGGCGTCGGCCAGGGGATCGGCCTCTTCCGGCGGGATGTCGACCACGATCAGGCCGTCGACACCCGAGGCGGCCATGTCGCGGGCGAAGGCCTCGAAGCCCCAGCCGATCAGCGGATTGGCGTAGCCCATCAGGATCACGGGCGTCGTGTCGTCGCCCTTGCGGAACTGCGCCACCGCGGCCAGCACGCCCGTCAAGGTCATGCCATTGGCCAGGGCCCGCTGGGCGGCGCGCTGGATCGGCGGACCCTCGGCCATGGGATCGGAGAACGGGAAGCCCACCTCGATCAGGTCGGCCCCGGCGGCCGGCAGGGCCTTCAGGATCGCCGCGGCGGTGGCGGCGTCGGGATCGCCGGCCATCACATAGGGGACGAAGGCCGCCCGGTTCTCCGCCTTGAGCTGGGCGAAGCGGGCCTCGATACGGGCTTTGGTCAAATCTGGCGTCCCAGGTGGGCGGCGACGGTCTCGACGTCCTTGTCGCCGCGGCCGGAGAGATTGAGCACCACGATGCCGTCCTTGCCGACCTCGGCGCAGATTTCGGGCAGGCGGGCCAGGGCATGGGCCGACTCGATGGCCGGCAGGATGCCCTCCAGCTCGGCCAGCAGTTGGAACGCCGCCAGGGCCTCGGCGTCGGTGCAGGTCAGGTACTTGGCCCGGCCGACGTCGTGCAGCCAGGAATGTTCCGGCCCGATGCCGGGATAGTCCAGGCCGGCCGAGATCGAGTGGGCCTCGTTGATCTGGCCATCCTTGTCCTGCAGCAGATAGGTCTTGTTGCCGTGCAGGACGCCCGGACGACCGCCATTGATCGCCGCGGCGTGGCGGTCGGTGTCCAGGCCGTCGCCGGAGGCCTCGACGCCAAAGAGCTTCACCGACTCGTCGTTGAGGAAGGGGTGGAACAGGCCGATGGCGTTGGAGCCGCCCCCGACGCAGGCGACCAGGGCGTCGGGCAAGCGGCCCTCCATCTCCAGGACCTGCTGTTTGGTTTCGATCCCGATCACCGCCTGGAAGTCGCGGACCATCACCGGATAGGGGTGCGGGCCGGCGGCCGAGCCGATCAGGTAATAGGTGTCGTGGACATTGGTGACCCAGTCGCGCAGGGCCTCGTTCATGGCGTCCTTGAGGGTCGCCGACCCCGAAGTCACCGGCTCGACCTTGGCGCCCAGCAGGTTCATGCGGAAGACGTTGGCCTTCTGCCGCTCCACGTCGACGGCGCCCATATAGACCACGCAGGGCAGGCCGAAGCGGGCGCAGACGGTGGCCGTGGCCACGCCGTGCTGGCCGGCGCCGGTCTCGGCGATGATCCGGGTCTTGCCCATCTTCATGGCCAGCAGGATCTGGCCCATGCAGTTGTTGATCTTGTGCGCGCCGGTGTGGTTCAGCTCCTCGCGCTTCAGATAGATCTTCGCCCCGCCGTAGTGCTTCGTCAGGCGCTCGGCGAAATAGAGCGGGCTGGGGCGTCCCACATAGTGCTTGAGGAAGCTCTTGAGCTCGCCCTGGAAGGCCGGATCGACCTTGGCCGCGGAATAGGCCGCGTCCAGGTCGTGGACCAGCGGCATCAGGGTTTCGGGCACATAACGCCCGCCATAGTCCCCGAACCGTCCGGCGGCGTCCGGATAGGCCGTGTAGTCGTTAGGGGTCAAAGGCGCGTTCAACAGAACCTCAGGCGCGACGGACGGCGTCAAGGAAGGCCGTGATCAAGGCCGGGTCCTTTAGTCCGGGACCACGCTCCACGCCAGAGGAAACGTCCACAAGCGGCGCGCCCGACAGTCGCACGGCCTCGCCGACGTTCCAGGGATCCAGGCCCCCGGCCAGGAACCAGGGCCGTTCGAAGCGCCGTCCGGAGAGCAGGGTCCAGTCGAACCGCGCCCCAGCTCCGCCCGGCAACGGATGGTCGCTGGGCGGCCTGGCGTCGAACATCAAGTGGTCGACCACGGTCTCGTAGGCGCGGGCCGTGTCGATGTCGTGGGCGCTGGAGACCGAGATCACCTTGATCACGCCGGCGCCCGTTCGCAGCGCCACCTGGCGCGCGCGGGCGGGCGTCTCCTTGCCGTGCAGCTGAATGAAGTCAGGCTTGAGCGTCGCGGCCAGCCGCTCGAGCAGGGCGTCGTCCGGATCGACCGTCACCGCGACGATCTTGACGTTCTCGGCCCGGGCCGGCGGTGTCAGGCGCGCGGCCGCCTCGGGGTCGATATTCCGTGGGCTCTTGGCGAAGAACATGAAGCCGAGGTGGGACGCGCCCCCTTCCACGGCCGCCGCCACGGTCTGGGGGGTGGTCAGGCCACAGATCTTCGCGGTCACGGTCATGGGGGCGGAATAGGGGCTTTGGCGCCATCGCCGCAAGGGTTTGGCGGAAACGAGGCGCCTAGCGCGACTTCAGCAGATCACGGATTTCCGTAAGCAGGACCTCGCTGGGGGTGGGGGCCGGCGCCGCCTCCGGCGCGGCGGCCTGCTCGCGGCGCAGGGTGTTCACGGCCTTGACCAGCAGGAAGATGACCCAGGCGACGATCACGAACTGGATGACGGTGTTGAGGAAGGCGCCGTACTGGATCGCCACCAGCTCGCTGGCCGGTGTCGTCACGTCGTCGGCCCGCAGGACCCATTGCAGCTCGGAGAAGTCGAGGCCGCCCAGGGCCAGGCCGATGGGGGGCATGATCACCTGGTCGACCAGGCTGCCGACGATCTTGCCGAACGAGGCGCCGACGATGACGCCCACCGCTAGGTCGACGACATTGCCCCGCGCGATGAACTCGCGGAATTCCGAGAACGTGCTCATGGTGGGACCCTCTTGAACCTGCGGGTCGGAGGATCGGCCCATCGATCGCCGCGGGTCAACCTCGCGTGGCCTACTCGTCGGCCCCTACTCGTCGGCGTTGAGCCGCTCGCGCAGCTCCTTGCCGCTCTTGAAGAACGGGACGTGCTTGGCGCGCACTTCGACGGCTTCGCCAGTCCGCGGATTGCGGCCGGCCCGGGCGTCGCGCGAGCGGACCGACAGGGCGCCGAAGCCGCGCAGTTCGACCCGGCCGTCCGTTTCCAGCGCCTTGATCATGCGCTCGAGAATCACCCCGACCACCCGCTCGATATCGCGCTGGGTCAGGTGCGGATTCTCTTCGGCGAGCCTGGCGATCAGTTCCGACTTGATCATGCCTATTTCCGAATCCCCGAGCCGCGTGGGAGCCACGGCCCTTCGAAAGTTCAACAAGAGCATCGCCTTAGCGGTCGAACTCAAAAACCACGGTAATGCTCGGGAGCGAGCGGGACCATGGTCGAGTCCCGTTGGATGTTCAAGGCGCAATCCGGGTTTAGCCGATGATCTCCGCTCCTTCGCGGCCGGTTTTTCGAAAATCCCCACCGGACGTACGCGGTTGAGCAACTTCTACTCAAAGTTGCCGCCGGCGCGTCGGGCCCCAAGAAAGAAGGCGGCGGACCGGTTTCCCGATCCGCCGCCCGGCTTCGATCCCCAGAGGGACGCGAGGCCTATTCCTTGGTGGCGCCGGCCTTCTCGCGAAGGGCCGCGCCCAGGATGTCGCCCAGCGAGGCGCCGGAGTCCGAGGACCCGAACTTCTCGATGGCTTCCTTTTCCTCGACCATCTCCAGAGCCTTGATCGACAGCGAGACGCGGCGCGCGGCCTTGTCGATGCTGGAGATCTGGGCGTCGACGCGGTCGCCCACGGCGAAGCGCTCGGGGCGCTGGTCCGCACGGTCACGGCTGAGGTCCGACTTGCGGATGAAGGCCGTCATCGGGGCTTCATCGTCGCCGAACTTCACCTCGATGCCGCCCGTCGTGATCTCGGTGACGGTGACGGTGACGGTCTGCTTGGTGCGGTAGGTGTCGCCCTGCATCGGGTCGCCGGCCAGTTGCTTGATGCCCAGCGAGATGCGTTCCTTCTCGACGTCGACGTCGAGAACGCGCGCCTTGACCACATCGCCCTTGTTGTATTTGGCGATGGCCTCTTCACCCGACACGGTCCAGTCGAGATCGCTCAGGTGCACCATGCCGTCGATGTCGTTCTCGAGGCCGATGAACAGACCGAATTCGGTGGCGTTCTTGACCTCGCCCTCGACCGTCGAGCCGACCGGGTGGGCGGCGATGAAGGCGTCCCACGGATTGTCCATGGCCTGCTTGAGGCCGAGGGACACGCGGCGCTTGGACGGATCGACGTCCAGCACGACCACATCCACTTCCTGCGAGGTGGAGACGATCTTGCCGGGGTGGACGTTCTTCTTGGTCCAGGACATCTCGGACACGTGGACCAGGCCCTCGACACCGGCTTCCAGCTCCACGAAGGCGCCGTAGTCGGTGATGTTGGTGATCCGGCCGGTGAACTTCGCGCCCACCGGGTACTTGGCTTCCACGCCGTCCCATGGGTCGGACTGCAGCTGCTTCATGCCGAGGCTGATGCGCTGGGTGTCCGGATTGATCTTGACGATCTGGACCTTCACCGTGTCGCCGACCGCGAGCACCTGGCTCGGGTGGTTGACGCGCTTCCAGCTCATGTCGGTGACGTGCAGCAGGCCGTCGATGCCGCCCAGGTCCACGAACGCGCCGTAGTCGGTGATGTTCTTGACCACGCCTTCGCGGATCTCGCCCTCTTGCAGCTGGGAGACCAGCTCGGTGCGCTGCTCGGCGCGGGCTTCCTCCAGGATCGCGCGACGGGAAACAACGATGTTTCCACGAGGCCTGTCCATCTTGAGGATAGCGAAGGGCTGTTCCTTGCCCATGAGCGGGCCGACGTCGCGCACCGGGCGGATGTCGACTTGCGAGCCCGGCAGGAAGGCCGAGGCGCCGCCCAGGTCGACGGTGAAGCCGCCCTTCACGCGGCCGACGATGGCGCCCATCACCGGCTCGTTCTTCTCGTAGACGCCTTCGAGGCGCGTCCAGGCTTCCTCGCGGCGGGCCTTGTCGCGGCTGATGACCGCTTCGCCCATGGCGTTCTCGACGCGCTCGAGGAAGACCTCAACGGTCGCGCCGATGAACACCGGCGACTTGCCGTCCTCGTCGACGCCGAATTCCTTCACGGACACGCGGCCTTCGGTCTTCAGACCGACGTCGATGATCGCGAAGTCCTTCTCGATTCCCACGACGATCCCCTTGACTACCGTGCCTTCCATGAAGTCACGGCCGCCCATCGACTCGTCGAGCAGGGCGGAAAAGTCGTCGCGGGTGGGGTTGAGGCTCATATCGTCAGCCATTTTGGTCTTTCGTTCTTCAAATGACGCAGGGCCCGAGAACGCAAGCGTTCGGACGGAGTCCCCGTGTCGGGTTAAGGGTTGCGACCGATAGCGTGATGACTCACGCCGGTGATTTGCCCGCGGCCGTGCGAGGGAAAGGCGCGGTTGGATTGCCGGACTAGGATCGCTCCCAGCGGGCTCGCGCCGCCTCGACGATACGGCGGGCCGCATCGGTGGCCTGCTCTATAGTCATTTCGCTGGTGTCCAGCAAGACGGCGTCGTCGGCGGGCCGCATGGGCGAGTCGGCGCGGCCCCCGTCGCGGGCGTCGCGCTTGCGGATGTCGTCGAGGATCTCCTCGAAGCTGACCGCCTCGCCCTGGCCTTTAAGCTGCTTCCAGCGGCGCTCGGCGCGGACCTCGGGCGTGGCGGTGACATAGAGCTTGGCCGGGGCTTCGGGGGCGATGACGGTGCCGATGTCGCGCCCGTCGATCACCGCCCCGCCAGGGCGCCGGGCGAAGGCCTGCTGCATCTCGCGCAGGGCCAGGCGCACGGGGGTGTGGATCGCCACCCGGCTGGCCGCCTCGCCGGCCTCGCGGGTGCGGAACGCCGGATCGCCCAGCATCTCCGCCGTCAGGGCTTGGGCCACGGCGGTGACCCTGGCGACGGCGTCGAAGTCGATCCCTTCGCGCGCCGCCAGCACCCCGACCGCCCGATAGAGCAGGCCGGAATCCAGCACCGGCATGCCATAGGCCTCGCCCAGGCGGTGGGCGATGGTACCCTTGCCCGAGGCCGCCGGGCCGTCAACGGCGATGACGAAGGCCCCGCTCAAGGAATTTTCCTCCCCTGCGAAGCGGGGGAGGGGGACCGCGCCCCAGCGTGGTGGAGGGGGCGAGACTGGGCGCCGAGCTTGAGGCCGCCCCCTCCACTGGCTCCGCCGGTCCCCCTCTCCCGTGAACGGGGGCGGAAAAGGTTCGCGCCGATCACCTGAGGTCGGCCCCCAGGCCGCGCATCATCTCGACGAAGCCTGGGAAGCTGGTGGCGATCATACCGGGCTCGTCGATGCTCACCGCGCCCTCGGCGGCGAAGCCCATGACCAGGTGGCTCATGGCGATCCGGTGATCGCCGTGGGTGACCACGTGCGCCCCGCCGGCGGCCGGATGGTTGCCGCGCGCCGAGCCGACCACGATCAGGCCCTCCGGTTCCTCCTCGACCCCTATGCCGCAGGCGGTGAGGCCCGCGGCCATGAGCGCGATGCGATCGCTTTCCTTGACCCGCATCTCTCCGATGCCGCGCATGTGGGTCGGGCCGTCGGCATAGGCCGCGGCAACGGCCAAGATCGGATATTCATCGATCATCGAGGGCGCCCGCTCGGGCGGCACCTCGACCCCGCGCAGGGCCGAGTAACGGGCGGTGACGTCGCCCACCGGCTCACCGCCCTCGTCGCGGCGGTTCGCGATGGTGAGGTCCGCCCCCATCTCGATCAGTGTGGTGAGCAGGCCGGTACGCAGCTCGTTCAGCAGCACGCCCTCCACCGTCACCTCCGAGCCCGGGGTGATCAGCGCCGCCACCAGGGGGAAGGCGGCCGAGGATGGGTCGCCCGGAACCCGGATCTTCGTTCCCGTCAGGATCTGGCCGCCGGCCAGGCCGATGTGGCGTTCGCCGTCGCGGTCCTCGACATCCACCGTGACCCCGAAGGCCCGCAGCATCCGCTCGGTATGGTCGCGGGTGGCCTCGGGCTCGATCACCCGGGCCCCGCCGTCGGCCCGCAGCCCGGCCAGCAGCACCGCCGACTTCACCTGGGCCGAGGGCTCGGGCAGGCGGTAGGTGATGGTTTTCAGGTTGCCGCCCTGCAGGGTGAGCGGCAGCCGCCCGCCCGAACGGCCGGAAAAGCGCGCGCCCATCTCCTTCAGGGGCTTCATCACCCGGTTCATCGGCCGGCCGCGCAGGGAGGCGTCGCCGGTGAAGGTCACCGCCAGGTCGAAGCCGGCGGCGGCGCCCATGATCAGCCGCACCCCGGTGCCGGCGTTGCCGCAGTCGATGATGTCCGAGGGCTCGGAGAAGCCGCCCTGCCCCTCGACGCTCCACGCGCCGTCACCGAGCCGTTCGACTCTGGCGCCGAACGCCCGCATCGCCGCGGCGGTGCGCAGCACATCGTCGCCTTCCAGAAGCCCCTCGATCTCGGTGACGCCTTGCGCCAGGGCGCCCAGGATGAGCGACCGGTGAGAGATCGACTTGTCGCCTGGGGCGCGCACGCGGCCCCGCAGCGGGCCGCCGCGGTGCGCGGTCAGTCCTGCCGACGTCATGGAAATGCTAAGCCTCCTTGGGCCTTGCTAGTTGTCACGAGGGGGATTGCTTTTGACAGCGACGTCCGCGCGTGGCAAGGGAGCCGGCTTCATTTGAACCCCTGTCCAGAGGCCCGCCCTTGGCCAATCCCGAACTGGGTGCAAAACAGCTTTGCCCCAACTGCCAAGCGAAATTCTACGACCTGACCCGTCGCCCGGCTCAC
>NZ_JAUYOJ010000056.1 GCF_030697925.1 Phenylobacterium sp. | reverse complement strand
GAGCCGGTCCTGCTGGTCACCATGCACGAATACGGCGACCTGCCGGTCTATGTCAGTGTCGGGCCGCTGCAGATGGTGGTCTCGGTGATCCTCTGGCCGGTGGACGAGCAGAAGGACCAGGCGGCGTTCAACGTCTTCCTGCTGAAGGCCCAGAAGATCGT
This sequence comes from Phenylobacterium sp., assembly GCF_030697925.1. GTDB lineage: Bacteria > Pseudomonadota > Alphaproteobacteria > Caulobacterales > Caulobacteraceae > Phenylobacterium. The sequence goes on along the minus strand of NZ_JAUYOJ010000056.1, from coordinate 8,882 downwards.
GCCGCTGTCGAACTTCGGGATCAGCACTGTCGACAACCGCGACTATTACGAGCTGTTCGGCGAGATCGCCGCCAAGACCTCGCTGCAGACCGTGCTGATCGAGCTGCGGACCCTGGCGGGCAACGCCATCGACGCGGCGGGCGACCTGCGCGAGTCGTTCGAAAACCTCAGCGGCGTCGCCGCCTAAACCGGAGAGAGACCCATGTCGATCTGGAGCAAGCTCTCCGCCCTGCTGAGGGGCACCGCCCACGAAGGCGCCCAAACCCTGGTGGACGCCAACGCCCTGAAGATCCTGGACCAGGAGATCCGCGACGCGGACACCGCCCAGGGCAAGGCGCGCGACGAGATGGCCGCCCTGGTGGCGCGGCGCCGAATGCTGGAGAACGAGGCCAAGTCGTTCGCCGAGCAGGCGCGGAAGTACGAATCCTCGGCCCGCGCCGCGCTGGCCAAGGGCGACGAGGCCCTGGCCCGCGAGGTGGCCACCCGGATCGCCGACCTGGAACGCGACTCTGCCCAGAAGGCGACACAGACCGCCGAGCTGCGCACCGCCGAGGACCGGCTGCGCCAGATCGTCGCCCAGACCGACACCAAGATCGAGGCCCTGCGCCGCGAGATCGAGGTGGTGAAGGTCAATGAGAGCGTCCAGCGGGCGCAGTCGGCGGTGGTCTCGCGCGCCGGCGCCACGGGCTCGACCCTGGGCTCGGCGGCCGACAGCCTCAAGCGCATCAAGGAACGCCAGGCGGTGCGTGAGGAGCAGTTCCGCGCGCATGGCGAGCTGGAGGACCGCCGCACCGGCGCCGACCTCGACGCCAAGCTGCAGGCCGCCGGCATCCTGCCCGGCCATGTGGGCGCCGACGACGTGCTGGCGCGGCTGCAGGCCACCGCGCCCTCGCTGCAACTGGAGGCCCCGCGCCTGCAGATCGAGGACAAGGTTCCGGCGCGCCGGGGCGGATCCGAGGAATAGGCAGGGACCTCGCTCCCTTCTCCCCTTGCGGGAGCAGGTGGCAGGCAAGGCCTGACGGATGAGGGGTCTCTCAGAACTTTCCGATTGGCGGCGACGCCGTTCGCGCGGATGGGGCGGCGCGACCCCTCATCCGACCCCGCTCTCGCGGGGCCACCTTCTCCCACAAGGGGAGAAGGACGTTTGGCAAGGACCCCACCCATGCGCCGCATAGCGCTGACCCCCCGCCGCGACTGGAAGGCCAAGGCCGAGGCGGTCGGGTTCACCTGGCACCATGCCGACGGGCGTCGGTACTGGGACGAGCGGGCCTATTACGCCTTCACGCTCAGCCAGGTGGAGGACCACATCGAGGCGGCCAGCGCCGAGCTGCACCGGCTCTGCCTGGAGCTGACGGCCGAGGTGGTGGAGAGCCCCGCCTTGATGACCCGGCTGGCGATCCCGCCGGCGGCCCAGGAGGTTGTCGCCGCCTCGTGGAAGGCCAGGGACCCCTCGCTCTACGGCCGGTTCGACTTCTTCTATGACGGGGCAGGACCGCCGAAGCTCTACGAATACAACGCCGACACGCCCACCAGCATCTATGAGGCGGCGGTGTTCCAATGGCTGTGGCTGGAGGACAGGATCGCCGACGGCGGCGTGCCCAAGGGCGCGGACCAGTTCAACAGCCTCTATGAGCGGCTGCGCGAACGGTTCGCGGCGATCTTCCCCAAGGGCGGCTTCGTTCACTTCGCCAGCGACGCCAACTTCCTCGAGGATCGCCAGACCGTGCGGTTCCTGGAGGACGTGGCCGGCCAGGCGGGGATCGAGCCGAAGTTCGTGGCCCTGGACCAGATCGGCCTGGACGCCGACGGGCGGTTCGTGGACGCCGAGAACTTCCTGATCGGGGCGATCTTCAAGCTCTATCCGTGGGAAGAGATGTTCCGCGACACCTATGCGGGGAAGATCGGCGCGAGCCGGACCCAGTTCATCGAGCCGGCCTGGAAGTCGGTGCTGTCCAACAAAGGACTGCTGCCCCTGCTGTGGGAGCGGCACGCCGGCCATCCGAACCTGCTGGAGACCTATTTCGACGACGATCCGCGCGCCGACAACCTGGGCCGCTCGTTCGTGAGGAAGCCGCTGTTCTCCCGCGAGGGTGCCAATGTCGAGCTCTACGACAAGGGCCACCGAGGCAAGGTGCTGGACCAGGGCTACGGCGCGGAGGGCTGGGTTCGCCAGGCGCTGCAACCGCCGCCCAGGTTCGGCGCCAACTATCCGGTCGTGGGTTCATGGATGATCGGCGACGAGCCAGCCGGCATGGGGATCCGCGAGGACCGCGGCCGGGTGACCCGTGACCGCTCGCGGTTCGTGCCGCATGTGATCCTGGAGACCGCCGAGGTCATTCCTATCCGTAGAGGTTCCTGATGGCGTCTGGTCTCGTAGCCCTGCTGGACGATGTGGCGGGCATCGCCAAGATCGCCGCCGCCTCGCTTGACGACATGTCGGCCGCCGCCGGCAAGGCCGGTTCGAAGGCCGTGGGGGTGGTGGTCGACGACACGGCGGTGACGCCGGGCTACGCCATGGGTTTCACCCCCGACCGCGAGCTGCCGATCGTCTGGAAGATCGCGCTGGGGTCGCTGCGCAACAAGTTCTTCTTCCTGCTGCCCGGCGCCCTGCTGCTGAGCGCCTTCGCGCCCTGGGGCGTGACGCCGCTGCTGATGATGGGCGGGGCCTATCTCTGTTTCGAGGCCACCGAAAAGATCATCGAGGCCTTCACCCAGCACGACCCGGTGGATGAGCCGGACGAACTGGCCCTGGGCTCCGTCGACCTGGAGAAGGAGAAGGTGGCCGGGGCGATCCGCACCGACCTGATCCTGTCCGGCGAGATCATGGCCATCGCGCTCGCCGACGTGGCCGACCGGCCCCTGGCGGTCCAGGCGGGCGCCCTGGCCCTGGTGGGCCTGCTGATCACCATCGGGGTCTATGGGGTGGTCGCCCTGATCGTGAAAATGGATGATATCGGCCTGCACCTGGCCGAGCGGAAGAGCCGGCTGATGGCGGGACTGGGCCGCGGCCTGGTCAAGGGGATGCCCAGGGTCATGGAATTGCTGACCGTCGTCGGCACCGCGGCCATGCTGTGGGTCGGCGGAGGCATCATCGTCCACGGCCTGGAGCACTTCCACCTGGAGACCGTGCCGCATCTGGTCGAGGGCCTGTCGCACTGGGCCTCGGCGGTTCCGGGGATTGGCGCGGTGACCGGCTGGGCGGCCATGGCGACGGGCTCGGCGGTGGTCGGCCTGCTGGTCGGGGCGCCGATCGTGGCGGTGATGCACTTCTGGCCGGGCAAGAAGGCGCATTAGGTCCTTCTGCCCCTGCGGGAGAAGGACGACGGCGGCCCTAAGCCTTCATCTGGCCGTCGAGGTACTTGCGGATGGCTGGGCCGAAGGGTGGGCGCATCTGGGCCAGGGGTCCGTCCATCTTGATCTGGGTGTAGATCGCCTTCTTGTGGCTGAACTCCCTGAAGCCGTCCTGGCCGTGATAGCTGCCCATGCCCGAGGGGCCGACGCCGCCGAAGGGCAGGTTCTCCTGCGCCACGTGGAAGACCACGTCGTTGATCGTGACCCCGCCGGCGGTGGTGGCGGCGAGCACCTTCTCGCGCTCGGCCTCGTCGGAGCCGAAATAGTAGAGGCCGAGTGGGCGCTCGCCCTTGTTCACATAGGCGATGGCCTCGTCGATGCCGGCGTAGGTCTTCACCGGCAGGACCGGGCCGAAGATCTCCTCTTGCATGACGGTCATGTCGTCGGTGGGATCGATGATCAGGGTGGGCGCGATCTTGCGGTGTTCCTGCTGTGACAGGTCCTCGCCTTCGGGCTTGAGCTCGACGATGCGAGCGCCCTTGGCCCGGGCGTCCTCCACATAGGACATGATCCGGTCGTAGTGCCGTTGGGCGACGATGGCGGTGTAGTCGGGGTTGTCGCGCAGCGTCGGGAACATCTTGGCCACCGCGGCCTGGGCGCCGGCGATGAAGGGCTCGAGGCCGTCGCGCGGGGTGAGCACATAGTCCGGCGCCAGACAGATCTGGCCGGCGTTGAGCGTCTTGCCGTTCATAATCCGGGCGCTGGCCGTGGCCATGTCGGCGGACTTGCCGAGGATCACCGGGCTCTTGCCGCCGAGTTCGAGGGTGAGCGGCACCAGGTTCTCGGCCGCGGCGCGCATGACATGGCGGGCGATGCCGGTGGCGCCGGTGAAGATCATGTGGTCGAAGGCCAGCCCCGCGAAGGCCTGGCCCACCTCGGGTCCGCCGACCACCACGGCGATCTCCTCCTCGGAGAAGGCCGACGCGAACATGGTCTTCATCAGGTCGGAGGTGGCCGGGGTGAACTCCGAGGGCTTGATCATCGCTCGGTTGCCCGCCGCCAATATACCGGCCAGGGGCGCGAAGGTGAGGTTCACCGGGAAGTTCCAGGGGCTGATCACGCCCACCACGCCCTTGGGCTGGTAGCGGACCTCGGCCTTGGCGCCGAACAGGCCGAGGATGGCCGGGGTAGGCTTGCGCTTGTCCGGCCGCATCCATTTGGCCAGGTGATCGCGGGCGTGCTTCAGCGGCCCTATGGACCCGGCGATGTCGGTGAAGGCGGTGGCTTCCCGCGAGCGTGAGCCGAAGTCGGCGTTCAGCGCGTCTTCGATGGTGGCGCGGTTGTCGATCAGCAGCTTGATGCAGCGGTCGAGGCTCGCGATGCGCTGGGCCGCCGTGGGCGCGCCGTCGCGCAGGTGGGCGGCCTTCTGCCTGGCGAGCAGGGCGTTCATGGCGGCGGGGGTCATGGCGGGCTCCGGTAGCGGGAATCCGGGCGATGTTCGGATCGTGACGTCGGGGAATGGAAGGGCGCGCGCGGCGGCGGAATCTGCGATGAAGGGACGACCCGCGGACGTGCGAGGTCGCGGGAGCTGCCGATGAAACCTCCGCCCAAGCGGTTCTCCGATCTCAAGGGCGGCTCGCCGCCCACCGGGACCTACGCCGCGCCGACGCCGAAGGTCTCGCGCCAGAAGCGCGCCAAGGTGCTGACCCCGGCCGAACGCGCGGCGTTCTTGGCCTCGCGGCCGGACCTCAAGCCGAAGAGCTGACCGCCCTAGTTGGCCGGCGACGGATCGGGGCCGGTCCAGGTCCAGGCGTTGATCTTCCAGGCGCCGGCGGTGTCCTTCTGCAGCGAGAAGGTCATCTGGGCGACCTCGCGCATGGCCTTGCCGTGATCCTTGAAGCTGTAGACCGCCGGCACGATGACATAGGCCCGGTCACCCGAAACCACCTCGCGGGTGGCGGGGCTGAGGGCCACCGACTGGTCGGTCAGACCCTTGGCCGTGGCGTCCTTGGCCAGGTCGCCGGCCCAGGCCTCGACGGCGCCCGGGCCGCGCCAGACGTGCGGCGCCACCTCGTCGACGATCGCCACGTCGCCCGTATGGGTGGCCACCGCGGCCTTCAGGTCGCCCTTGTTGAAGCTGTCGATGAACGCCCGGATGGGCGCCGCAAGCTGAGGGTCGGCGGCCGCCGCGTCGGTGGCGACGGCCAGACCCATGGAACAGAACAATCCGACAAGCAGGGACTTCATGTTCGCCTCCCAAGTGATCGCGGCACGGGAGACCCAATCGGCGCCGATGGCAATTAAGGCGCGATCCTTAATGCCGAGGTCCGCCTACCGGATGAGGTTGGCGATCACGTTGGCGATCACCTCGGCGACCAGGCCGTTGTCGCGGCGGACCAGGTAGGCGTCGCCCTCGATGAGCACCCAGCGATAGCCGGGGGGCGGGGGCGCCAGGCGGTAGCGCTGGGGCTGGACGATCACGTAGCGGGTCTCGACATAGTAGGCGCGCGGCAGGCGTTCGCCCTGGCGCCACATCTTCTTGGCCTGGCCCGGCGGCATGCCATAGGGCTTGTCGGAGAGGCCGGGAGGTCCCGAGCCGTGGTGCTTGCCCTGGCCGGGATCGGCCAAGGCGGCTGGAGCTGTCAGCTGGGCCGCGGCGGCGGCGAACAGGATCAGGCGTTTCATGGTCGGTCTCCGAACTGGATCACCGTAACGCTTGGCGAGGGTCGCGGTTCAGACCGCCTATTCCGCCGCCTTGGCCATGGCCTCGACGCCGAACACCCGGGCGAAGACGGCGTCGACCGCCTTGAAATGATAGCCGAGGTCGAACAGCTCCTCGAGCTCGGCCTTGGTCAGGGTCACGTCGCCGTCGGCCAGCAGCAGGTCCAGGAACTTGCCCTCGCCGCGCCAGACCTTCATGGCGTTGCGCTGGACTGCCGAATAAGCGACCTCGCGGGCGACGCCCTTTTGGGTCAGGGCCAGCAGGACGCGCTGGGAATGGACCAGGCCGCCCAGCTTGTCCAAGTTCCGGAGCATATTTTCCGGATAGACCATCAGCTTGTCGACCACGCCGGCCAGGCGGCGCAGGGCGAAGTCGAGGTGGATGGTGGTGTCCGGGGCGATGGCGCGCTCGACGGACGAGTGGCTGATGTCGCGCTCGTGCCACAGCGCCACGTTCTCCATGGCGGGCGTCACGGCCGAGCGGATCAGGCGGGCCAGGCCGGTCAGGTTCTCGGTGAGAATCGGGTTTTTCTTGTGCGGCATCGCGGAGCTGCCCTTCTGGCCCTTGTCGAAATATTCTTCGGCTTCAAGGACTTCGGTGCGCTGCAGGTGGCGGATCTCCACGGCCAGGCGTTCGATCGAGGAGGCGACGACGCCGAGCGTCGCGAAATAGGCGGCGTGGCGGTCGCGGGGGATGACCTGGGTCGAGACCGGCTCCACGGCCAGGCCCATCTTCTCGGCCACGTAGGCTTCCACCTCGGGGGCGACATTGGCGAAGGTGCCGACCGCGCCGGAGATGGCGCAGGTGGCGATCTCGAACCTGGCCATCGCCAGGCGCTCCTTGGCGCGCTGGAACTCGGCATAGTGGCCGGCGAGCTTGAGGCCGAAGGTGGTGGGCTCGGCGTGGATGCCGTGGCTGCGGCCGACGGTCGGCGTCAGGCGGTGCTCGAAGGCCCGCTTCTTCAGCGCCGCCAGCACCAGGTCGACGTCCTCGATCAGCAAGTCGGTGGCGCGGCAGAGCTGGACCGCCAGCGCCGTGTCGTTGACGTCGGAACTGGTCATCCCCTGGTGCAGGAAGCGCGCCTCGGGGCCCACCAGCTCGGTGACGTGGGTGAGGAAGGCGATGACGTCGTGCTTCACCTCGCGCTCGATCTCGTCGATGCGCTCGACGTCAAACACCACGTCGCGGCCCTTCTCCCAGATCGTCGCCGCCGCCAGCTTCGGGATCACCCCCAGCTCGGCCATCTTGTCGGCGGCGTGGGCCTCGATCTCGAACATGATCTTGAAGCGGGTCTGGGCGTCCCAGATCTTGGCGGCCTCGGGCCTGGCGTAGCGGGGGATCATGCGGGCGCTCCTTACGCGGGGTGATTAGCCCTGCGCGCCCGGAATCGCAACGCCAGCCGGGCGCCTTTAGTCCGCCTCGCCCCGGTCCGCCCGCGCCTTGGCCAGCGCCTTGGTCAGGCCGATGGCGCCCAGCAGGTAGTGGAACCCGGCCCAGACATAGAAGAGCAGGGTGACGATGATCCCCTCCCGCGTGCCGGAGACCAGCGCCCCCTGGCACTGGGCGGCCACGTCGGCCCCCGACCCCACCGGCGCCGAGCCGCCGGGGCAGACGGACTGGAAGTCCGCCGCGCCGCCGCCGAACAGCGAGCCGATGCTGGCCAGCACGCCGCTGGCCTCCGGAACCGCGAAGTGGAAGGCCGCGAACCGGTCGATGATGAAGCCGGTGAACACCGGGCCGCCGCCCAGCGCGATCAGGTTGAGGAAGAAGAACAGCAGGGCCGTGGCCGTGGCGCGCCGGCGGGTGTCGACCATGTTCTGGACCACCCCGAAGGTGGGGCCCAGGTAAGTGTAGTGGAAGATGCCGGGGATCAGCAGGATCAGCGCCGCGGCCTGCCAGGTTGGCGCCATATAGGCGACGATGTAGATCGGCGCGGCGATGGTCAGGCCGATGGCCGGGGTCAGCGCGTACCAGGCCGGCGAGCGCCTGGCCAACCGGTCGGTGAGGAAGCCGCCCAGCAGGGTGCCGAGCCCGGCGGAGAACCCGCCCACCAGGCCGGTGATCAGCCCCACCTGGGCGTAGTCGAGCCCGAAGGCGCGGGAGAAATAGGGCGGGGCGAACTGGCCCGCGCCGTAGCCGGCGAAGGAGGCGACGGTCACCCCCAGCACCATGTGCAGCACCGGCCACTTGCCGAACAGGATGGCGATGACCGCCCCCAGCTCCTTGAACTCGCCGGCCCAGGTGAAGGGGGGCTTTTGCGGGATGGCCGGGGCCGGGTCGATGACCTGCTCGGCGACCGGCGAATGGGGTTCGGAATGGCCGCGCGGCGGCTCCTTGACGATGACTTTGAGCGCGATGGCGATCAGCACGCCGGGCAGGCCGACCATCATGAAGGCCACGCGCCAGGAGAACTCCTGGGCCAGCCACCCCCCGGCCACGGCGCCGAACATGGTGCCCAGCGGAATGCCGAAGGAATAGACCGCCAGCGCCGAGGCGCGCTTCTTGGGCTCGTAATAGTCGCTGATCAGCGAGTGGGCCGGCGGGGAGAGGCCGGCCTCGCCGAACCCGACCCCGAACCGGTAGGCGGCCAGCTGGGCGAAGCTGGTGGCCGTGCCGCAGAGCGCGGTGAAGGCCGACCAGATCAGGATGGCCGCCGAGATGATGTTGACCCGGTTGAACCGCTCGGCCAGCCGCGCGATCGGGATGCCCAGCAGGGTGTAGAGCAGGGCGAAATAGATGCCGCCCAGCAGGCCCAGCTGGGTGTCGGTGATCTTCAGGTCGACTTTGATCGCCTGGCCGATGGTGGCGATGATCGTGCGGTCGATGAAGTTGAAGGTGTAGGCGACGACGAGGAGGCCGAGCACCGTGG
>NZ_JAUYOJ010000051.1 GCF_030697925.1 Phenylobacterium sp. | reverse complement strand
GGCATGAAGCATTACAAGGACGCGGCGATCTTCCTGATCAGCCGGATGTTCTATGTCGACGGCATGACCGCCATCCTGATCTATGGCGGCATCTACGCCAGCGGGGTGATGGGCTGGGGCGCGCTGGAGATGCTGATGTACGGCATCATCCTCACCGTACTGGCGGTGCTGGGCGGCTTCGTCGGGCGCTGGCTGGACGCGGGGCTGGGACCGCGCCGGGCCGTGCAGTTGGAGATCTTCATGTCGCTGATCGGCATCATCGCCATCATCGGCATGGGGCCTGAGCAGATCCTCTATTTCTGGGCCCATGACCCCGCCGCCCACGCGCCCATGTGGAACGGGCCGTTCTTCCGCAGCCTGCCGGAGTGGATCTATCTGCTGATCGGCTTCTCCAACGCCATCTTCATCACCGCCCACTACGCCTCGAGCCGCACCCTGCTGGTGCGGCTGACCCCGCCGGAGCAGACCGGGGCCTTCTTCGGGGTCTATGCGCTGTCGGGCACGGCGACGATCTGGCTGGGCTCGTTCCTGGTCAATCTGGGCACCAATATCTTCCACAGCCAGCAGGGCGGCTTCGCCATGATCATCATCCTGCTGGCTGTCGGCTTCGTCGGCCTGCTGTTCGTGCGCGGAGGCGATCGCCGCATCTGACTTCCCCTCATGGCCGCTGAAGGAGTCCAAGGGTTGGAGCGCGATGGCCGCCGAAACCGGCTTCCACTTTCGGCTATCGCGCTCTAAGGGCCGCGCCATGCATTGCGTGGCCCAGCTCCGGACCTCCTGGCGCGACCCGGTCGAGGTGCTCTCGGCCTTCGCCGGGGAGCCGTGGGCGATCGGCTTCGTCTCTGGTGGCGGCGGCCCGAGGGGCCGCTGGTCCTATGTGGCCCGCGCGCCCGAAACGACTTTCGTGGGCGCGCCCGGCCGCGATCCCTTCGAGGGGCTGGCCGACCTGCTGGGTCCAACGGAGCCGAGCCTCGCCGACGGCCCGCCGTTCCAGGGCGGGGTGGCGGGCCTGGCCTGCTACGAACTGGGCGATGTGGTCGAACCGCTGGGCCTCAGCCGAACCGGGTGGCCCGATCTCGCCGCCGCCCGTTACCCGACCCTGCTGGCCTTCGACCATGAGCGGGGCGCGGTGGTGGCGGTGGGTCGCGGGGCCGACGCAGCGGCGGCGGAGGCCCAGGCCGCCCGCGCCCTGGCCTGGCTCGACCTGGCGCCCGTCGCGCCCGCCGGGGGCGTCCTGGCGCGGGGGCTCACCGCGTCCGATCCCGACGCCTACGAGGATGCGGTCGCCCAGGTGGTGGCCCGCATCCAGGCCGGGGAGATTTTCCAGGCCAATATCGCCCGGAGCTGGTCCGGGCGGCTGGCGCCGGGCGCCGCGCCCTTCGACCTGTTCGCGCGGCTGGCGGGGCAGAGCGCCGCGCCGTTCGCGGCCTATTTGCGCCTGCCGGGCCTGGCGGTGGTGTCCAACTCCCCCGAGCGGTTCCTGCAGGCGCGGGGCGGGATGGTGGAGACGCGGCCGATCAAGGGCACGCGCCCGCGCGGCCGCTCTGCCGACGAGGACGCTTGCCTGGCCCGCCAGCTTTCCGCCAGCGACAAGGACCGGGCCGAAAACCTGATGATCGTCGACCTGATGCGCAACGACCTGGCGCGGGTCTGCGTCCCCGGCAGCGTGCGGGTCCCGGAGCTGTTCGCCGTGGAGAGCTTCGCCAATGTCCACCACCTGGTCTCGACGGTGACCGGGCGGCTGGCGGCGGGACGAGGGGCGGTGGACCTGCTGCGCGCGGCTTTCCCGCCGGGTTCGATCACCGGGGCGCCCAAGGTCCAGGCCATGAAGGTGATCGCCGGGCTGGAGACCCCGCGCGGCCCCTATTGCGGCTCGCTGTTCTGGGCGGGGGTCGACGGGGCGCTGGATTCCAGCGTGCTGATCCGCACCGCGGGCTTTGTGGAGGACGGGCAGGGCTGGAGCGTCGAGGCGCGGGCGGGGGCGGGGATCGTCGCCGACTCCGATCCCCGAGCCGAGCGCCTGGAGACCGAGGCCAAGATCGCCGCCCTGCTGCGCGCCCTGGAGGGGACCGCCGCATGATTCCCTTCGACGATCGCGGTCTGCTGCTGGGCGATGGCCTGTTCGAGACTCTGCTGGCCAGGGACGGCGTGCTGGTCGACCTCGAGGCGCATCTGGACCGGCTGGCGGCCGGCTGCGCGACCCTGGGCCTGCCCACGCCCGACCGAGGCGAGGCCGAGCGGCTAATGCGACAGGCGATCGAGGGGGTGGAGGCGCCGCGCGCGGCGGTGCGGCTGACCCTTACGGCGGGCTCGGGCGGCCGGGGGCTGGACCGGCCGGAGGAGCCGGTTCCGAGGCTGTTCGCCAGCGCCGCGCCGTCGGCGGTCCCGGAGGGCCCAGCCCGGCTGATCCTGAGCACAGTGCGGCGCAATGAGGGCTCGCCGGCCTCGCGGCTGAAGACCCTGGCCTATCTCGACAACGTGTTGGCCCGCCAGGAGGCCCGCGCGCGTGGCGCCAACGAGGCGGTGATGCTCAACAACCGCGGCGAGGTCGCCTGCGCGGCGGCGGCGAACCTGTTTTGGGTGCGGGAGGGACGGTTGTTCACTCCGGCCCTGACTTGCGGCGTGCTGGCCGGCGTGATGCGGGCCCGCGTGATCGCGGCGGCGGCCGGGCTGGGCGTCGAGGTCGCGGAGACGGCGGCCGAGCCTGGCGAGCTCGACGCCGCCGAGGCGGTGTTCCTCACCAACAGCCTGGTCGGATTGCGGGAGGTCGCGGCGCTGGACGCCGTCGCCTACGGGCCGAGCCGGCTCGCCGAGCGCCTGGCGCGCGCCCTGGATTAGTTGGGGCGCAGCACCGCCACGTAGCCCCGCGGCCGGATATACATGGTGTGCGACATCTGGATGGGCTCAGGCATCATCTTCTGGAGCGGAGAATTGTACGTGTAACTGGTGTCGACGCGGACCACCCCGCTTCCGGGCACGACCCACGGCGCGGGGACCGAGGTAAGTGTGCCCGACAGCCCGGCCATCGATCCCTTGGCCTGCGACCAGACCACGGTCTGCTGGCTGTTGGCCTCGATCCGGATGCTGGTGACGCGGATGCTGAGCGAGTCGGTTGGCAGCGGCCGGAAGATCGCATTGGCGATGAGAAAGAGATCCTCAACATCGGCGGTGGTGATCTGCCCATCCTGGGCCACGATGTCGCCCACGGCCGTGGCCACGTGACCGGCGCGCCGGTTGGCCAGCATGCCTTGGCTGGACTCCACCAGGGCGTAGTAGAACAGGATCGCGACCGGCGCGATGAAGGCGAATTCGACGGCGGCCGATCCCCGCCGGTTGCGGATGAGACGTCTCAGCATGCCGCGCCTACCTCGTCCTGGTCCGGGTCATAGGGCTCGTTGCGGAAGGCCGAGGCGGAGACGATCAGCCGCTTGCCGCCGCCCATGTTCTCGAGCGCGGGGGTGAGCACCGGAGTGATCAGGTCCCACTGGTAGTAGACGCGCATCAGGACGATGTCCGTCGGTCCGCCCACCGACCAGCAGCGGTTTCCCTCCGGATCGAAGGTGGCCGGGGCCGCCGATAGCGAGGCGCCGGCGTCGGCGTAGTTGTTGAAGGTCTGGGACTCGACGATGATCCGATTGGCGCAACCGCCCTGCAGCCAGGTCATGTTGCGGCAGACCAGGGCCTTGAAGTCGTCCTTGCTGACCGCGCCGGCGCTCTGGAACTCGCCGGTGCGGACATTGCGCGCGGCGTATTCCACGGCGGTGTCGAGGGTGGCGGATATCAGCAGCACCATACCGATCTCGACCACGCCGAACAGCAGGGCCATGAAGGGAATGGCGATGATCGCGAATTCCACGGCGGTCGAGCCGCGCTTCTCGCGCGCCAGCCGCCTCAGGGCCGCGAAGGATTTGCTGACAAGGCGCGACATGACGTCCCCAGGTCTCCGAACCGGGGCAGTCTAGCGAAGTCTGGCTAACCGGAGGTTTAAGGCGAAGGCGGGGTCGCCGCCTTGGCCTTGCCATCCTCGGCGGGCTCTTTTTCGCAGGCCCCGGCGCAGGCGTAGCTGTCGACCTGGGCGCCGCGAATGACCGAGACGCGGCCGGAGTTCGGTCCTGAGACCACGACCTGTCGCTCCAGGACGGTGCGGCCCAGGGCGTCGATGACCAGCAGATTGGTGACCCCGTAGCCCTTGCCCAGGACCACGACGCTGCGTCCATCGATGACATTGACGTCGGCGATGCTGGGATTGCCGATCATCACATCTCGGGCGCCGGCGGGCAGCAGCAGGCGGGCGCTCTGGTGGATCGGCACCGAAAGGCTGGGCGCATCGGCCTGCGAGGCGGTCGCCAGGAGCGCCAGGCCGGCGGTGAGGCTGAGCAGAAGACGTCGCATGGGATCGCTGTCCGAAAAAAAATCGCACGGCGAGGCTGGGCTTGAATGGTCAAGAAAGACTGAATTTCCCTCCCTACGTGCGCGCGCGAGAATCATTATGTCAAAACGCCGATTCCGGGCGCTTTTGGACCTCATGGTTAACGGTTGATAACAGTAAACACAAGTAAACCATAGAAAGTTTTCAGCGAATACTCCGATGTTTACTCGCAATTAAGCGCGGTGAGCCAAATTGTCCCTGCGTTTCGGGGCGAGCAGGCCAATCGGGCTTGATCCCTCACCAGTCTGCTCGCAGCAACAAAGGAGATTGAGCATGTCTAAGTTTGTCACCCGCTTCCTGAAGGACGAATCCGGCGCCACGGCCATCGAGTATGGTCTGATCGCCGCCCTCATCGCCGTGGTGCTCGTGAGCGCCATGGGCCTGGTCTCGGGCTCGCTGAATACCCTGCTGGTCGGCATCAGCGGCGACCTGACCGACGCCGCCTCCTAAGGCGCGGAAGCACCAACTACGCGCCGCGGCGGCGAAAGCCGCCGCGGTTGCGTTTTGGGCAACGGCTCCCCCGGAGCAATCTCGATCCCGCCGTGGAGTGCGTCATGGCCTTCCTTCATCGGTTCCTGAAAGACCAGTCGGGCTCGAACGCCGTGGAATACGGCTTGATCGCCGCCCTGATCACGGTGACCCTGATCGGCGGCATGATGGCTATCAGCGCCAGCCTTACCGATGTCTTCGGCCAGGTGATCGGCGCGATGCCGCAGGACTGAAGCCACAGACCCCAGCCGGCGAGACTTCGCCGCCCCAACCCTCCGCAGCCGCGTCGCGAAAGCGCCGCGGCTTTTCGCATTTCAACGCTCCGTTCATCCGATTGGCGGACTCTGCGGGCTGTTCTTCGCCGCCAGGGTTCCTCGCGATGCCGCCGATCGTCCAAGCCGTGCTGCTGTTCGTGTTCCCGGCCCTGGTCATCGCCGCCGCCCTGCGCGACGTCACGACCTACACCATCCCCAACTGGATCTCGGGCGGGCTGATCCTGGCCTTCGTCCCGGCCGCCCTGGCTCTGGGCCTGCCGCTGGAGACCATCGGCCTGCACTTCGGCGTCGGCGCCGCGGCCCTGGTCGCCGCCATGGCCATGTTCGCCCTGGGCTGGATCGGCGGCGGCGACGCCAAGCTGTTCGCGGCCGCGGCGCTCTGGATGGGCTGGCCGGCGGTCGCCACCTTCATCTCGGTCACCGGGCTCGGCGGCGGCCTCCTGACCCTGGGCCTGCTTGGGCTGCGCACGCAGAGGCTCAGGGGCGTGGCTTCCATCGGACCGACCTGGCTCGGCCGCCTGGCGACGCCGGGCGAGAGCGTGCCCTACGGCGTGGCTATCGCGGCGGGCGCATTGGTCGCCTTTCCCGAGACCGCGCTGCTGACGGCCTTCCCGGGTCTGGGATGAGTTAAGGCCCCTTAGCCCGACGTTAACCATGGCGGGCCAATAGACGTGTAGCCGGCAGAAGGTCGGACATTCGAATCGCGGGCCTGGCGAACGCCGGGGACGCGTCGGTCGCCCGCCTTGCGGGAGTTTCGGGTAGTCGCATATGGGCGCCGTCCGCATCGCCATCCTCGCCGTCGCCGCGATCGCAGCGATCGCGCTCGCCTTCCTGGTGCGCGGCATGCTCGTTCCAAAGACGCCCCGCGCGCCGGTGATCGCCGCGGCTGCGCCCGCCAAACCCATGGCCCAGGTGCTGGTGGCCAAGCGCGACCTGCCCGTGGGCGCCCGTCTGGCCATCGCCGACATGAGCTGGCAGCCCTGGCCGGCCGACGCGCTCAATCCCGCCTTCGTGACCGATGGCGCGGCGCCCGCGCTGCCCGCCACGGGCGCCGACAAGGCGGTCAAGACCGCCGCCAAGGTGACAACCGACCTGATCCAGACCCAGGAGCCGATGCAGGCCTTCTCAGGCGCGATCGTCAAGGAAGTCATCCTCAAGGGCGAACCGATCATGGCCCGCAAGGTCGTCCGCGCCGGACAGAGCGGCTATATGGCCGTGGTCGTGGCGCCGGGCATGCGCGCCATGTCGGTCCCGATCAACGCCGAGACCGCCGCCGGCGGGTTCATCTTGCCCGGCGACCGGGTCGACGTCCTGCAGAGCCGCAAGGCCGCCGAGGGCGACGGCTTCATCACCGAGGTGCTGATGCGCAACCTGCGCGTCCTGGCCATCGACCAGGCCACCGCCCCGGGCAAGGATTCCAAGACCATCGTGGGGGCCGTGGCCACCCTCGAACTGCCGGCCTCCGACGTGGAGGTCCTGGCCCGGGGCAAGGCCCAGGGCGAGATGCAACTGGCGCTGCGCTCCTACGCCGATGCGGGCGGCGGGCCCGGGCGCGGCGGTCCCAGCCGATCCGGCGACGGGCTGCGGGTCTATCGCGGTGGTGCAGTTACGGAGGTTGTCGCCCAATGAGCCCGTCCCGAATCCTGCGGGCGCTGGCCCTGGCGGCCGCCACGGTCCTGGCGCCGCTGTCGCCGGCGTCGGCTCAGTCAGACCCGTTCGCCGCGGGTCTGGCGACCTCGGCGGCCGTGATGCGGGTCGACTTGGCCGGCCGCGGAAACAGCCAGTCGCTCAGCCTGCCGGTCGGCAAGTCCGCCGTCGTCGAGCTGCCGGTCGACGCGCGCGACGTGCTGGTGACCAATCCCGGCGTCGCCGACGCCATGCTGCGCACCCCGCGGCGGATCTTCATCCTGGGCCTCAAGACCGGCACCACGGACGCGGTGTTCTTCGACACGGCCGGCCGCCGCATCCTCAGCCTGGACATCCGGGTCGACCAGGATCCGAGCGCCGTCGCCCAGACGATCAACCGCCTGGTGCCCGGCGCTCATGTGCGGGTCGATGCAATGAACAGCAGCCTGATCCTGTCGGGTCAGGTCGCCAACCTGTCCGACGCCGACAAGGCCCTGCAGATCGCCCGCACCTCGGTTGAAAAGCCGGAGATGGTGCTGAACATGCTCAGCATCGCGGGCAAGGACCAAGTGATGTTGAAGGTCCGCATCGTCGAGATGCAGCGCAATGTCATCAAACAGCTTGGGTTCAATCTCGACGCGATCATCGGCGAACTGGGCGACGCGCAGTTCCTGTTCAGCAAGTCGGCGACCTTCGGCGTGAGCGGATCGCTCCTGGGCGGCGCCGCCGCGAGCGTCCGGGAAGTGGGCGGCAAGGTCCAAGGCGACGCAACGCTGCGCGCCTTCGAGCGCGTGGGCCTGGTCCGCACCCTGGCCGAGCCCAACCTGACCGCCGGCTCGGGCGAGTCGGCGCGATTCCTGGCTGGCGGCGAGTTCCCGGTGCCGGTGGCGCAGGACGACACCGGCGCGGTCACCATCGAGTTCAAGCCGTTCGGCGTGGGGCTCGGCTTCACCCCGGTGGTGCTGTCCTCCGGCCGTATCGCCCTGAAACTCTCCACCGAGGTTTCCGAACTGACCACCGAGGGCGCCTTCTCACTGTCGACGCCCGGCGCCTCCGCGGGCCTGACCATCCCGGCCCTGACGGTTCGCCGCGCAGAGACGTCCGTGGAGCTGCCCTCCGGCGGCTCGATGATGATCGCAGGACTTCTGCAGGAGAAGACCCGCCAGAACATCGACGCTCTGCCGGGCATGACCACGCTTCCGGTCCTGGGCGCCCTGTTCCGCTCCCGCGACTACCTCGCCGGCGAGACCGAGCTGGTGATCATCATCACGCCCTACCTCGTCGAGGCGACCAGCGCCGACCGCCTGCAGACCCCCGTGGACGGCATGCGCACGGCCGACGACGGCTCGACCCTGCTGATGGGCGCACTGACCAGGGCCTACAAGGCCAAGCCGCAGGCCGCCGCCGGCCGCACCTATCAGGGGCCCTATGGGTACGTGATCGAATGAGGTTCGCCCCGATGCATCGCTTCGTCGTCCTGGCCTCGTGCGCGGCCCTCTCGGCCTGCGCCAGCCTCCCGCTGCAGGAGCCGAGCGTGGCGTCCCAGTCCCGCACGCCCACCGAGCTTTGGAAGACGGAGATCACCTCCCAGCCGCACGAGATCGCGCTGGCGGTCCACGCCGCGGGCCTTTCGCCGACCCAGGCCGACGCGCTCGCCGCGTTCGTCTCCGAATGGCGCGAAGGCGAGGGCGGCGCCATCACCCTGCAGTCGCCCAGCGGCGGCCCCGATAGTTCGGCGGCCTTCCGCACCGCCGAGGGGGCGCGGAGCTTCCTGATCGGTCAGGGCGTCCGCGCCGAGCAGGTCCGTGTCGTCGGATACGACGCCAAGGGTGAGGCCCGCGCGCCGCTGCTGGTGGGCTATCTGCGCCACGCGGCGGCCATCCCCGATTGCGGCCGCTCATGGACCAGCATCTCCCACAGCATGCTGAACGAGGTGCAGCCCAATTTCGGGTGCGCCACCGTCGCCAACATGGCGGCCCAGATCGCCAATCCGGCGGACCTGAAGGGGCCGCGCGCCTCGACGCCGCCGGACGCCGGGCGCCGCGCCGACGTGCTGGCCAAGTACCGGAAAGGTGAGAACACCTCCACCCAGACGGACAAGCAGGCGACCGGCGTTGTCGCCCAGGCGGTGAAGTGATGCGGGGCCTGGTCTGATGAATCCGAAGTCGAGCCAAGACCCCTTCGACCTGGATTACGAGGCGGTCGACGAATTCGCAGCCGCGCCGGCCGACGCCTGGCGCGAGTCGTCCCCGGCACTCGCCGACGAAGAGACCGACCCGTTCGCGCCCGCCTCGAAGGCCACCCAGGCGATGGGCGGGCCGCAGATCGAGACCGGCGAACCGGCGCGCCCGGCGGTCGCCAATCCGGTGCACGAGATGCTGGCCGGCGCGGAGGCGGCGTTCGGCGAGACCCTGCTGCCGCGGATCACCATCCACATCTTCTGCGCCACGCCGGAAACCGCCGAGCTCGCCGACCGGGCGGCCGAGGACCGCCGGATGGAGCGGACCACGGTGGTGACCCGCATGGGCGGCCTCGCCGCGGCGGTCGACAACTACCAGAACCAGGCCACGCCCTCGCTGGTGTGGGTCGAGTGCCTGGACTCCGCCGCCGAGTTGCTCACCCTGCTGGACCGGCTGGCCCAGGTCTGCGATCCGGGCACCAAGGTCGTGCTGATCGGCTCGGCCAACGACATCGCCCTCTATCGCGAGCTGATGCGCCGCGGGGTGTCGGAATATCTGGTGCCGCCGCTCAGCCCGCTGCAGATGGTCCGCACCGTGGCCGGGCTCTATGCCGATCCCTCCGCCCCCTTCGTCGGCCGCCAGATCGCCTTCTGCGGCGCCAAGGGCGGGGCCGGGACCTCGACCCTGGCCCACAACGTCGCCTATTCGATCACCGAGCGCCTGCAGACCGGCGCGGTCCTGGTCGACCTGGACCTGGCCTTCGGCACCGCCGGCCTCGATTTCAACCAGGACCCGATCCAGGGCATCGTCGACGCCCTGTCGCAGCCGGATCGCCTGGACCCCGTCCTGATGGACCGGATGATGGCCCGCTGCACCGATCGGCTATCCCTGTTCGCCGCCCCGGCCACGCTCGAGGCCGACTACGAGATCGGACCCGAGGCCTTCGAGGAGGTCACCCAGAAGATCCGCGGCGCGGCGCCCTTCGTGGTCCTGGACCTGCCCCACGTCTGGACGGCCTGGAAGCGCAAGATCCTGTTGACCTCGGACGACCTGGTGATCGTGGCCACGCCGGACCTGGCCTCGCTGCGCAACGCCAAGAACATGGTCGACCTGGTCCGCCGCGCGCGGCCCAACGACGCCCCGCCGCGTCTGGTGCTGAACCAGGTCGGCGTGCCGGGCCGCCCGGAAATCCCGGTCAAGGACTTCGGCGAGGCGCTCGGCCTGACGCCCACCCTCTGCCTGCCGTTCGACCCAAAGCTGTTCGGCCAGGCGGCCAACAACGGCCAGATGGTCTGCGAGGTGGGCCCGAAGTCGCGCTCGGCCGAGGGCATCGACCACCTGGCCCAGCAGATCGCCCGCCGCGACCCGCCGGCGGTCCAGAAGACCTCGCTGCTCTCCAGCCTGCTCAAGCGGAAGTAGCATGTTCGGCAAGCGTCCCACCGACGGCGAAGCGCCGCGGCTCCGACCGACCCCCCCGCCCCCCACGGCGGGCGAGGGCGCGCCGATCGCGACGCGACCGCAACGCATCGACCCCGCGGCTGGACCGGCCCCGGCGTCCGCCGCGCCGCAGGCTCCCATTCCCATTCCCACCAAGGCCGAGCGCGCCGCCCAGGGCGCCGGGCCGAAGTCGACCCTGGCCTTCGAACAGCTCCGCGCCGCCCAGGGCCCCGCGCCGGCCACCCAGGTGGTCCGCGAGCAGTCCGACTATTACCACGCGACGAAGACCACGATCTTCAACGCCCTGATCAACACCATCGACCTGGCCCAGCTGGCCCAGCTGGACGTCAAGCAGGCGGGGGAGGAGATCCGCGACATCGTCGCCGAGCTGGTGGCGATCAAGAACGTCTCCATGTCGGTGGTCGAGCAGGACCAGCTGGTCCAGGACATCATCAACGACGTGCTCGGCTATGGGCCGCTGGAGCCCCTGCTGGCCCGCGACGACATCGCCGACATCATGGTCAACGGCGCCAGCCGGGTGTTCATCGAAGTCGCCGGCAAGGTCCAGCTGACCAATGTCCGGTTCCGCGACAACGCCCAGCTGATGAACATCTGCCAGCGGATCGTCAGCCAGGTCGGCCGCCGGGTCGACGAAAGCTCGCCGATCTGCGACGCGCGCCTGCCGGACGGCTCCCGCGTGAACGTGATCTCGCCGCCGCTGTCGCTGGACGGGCCCACGCTCACCATCCGGAAGTTCAAGAAAGACAAACTGACCATGAAGAACCTGGTGGAGTACGCCTCCATCAGCCCGGAAGGGGCGCGGGTCCTGGGGGTGATCGGCGCCTGCCGATGCAACCTGATCATCTCCGGCGGGACGGGCTCGGGGAAGACCACCCTGCTCAACACGCTCACCGCCTTCATCGACCCCACCGAGCGGGTCGTGACCTGCGAGGACGCCGCCGAGCTGCAGCTGCAGCAGCCGCACGTGGTGCGCCTGGAGACCCGGCCGCCGAACCTGGAAGGCCAGGGCCAGATCACCATGCGCGACCTGGTCAAGAACTGCCTGCGGATGCGTCCGGAACGCATCATCGTCGGCGAAGTCCGCGGCCCCGAGGCCTTCGACCTGCTGCAGGCCATGAACACCGGCCACGACGGCTCCATGGGCACCCTGCACGCCAACAGCCCGCGCGAGGCCATCAGCCGGATGGAATCGATGATCACCATGGGCGGCTACGGCCTGCCCTCGCGGACCATCCGCGAGATGATCGTGGGTTCGGTGGACGTGATCATCCAGGCCGCCCGCCTGCGCGACGGCTCGCGCCGG
Source organism: Phenylobacterium sp. (assembly GCF_030697925.1). GTDB lineage: Bacteria > Pseudomonadota > Alphaproteobacteria > Caulobacterales > Caulobacteraceae > Phenylobacterium. The sequence goes on along the minus strand of NZ_JAUYOJ010000051.1, from coordinate 12,386 downwards.
ATCACCCACATCACCGAGGTGGTGGGGCTGGAAGGCGAGGTGATCATCACCCAGGACCTGTTCGTCTACGAGATCACCGGCGACGACGCCGACGGCAGGGTGGTGGGCCGCCACCGTTCGACCGGCATCGCCCGGCCGCGGTTCTGGGACCGCGCCCGCTATTACGGCCTGGAGCGTGAGCTCGCCGAAGCCCTCGACGCGTCGGAATAGGCATGGGATCGACCCTCGCCACCCTGCTGATCGCCGTCCTCGGCTTCATCACGGTCGCGGGCCTGGGCCTCGCCCTGGCCGGCGGCGACAATGGCCAGGCCAAGACCGTCAAGCGCGCCCAGGCCCTTGTGAGCGCCGAATCCCGCCCGGGCGGCCGGCGGCGTCCGGCCGTGAGCGCCCAGGACCAGCGCCGCCGCCAGATCCTCAAGACCCTGCGCGACCAGGACCGCCAGCAGAAGAAGGCGACGCTCAGCATCGGCGCCAAGATGCAGCAGGCGGGGCTCGGCGATAATGTCCGCAATTTCTGGATCGCCAGCGGCGTGGTCGGAGTCGTGGTGCTGCTGGTGGTCATCCTCCTGCGTCAGTCGCCGCTTATCGGCCTGGGCCTGGCCTTCGCGGCCGGCTTCGGCCTGCCGCGCTGGGTGCTGGGGTTCCTGGCCGCCCGACGCGTCAAGAAATTCACCGAGGCGTTCCCGGACGCCATGGACATCATCGTCCGCGGCATCCGGTCGGGCCTGCCCGTGCACGACAGCCTGCGGGTCATCGCCCGCGAAACGGCCGAACCCATGGCCGGCCAGTTCAACCGCCTGGTCGAGGGCATCGGCATGGGGGTCTCGATGGACCAGGCCCTGGAGAAGATGTTCGAGCAGATGCCGACGCCGGAGGTGCGGTTCTTTGCCATCGTCCTGGCCATCCAGGCCAAGACCGGCGGCAACCTGGCCGAGGCCCTGGGCAACCTCTCCACCGTGATCCGCGCCCGCAAGCTGATGCGCGAGAAGATCAAGGCGCTGTCGGGGGAGGCCGTGGCCTCGGCCTTCATCATCGGCTCGCTGCCGCCCGGCGTCATGGCCCTGATCAGCATGACCGCGCCGGAATACATGAAGCCGCTGTTCACCGACCCCCGCGGCCACATGATGCTGCTGGCCGGCGCCGTCTGGATGTCGATCGGCATCTTCGCGATGCGCAAGATGATCAACTTCAGGATCTAGGGAGCGAGCGTGGACCTGGTCAGCACCATCGTCGATCCCGACAACCTGCTGGCGGCTTTCGTCGCCGTGGTTTGCTTCGCGACGATCGTCACCATCGCCATGCCGATGATGACCCGCAACAGCCTGGAGACCCGGCTGAAGTCGGTCTCGAGCCGGCGCGAGGAGCTGCGGCGCAAGTCACGCGAGGCGCTGGCCGCCAAGAACAACACCGGCCAGAGCAGCCTGCGGCACATCGACGAGGGCCTCTACAAGAAGGTGGTGGAGCGCCTGCAGCTCTCGCGCCTGCTGGAGGACCCCCAGGTGGTCGACAAGCTGGCCCAGGCCGGCTACCGCGGTCCTCGACCGGTCTCGACCTTCTATTTCTTCCGGTTCGTCCTGCCCTTCGTGTTCGCCGCGGCGATCGGGTTCTACCTGTTCGTGATCAAGGACTTCGGCCTGCCGACCCTGACCCGGGCGGCGTTCTCGATCGGTGGCCTGACGCTCGGCTACTACGCGCCGAACGTCTATATCTCCAACGTCGCCACCAAGCGGCGCGAGTCGATCGTCGGCGCCTTCCCCGACGCGCTCGACCTGCTGCTGATCTGCGTGGAGAGCGGCATGTCCATCGAGGCCGCGATCCAGAAGGTGGCCGCCGAAATCGGCTCGACCTCCATCGAGCTGGCCGAGGAGCTCACCCTCCTGACGGCGGAGATTTCCTATCTTCCTGAACGACGCCAGGCCTATGAAGGCCTAGCCAAGCGGACCAACCATCCCGGCATCCGGTCGGTGACCACGGCCATGATCCAGGCCGAACGCTACGGCACGCCGCTGGGCACGGCCCTGCGGGTCATGGCCAAGGAGAACCGCGACATGCGCCTGGCCTCCGCCGAGAAGAAGGCCGCTCAGCTGCCGGCCAAGCTGACCGTGCCGATGATCGTGTTCTTCCTGCCGGTGCTGTTCGTGGTCATCCTCGGCCCGGCGGTGATGAAGGTGACCGACATGATGGGCGAGAACCCCAACATATCCCGGCCCCACTAGAGAAAAATCCGATCTAATTGGATCGAATTTTTCTCAAACCTCTTTGAATTTAGACCATTTTCTTCGCCGAACCGGCGTCCACTTCGGCGGAAAATGGTCTAGGCGAGCGGTCCGCCGGCGATGGTGATGCGGTGCATGAGCCGCCGCTGGCCCTGATAGTCGTTCATAGCGTGGTGCCAGGTGGCGCGGTTGTCCCAGATGGCCATCGAGCCCGGCGCCCACTTGAAGCGGTGGACGAACTGCGGCTTGACCGCGTGCTGGTAGAGATAGGCCAGCAGCGCCATGCTCTCCTCCCGGCTCCAGCCCTCGAAGCCCACCGTGAAGGCCGGGTTCACATAGAGCGCCTTGCGACCGCTGCCGGGGTGGACGATCACCACCGGATGCACGGCGCTGGGATTGTCGGCATGGCCGGCGAGGTGGGCTTGATCGGTCATCCCGTAGACGCCCTTGGACCCGTAGATGTGCTCGGAAGCGTGGACGGCGCGCAGGCCCGACAGGGTCGCCTTCAGCCCGTCCGACAGGGCCTCATAGGCGGCGTACATGTCGGCGAACAGGGTGTCGCCGCCCTCCGGCGGGGTCTCCACCGCCAGCAGGACCGAGCCCATGGCCGGCGCCTGGTCGTAGCTGTGGTCGGTGTGCCAGCCGCCGCCGATATTGGTGGTCTGGGTTTCCGTCTTCTCGACCTTGGCGATCTGCGGATAGCGCTCCGAGGGCGGGAAGTAGCGGTTGACCACGATCGGCCCGATCCGCTCGGCGAAGGCGATATGCTCCTCGGGCGTCAGGTGCTGGCCGTGCAGGAAGGCGACGCCGCGCCGATAGACGGTGTCGCGGATCAGGTCGATCTCGGTGTCGCTGGCCCGGGCCGCGGCCATATCGGCGATCTCGGCCCCGCAGCCTTCGGTGTCCTGGACGATGGCGGTCATGTTCGCCTCCCTGGCGTTTGTCTGTTGGCGCCAGTCTAGGGTCGCGATCGCGCAAGTTTGTAACCTGAGTTACAATCACGCCATGACTTCGGACTCCGAGAAGGCTCTCGACCTGCTGACCGCCTCGCGCTGGCTGGCCCCGTATCCGCCGGGCCTCGCCCAGGCCCTGGTGCAGGAGGGCGGCCTGGCGCGGCTCGCCGCCGGCCGCTGGGCCCAGGCCGAGGGAGACGAGGAGACCGGCCTGATGGTGGTGGTCGAGGGCGCGGTCGACCTCTACTGCCAGGCGCCCGGCGACCGGGAGGTGCGGGTCGGCCATGCCGCGGCGGGCGCGGCGCTGGGCCAGGCCATGCGCTTCGGCGGCGGCCCGCGCCTGGCCACCGCCGTCTGCGCCGAGGCGAGCCTGATCCTGCGGGTCTCCGACGCGGGACTGGAGCGGATCGCCCGCGAGCGGCCCGACATCTGGCGGGCGGTGGCGGCCCTGGTCTATCTGCAGCTCCGCAGCGCCTTGCAGATGGCCGCCGAGATCGCCACCCTGCCGCCGCGCCAGCGGATCGCCGCGCGCCTGCTGGCGCTGACCAGGTCGCGGCCCGACCCGAGCGTCCTGAACCTCAACCAGCAGGCGTTGGCCGAACTGGTCGGCCTGACGCGCAAGACCGTGAACGGCCACCTGGCTGCGTTCCGGCGGGAGGGGCTGGTGGCGTTGGAGTACGGCCGGATCGGGCTGCTCGACCCGCGGCGGTTGCAGCTGGTCGCGGACAGCTAGGGCGCCAACTCTTGGAGGCCCAGCCAACCAAGACGAGAGGTCGGCGATGGATTAGGCAAGCCCGAATCTCCGCTAGGTCACGCGCCGCTGTATGGCCGGTGGACTGTCCGCCACGATGTATGTTGAAGGACATGGCCGCCTTCGCGCCATGGCGAACCCTTTGTCGACGTTTGCTAAGCTTCTGCCCGTCGTGAGATTCCCGCACAGGAGGCAACGCATGGATGAAGCCGTGAGCCTAAGGGTCGCCGACAAGGCAGACGCCGACGCGATAGGCGCGCTGACCCGCGAGGCCTACGCGAAGTGGGTGGAGGTGATTGGCCGCGAGCCTTTGCCGATGACGGTCGACTATTCGGACGCGCTCAGAAAGCACCGGTTTGACCTGCTTCATGTCGGCCGCCATCTGGCCGCCCTGATCGAGACAGTTCCGGAGCGCGACCACCTTCTGATTGTGAACGTCGCCGTTCGTCCGGCTTTCCGGGGGCGGGGCTTCGGCGTCAAGCTGCTGAAAACGGCGGACGAGCTGGCCGCGTCCTCAGGGCTCATGGGGACCCGACTCTACACCAACAAGCTCTTCACGGAGAATCTTCGCCTCTATTCCTCACTCGGCTACCAGGTGGAGCGGGAAGAGGAGCTCAATGGCGGCATCGCAGTCCATATGCTGAAAGTGCGCGCCTAGCCCTACTGCGGCCGGCCGACATCCTGCCAGGAGCGGCCCGCCGGCGCGGTGGCGGTGGCGGTGGCCGCGCGTAGCCAGGCCATGTTGTTGGCGACCAGCTCAGGGGGCAGGTCCTGGCGAGCCAGCTTCTCGGCCTCGTCCAGGCGGCCTTGCAGGCCGAGCACCAGGGCCAGGTTCTGGCGCACGGCCATGGGGGCGCCGGGGCGGGCGACGGCCTTGCGCAGCAGGGCTTCGGCCTCCGCCGACTGGCCGTGGCTGGCCTGGAACAGGGCGAGGTTCGAGATGGCCGAGGGGTTGTCCGGGGCGAGGCTGAGCGCCAGGCGGTGGGCCGCCAGGGCCTCCTCGTCGCGCTGGGCCTGTTCGTAGGCGACGCCCAGCAGGGACGGCGGGCGCCAGTCGCGGGGAGCCAGTTGCTGCGCCCGCCGCGCGGGGTCGATGGCGTAGAAGCCCTGGCCGCGGCCGACATGCGACTTGGCGAGCTCCATCAGGGCGTCGGCGTTGTCGGGCTGGACGGCCAGGGTCCGGCCGATGGCGGCGATGGCGTCGTCGTAGCTGCCCATGGTGCGCAGGGCCAGCGAGAGTTGGACGCCGGCCTCGGCGTCGGCGGGATCGACGTCCAGCTCGCGGGCCCAGAAGGCGGCGCGGGCCAGGGGGTCCATCCGCGCGACGGCGGCGCGCTCGGCCGGCGTGGCCTTGCGGCGCGGCGCGGGGGCGGCGGCCACCTCGCTCTTCGCGTCGGTCTTGGCGGCGACCGGAGCGGCCGCAGGCTTGGCCTTGGACCAGGGCAGGGCGCCGGCCGGCGATCCGGACGCAAGGGCCAGGCCCAGGGCGGTTGCGGCGAGCGCCGACATGCGACACATGATTTCACGGGCTCCGGATGACTGGCCGCCAGTCTCCCCCGCCCGCTTAAAGGAAGCGTTAAGCATAAGCGCGCTCAGTGCCGGGCGCCGGAGAGCGTCATGACCGAAGTCGTCGTCGAGCACACGCAGGGCGCGGCCGTTCCCGTCCACGCCCTCTACGAGAAGGATCTGGAAGGGTTCCTCGACGGTCGCCGAGCCTTTGTGAAGGCGTTCGCCGAGATGTCCGAGTTCAAGGCCAAGGCCGGTCAGGCCCTGGTGGTCCCCGACACCGCTGGCGGCCTGGACCGGGTGCTGTTCGGCCTGGGCGCATCCGCCGACCCCATGACCTTCCGCGCCCTGCCGGCCCGGCTGCCGGCCGGCGATTTCCGCATCGCCTCAGCCCCGCCGGGGTTCGCCCCCGACCTGATCGCGCTCGCCTTCGCGCTGGGGAGCTACCGCTTCGACCGGTACAAGAAGAAGGGCTCGCCGCAGCCGCGCCTGGTGGTCGATGGCGTCGACATGACCGAGGTCCGCAGCATCTCCCACGCCTGCGCCCTGGCCCGCGATATGATCAATACCCCGCCCAACGACCTGGGCCCGCTGCAGATCGAGACCATTGCCCGCGAGATCGCCGAACAGCACGGGGCGGGGATCACGGTGATCACGGGCGAGGGCTTGCTGGAAGCCAACTACCCCGCCATCCACGCGGTCGGCCGCGCGGCGGTGGACGCCCGCGGCCCGCGGATGATCGAGATCGACTGGGGCGAGGCCGGCAAGCCGCTGATCGCCCTGGTGGGCAAGGGCGTGGTGTTCGACACCGGCGGGCTGGACATCAAGCCCTCGGCCGGCATGCGCAACATGAAGAAGGACATGGGCGGGGCGGCCCACGTGCTGGCCCTGGCCCGGATGATCATGGCCGCCAAGCTGCCGGTGCGGCTGGCGGTGCTGATTCCGGCGGTGGAGAACGCCATTTCCGGCGACGCCATGCGGCCCGGCGACATCCTGGACAGCCGCAAGGGCCTGACCATCGAGGTGGGCAACACCGACGCCGAGGGCCGGCTGATCCTGGCCGACGCGCTCACCCGCGCCGCCGAGTTGGAGCCTGCGCTCACCCTGGACCTTGCCACCCTGACCGGGGCGGCGCGCGCGGCGCTCGGCCCGCAACTGCCCCCGTTCTACACCGACGACGAGGCGCTGGCCGGCCAGATCGAGAGCGCCATGGCGCAGGTGTCCGACCCCATGTGGCGCATGCCCCTGTGGAAGGGCTATGTCGACGCCCTGGACAGCGACGTGGCCGACATCAAGAACGACCCGGACGGCTGGGCCCAGGCGGGTTCGGTGACCGCCGCGCTCTTCCTGCAGCGGTTCGCGCCCACCGGTCCGTGGGCTCATTTCGACATCTTCGCCTGGAACCCGCGCGGCCGGCCCGGCTTCAGCTCGGGCGCCGAAGCCCAGGCGATCCGCGCCCTCTACCAGATGATCCGGGACCGCTTCGCATGAGCCTCGATCCGCGCGTGACCCCCGCCCGCGACGACCTGGCCAGCCGCGCCCTGGAGGGGGTGGTCGCGGCCAAGGCCTATGCCGATCCCCGGGCCATGACGGTCATCGTCCCGGCCGCCGCCTTGCGCCGCGCGGCCGACCCCTGGTCGGAGCAGGTCGACCAGGTGCTGTTCGGCGAAGTGTTCGACGTGCTGGAGGAGGCCGACGGCTACGCCTGGGGCCAGGCGCGGCGCGACGGCTATGTGGGCTTCGTGGAGACCGGCACCCTGGCCCCGGCCGGGCCGGCGCCCAGCCATCGGGTCACGGCGATCCGCACCTACGCCTTCACCGAACCCAGCATCAAGTCCCGCGCCCTGGGGCCCTATTCGATCAATTCTCTGGTGGCCATCGAGGCGCGCGAGGGCCGGTTCGCCAAGGCGGCCAATTCCGGCTGGTTCGTCGAGGCGCACCTGGCGCCCATCGGCATGTTCGAAACCGACCCGGTGGCGGTGGCCGAACGGTTTCTGGGCGCGCCCTATCTCTGGGGCGGGCGCGAGAGCCTGGGGGTCGACTGTTCGGGCCTGGTGCAGCAGGCGCTGCTCGCTTGCGGCAAGGCCTTCCCGCGCGATACCGACCAGCAGGAAGCCGTCGGCGAGGCGGTAGAGACCCTGGCGCGGGGCGACCTGGTGTTCTGGACCGGCCACGTGGCGATGATGCTGGACGAAACGCGGATCATCCACGCCAACGCCTTCCACATGGCCACGGCCATCGAGCCCCTGGCCCAGACCCGCGCGCGCTACCTGGCGAACGGTGTGGGTGAGCCAACGGCGTATCGTCGGGTTTGACTTCAATATCCTTCTCCCCTTGCGGGAGAAGGTGGCCCCGCGAGAGCGGGGTCGGATGAGGGGTCGAAAGCCCTATCCGCCTGATAGCTGAGTTAAAGAGTGCGCCGATGCCAATCGGCCAGATCTGAGAGACCCCTCATCCGTCAGGCTTCGCCTGCCACCTTCTCCTGCAAGGGGAGAAGGGCGCATGCGTCTGGCCCTAGTGAACGAGTTCGCCGCCCTTCCTGGCGGGGGCGGCGGCCTGAGCGGCCGGGGTCACCGGGATGGCGGCGGCGTTGGCCGGAGCGCCGGCCGGAGCCGCGGTCGGAGCGCCAGCCTCGGCTGGAGCCGCGCCTTCAGCCGCGGGAGCCGCGGCGACGACCGGGTTCGGCGCCGGAATCGGCAGGTTCGAGCCCTGGGCGTTGAGATAGGCGATGAGGTTGATGCGCTCTTCCGGCTTCTTCAGGCCGACGAAGGTCATCTTGGTGCCGGCGATGTGCTTCTGAGGCGCCTTGAGGAACTCGGAGAGGTCGGCGAACTGCCAGGTCCCCACCGCGCCGCCATGCTCGGTCATGCCCGAGGAGTAGGCGAAGCCCGCGTGCGCGCCGGGCTTCTTGCCCAGGACGCCGTTCAGGTTCGGGCCGGTGCCGTTCGGGCCGCCGGCCTCGATGGTGTGGCAGGACTTGCACTTAGCGAACACCGCCTCGCCGGCCTTGAGGTCGGCGGTCGGCAGGACGCTGCCCCAGTCGATCGGCGCTTCGGCGGTCGCGCCGCCGCCGGTGTCTTCCACCACGGCGATCGCATAGCCGGGTTTCTCGACTTCGTGGGTGGCGAACACGCCGGTGGAAATTTCGCGAAGGCCGACAATGGCCAGACCGGTCGCCAGCACAGCGCCGGCGACTTTGTTGAACGTTAGGTCGCTCATAGTCCTGAAATCGGCCCTCTTATCGGCCGGCCCGAAAGCCGACGTAAGCGCGGGAATCCCCGCCCCTTATTGCGCCCGGCTCTCTTACACGCTACCGCCGCCCGCGCAACCGGCCAGTTGGTCGCTCATGGACGCACATGAACCCGATCGTCCTGATCCCCGCGCGGATGGCCGCCACGAGGCTGCCCGGCAAGCCCTTGGCGGATATCGAAGGCGTGCCGATGATCGTCCGTGTGCTGCGCCAGGCGCAGGCCGCCGGCGTCGGCCCCGTGGCCATCGCCGCAGGCGACGCGGCGATCGTCGAGGCGGTGCGCGCGGCGGGCGGTGAGGCGGTGCTGACCGATCCGGACCTGCCTTCGGGCTCGGACCGAATCGTCGCGGCGCTGAACGTGCTGGACCCGCGGGGGCGCCACGACGTGGTGATCAACCTGCAGGGCGACATCCCCTTCCTGGCGCCGTCGGTGGTCGAGGCGACCGCGCGCCTGCTGGCCGAGCGGCCGGAATGCGACCTCTCCACGGTGATGGTCGCGGAATCGGATCTGGCCGAGCGCAGCAATCCCGACATCCCCAAGGTGGTGGCCGCCATGGCGCCGGACGGGCGCAGCGGCCGGGCGCTCTACTTCACCCGCTCGGTGCTCTATGGCGACGCGCCGGTCTGGCTGCACCACGGGGTCTATGGCTATCGGCGCGAGGCGCTGGAGCGGTTCACGCAGAGCCCACCCTCGCCGCTGGAGCTGCGCGAGCGACTGGAGCAGCTGCGCGCCCTGGAGATGGGCATGACCATCTGGGCGGCGGTCATCGACGAAGCCCCGATCTCGGTGGATAACCCGGCCGACCTCGAACGGGCGCGCCAGTATGCAAGGCAGTACGCAAGGATGAACCCATGACCAAGGGACGGATCGCCTTCCAGGGCGAGCTCGGCGCCAACAGCCATGAGGCCTGCGTCGCGGCCTTTCCCGAGATGGAGCCGGTCCCGCACGCCACCTTCGAGGAGGCCTTCGAGGCGGTGAAGTCGGGCGACTGCCAGCTCGGTATGATCCCGGTGGAGAACTCCATCGCCGGGCGGGTGGCCGACGTGCACCACCTGCTGCCCTCGTCGGGCCTGAAGATCGTCGGCGAGCGGTTCAAGCCGATCCACTTCCAGCTGATGGCCAATCCGGGCGTGAAGCTGGAGGACCTCAAGACCGTGGCCTCCATGCCCATCGCGCTGGTCCAGTGCCGCAAGACCATCCGTCGGTTGAAGCTGAAGACCGAGGCCGTGGGCGACACGGCGCTCGCCGCCAAGCTGCTGGCGGCCCAGCCCGATCCGACCCGGGCGGCGATCTCGCCGGCGCTCGCCGCCGAGCTCTATGGCCTGGAGATCCTGGCCCGGGACATCGAGGACGAGCACCACAACACCACCCGCTTCCTGGTGATGACCGCCGACAAGAATCCGCCGCCGCCGCCCTTCACCACCCCCTGCGTGACCAGCTTCGTGTTCCGGGTCCGCAACATGCCCGCGGCGCTGTACAAGGCCATGGGCGGCTTCGCGACCAACGGGGTCAACATGACCAAGCTGGAGAGCTACATGGAGAACGGGGCCTTCACGGCGACCTTCTTCTACGCCGAGGTCGACGGGCGTCCGGAGGACCGCGGCCTGGCGCTGGCCTTCGAGGAACTGCAGTTCTTCTCCGAGCAGTTCGCGATCATGGGCATCTATCCGGCCGACCCGTTCCGGTCACGCGGCTAGATGAAGATCGTCCAAATCGACGCCGCGGACTGCCCGACCGTCAAGGCCTTCACGACGCAGCTGAAGGAGGCCATCCAGGCCCTGCCGGGACACGGCGGCAGCATCCCGGCCTTCGTCGATTCGATGATCTGGGGGACCGGAGTGAGCGATCTCGTCCCGCCCTATACAATCAAGGTCACGGGCAAGCTCGACCGCGAGGTCGGCCGCTTCGCCCGCGAGCTCTCCGACGCCCTGGAGGCGGCCCGCACCGACCGGCGGACCCGCAAGGGCGAGGATATCCCGGTGGTGCTGGAGATCGGGCGGAGGTAGGCACCCGTGTTGCCGAAGGTCGGTCATAGCCCGAAGGCGTCGCGAATTTTCTCGGCGTTCTCGAGCGGAGTCGTCGCGCTGGTGTCGAGCTCCAGATCGTAGGCGATGTCGCGGTGAACCCGATCGTACTGCCAACGCGCCAAGCCTATTTCCCGGTCTCCCCGCGCGCGCTCCCGCGCTTCGAGCACCTCAAGGGGCGCGAAGAGGCCCACAAGACGCACGGCGTGTCCTGACAAAATGCGGCGGTACTCGGCTGCTTCGCCCTGTCCGATCATCACATCATCGACGACGAGGTTGTTGCCCTGCGCCGCCATGGCGGCGATGGCGTGCCGCTCCCTCGCATGGCGCGCTCGAGGACACCGCCCGTCCTGATGACCACGGAGGGCTTGCCTTGGTCCTGGACGGTTTCGAAGACCAGCCCCTCAGGATGGCCGAACATCGCCGCCGGCAGCATCTCGACGAAGGCGTCCATGGCGACGTGCAGAAACGGCTCTGCGGTGACTGTCTGAAGCGCCCGAGCCGTCGAGCTTTTGCCGACGCTGCCGACGCCGTTGATGATGATGACGTGCGGTCGCGGCGCTGACATGCGCGCCGCTATGACTGATGTCAGCGCCCTCGCCAAGAGGTGCTAGTCTTCCTCCGCCCAGGCCTTCAGTAGCTGGTGGGCGATGGCCATGCCGCCTGGCGCGTTGACCCCGTCGCCCTTGCCGGCCAGCACGTCGCGGGCCTCGGCTTTGGTGAACCAGCGGACCTCGGAGAGCTCGGTCTGGTCGGGGGTGGCGTCGTCGTCCTCCACCTGGGCGATCAGGCCGATCATCAGCGAAGACGGATAGGGCCAGGGCTGGGTGGAGTGGTAGCGGACGCTGAGCGTCTTCAGCCCCGCCTCCTCGTGCAGTTCGCGGGCGCAGGCCTCCTCGATGCTCTCGCCCGGCTCCAGGAAGCCGGCCAGGGCGGAGAACATGCCCTTGGGCCAGATCTCCTGGCGACCCAGCATGCAGCGCTCGCCATGGACAGCCAGCATGATCACCACCGGGTCTGTGCGCGGGAAGTGTTCGGCCTTGCAGGCGGGGCAGGCCCGCTTCCAGCCGCCTTCCACCACATCGGTCTGTTCGCCGCAGGCCGAGCAGTGGCGGTGGCGGCGGCGCCACTCGAACATCTGCTTGGAGGTGGCCATGATCGCCGCGTCGGTGGGCGGCAAGCGCAGGGCCACAGCCCGCAGGTCCTCGAATCGCCCCAGGCCTGACAGAGGGCCGTCGGCGGGATCGGCCCCGCCTTCCAGGTCGACGGCGAAGACCGCGGTCTCCTGCCACAGCCCCAGGAACAGCAGGCGCTCGGCGCCGCCGGAAAGCTCCTCGGCCATCCTGGCCGGCAGGTAGGCGATCTGCAGGCCGCCGTCCTTGGCGGTCTCCACGAAGGGCTTTCCGTTCCAGATCGCCACGGCGAGCGATTCGTCGGAACGGAGCTGTTCGGTCAACCAGGCGACATCGGTTCGCTTCTCGCTGGCGCGGTTCAGCGGGTTGCCGGCGAAGGTGTTTTGGAAGGCTGAAAGAGGCATGCGAGGCGTTGTAGCTGCGCCAGCGCTTGCGCGCGACCCTCAAGGCCGCGATATAGGGGGTGGAGATCGGCGACGGGCGGACGCCTCGCCAACCCGGTCAGGTCCGGAAGGAAGCAGCCGCAACGAGTTTCGCTCCGGGTCGTCGTTC
>NZ_JAUYOJ010000050.1 GCF_030697925.1 Phenylobacterium sp. | reverse complement strand
ATCCCAAAGGGGGACGTGCCGGCGTAGCGATCGAGCAGCCAGCCGAGGCCGACGCCCATGAGCACCCCACCCACCACTTCACCGATGAAGCGGTAACCCTGCGCCATCGCCCGGTGCGTTTCGCCGCTGGCCTTGCGGGCCTGCGCCGACTCGGCCGCTTCGAGGCGCGATTCGAGACTAGGGGTCTCGGATTTCGTCTCGTCCGTCCTGGGCATACGTCGGAAGGCCTTTCGACCGCGACGTTTGCCGCCACGGCGGGGGCTTTAGGTCGCGCGGAACCTATAGACGCGGTTGCAGTGCGTCAAGGTTGCGAGATCAGTTATTAACCGACTGATTTATATGGCGATTTTGGCGCCCCAACCGGCGGGTGCGCCGGGGTGCGCTATTGCGCCGCCATGGCCTCGGCCTGGCGCAGGTCGACCGAGACCAATTGCGAAACCCCGCGCTCGGCCATGGTGACGCCGAACAGCCGGTCCATGCGCGCCATGGTCACCGGATTATGGGTGATGGCGATGAAGCGGGTCTGGGTCCGGCGACGCATTTCGTCCAGCAGATTGCAGAACCGGTCGACATTGGCGTCGTCCAGCGGGGCGTCCACCTCGTCCAGCACGCAGATCGGCGCGGGCTGGGCCAGGAACACGGCGAAGATCAGGGCTGCGGCCGTCAGGGCCTGCTCGCCGCCGCTCATCAGGCTCATGGTGGCCATGCGCTTGCCGGGCGGGCAGGCGTAGATCTCCAGGCCGGCCTCCAGCGGATCGTCGGACTCCACCAGGCGCAGCTCGGCCTGGCCGCCCTCGAACAGGGCCTGGAAGAGCATCTTGAAGTGCTCGTTGATCACCTCGAATGCGGCCAGCAGGCGCTCGCGCCCCTCGCCGTTCAGCTCGTCGATCCCCTGGCGCAGGCGCGCGATGGCGCCGGTCAGGTCGGCGCGCTCGGTCTGCATGGTCTCCAGGCGGACGGCGTGCTCGACGGCCTCCTCCTCGGCGCGCAGGTTCACTGGGCCGATGGCGTCGCGCTGGCGCTCCAGATTGTAGAGGTGGGCCTCCATGCCGCCCGGCTCGGCGGGGATGGCCACCGCGTCGTCGGCCAGCTTGCGGCCGAGCTGCTCCGGCTCGACGCGAGCGGTCTCGCGGATCTGGCCGGTGACCTCCGCCAACCGCTCGCTGGCGCCCTCGAGGCGAGCGTCGAGGGAGGCGCGTAGTTCGCGGGCCTGGGACGAGGCGGCGTCGGCGGCGCGCACCGCGCGGTCGGCCTCGGCCCGGGCGCCCTCGGCCTGGGCGAGCGCGTCGGAGGATTGCGCCCGACGCGCCTCGGCCTGGGACAGTTCGTCCAGCAGGGTCTGCAAGCGCGCCTGGTGGGTGGCCGGCGCCTCGTGAGCCTTGTCGAGCTTTCCCTGCGCGCCGGCGCGGGCCTCGACCAGGTGCTCCAGGCGCTTGGCGGCGGCCTGGCCGCGGCGCGTCCAGTCATCGGAATCGCGGCGCAAGTGCTCCAGGCGCCGCGCGCGGCCGTCGCGCTCGCGGACCTCGATCTCCAGGGCCGAGCGGGCGGCGGCGGCGGCCTCGCGGGCGGGACCAGCGGCGGCGCGGGCCTGGGCCAGGCGGGCGGGAAGGTCGCCCACGGCGGTGTCCTCCGCCGACTCGCCCACCGCCACCCGTAGGATGGATTCGGCGTCGGCGAGCTCGGCCTCGAAGCGGCCGATCACGTCGTCCAGGGACTGGGCGTGGGCTTCGCGGCGGGCGGCCTCGCGGTCCAGCTTCTCGACGGCGGCGCGGGCGGCGGAGACCTTCTGTTCGGCGGCCGGCGGTTCGCGGCGGGCGGCGCGCAGGGCCTCCTCGGCGGCGCGGACCCGGGCGGTGGCGGCGGTGAGAGCGTCCTTGGCGAGCTTGGCCTTGGGCGAGATGACCTCGATCTCGGCCTCGACCTCGGTCAGCCGGGTCTTCTGCTCCATCCGCACGGCGGCGGGCTTGGGCGCGTCGGCGCGGGCCGTGAAGCCGTCCCAGCGCCACAGGTCGCCCTCGCGGGAGACCAGCCGGCAGCCGGGGGCGAGTTGGGCCTGCAGCCGGTCGCCGTCCTCGCGGGAGACCAGGGCCGTGAAGGCCAGGCGGGCGGCGAGCGCAGCCGGGGCCTTGACCAGCGGGGCCAGGGGCTGGGCGCCGCCCGGCCAGGCCGGGGCGACAGCGTCGCGTCCGCCCCAGAAGGCCGGGGCCTTGGGGTCCAGCGCCGCGTCCAGGTCGTCGCCCAGCGCGGCGGCCAGCGCCTTCTCGTAGCCGCGATCGGGGGCGACCTCGTCGAGGGCCGGGGTGAAGCCGCCGCGCCGTTGCTGCGCCACGATCTGGGCCAGGGCCCGGGCCTCGGCGGTCAGCCGGCCCAGCTGCTCGTCCTGCTTGCGGGCCGCCTCGCGCAGCTCGTTCTCGGCGGCGGCGGCCTTGCTGCGCTCCTCCTCGGCGGCCTCCAGGGCGGCGCGGACCGTGGCGAGCGTGGCCTCGGCGCGTTCCAGTTCGGCGCGGGCCTGTGCGGTCTGCGGATTGACCGCCGGGCCGAGCTGCTCGCGCTCGGTCTTGGCCTGGTCCAGCGCGCGGCGGGTGCGCGACACACGATTCTGCGCCTCGTCGACGCGGGCCGCGCCGGCGCGGCGGCGGGCCTCGTCGGCGGCGGCCTGGGTGGCCAGCTCCTCCACGGTCTCGTCGGCGGCGACGCGGGCCTCGTCGGCGGCGCGGGCGGCGGCCTCCAATTCGGTCGAACGGTCGGGGGCCGCGGCGATGGCCGCTTCCAGGGCCTGCAGATCGTCGGCCATGCGCTTAAGAGCGACGTCGGCGTCCTCGACGATCTGGGTCTCGCGGGCGCGGTCGGCGTCGATGCGGCCGACCTCGCCGACCAGGCGCTCGACCTCGGCGGCGATGGCCTCGCCCTCGCGGTCCAGGCGGTCCTTGTCGATGGCCAGGCGGTGCAGGATGGCGGCGGCCACGGTCTCGGCCTCGCGCAGGGGGGCGATGGCCTCTTCAGCCTGGGCCGCCAGCGTGGTGGCGCTCGCCGCCTGGCGGGCGGTCTCCTCCACGGCGCGGGCGGCGTCGGCGGCCTCGGTCGCCAGCCGCTCGGCCGCGCCCTTGGCCTCGGCCCAGCGGGAATAGAGCACCGCGCCCTGCAGGGAACGGATCTCGGCCGACAGCTTCTTGTAGCGCTCGGCCTGTCGGGCCTCACGCCGCAGCCGGTTGAGCGCGCTCTCCAATTCATTGGCGACGTCGTCCAGCCGCGAAAGGTTGGTCTCGGCGGCGCGCAGGCGCAGCTCGGCCTCATGGCGGCGGGAGTGCAGGCCCGAGACCCCGGCGGCCTCTTCCAGGATCAGCCGGCGGTTCTGCGGCTTGGCGGCGATCAGCTCGGAGATCTGGCCTTGGCGCACCAGGGCCGGGGAGTTGGAGCCTGTGGAGGCGTCGGCGAACAGCAGCTGGACGTCGCGGGCGCGCACCTCGCGGCCATTGATCTTGTAGGTGGAGCCCGCGCCGCGATCGATGCGGCGGACCACCTCCAGCACCGGGGTGTCGTTGAAAGCCGCCGGCGCCTTGCGGTCGGCGTTGTCGATGGTCAGCGTGACCTCGGCGTGGTTGCGCGAGGCGCGGTCGCCGGAGCCGGCGAAGATCACGTCGTCCATGCCGCCGGCCCGCATGGCCTTGGCGGAATTGGCGCCCATCACCCAGCGCAGGGCTTCCAGCAGGTTGGACTTGCCGCAGCCGTTCGGCCCGACGATCCCCGTAACCCCAGGCTCGATCCGGAACTCCGTCGGGTCGACGAAGGACTTGAACCCGGAGAGGCGGAGGCGCTGGAAATGCAGTTCGGCCTCCTATCTCGGAGCTTGTTTGGCGGCCGAGGCCACGGCGGCGTCCAGCTCGGGGAGGCTCATGGCGGCCTCGGCGACCTTCTTGCCGTTGAAGTAGAAGGTGGGGGTGCCCTTGATCGCGCCCTCCTGGGCGTTCTTGCCGGCCCGGGTCTGCATGGCCTCGAAGCCGGCCTGGTCGCCGACGCAGGCGACGAACTGGGCCTCGGTCAGGCCGCCGGCCTTGGCCGCGGCCACCAGGTTGGCCCGCGCGTCCTGGGTGCGCAGCATCTCGGGGAAGCCACGGAAGGCCGCGTCGACGACCTTGAAATAGTTCTCCGCCCCGGCGCAACGGGCGGTCATGAAGCCCGCGGCGGCCACGTTGGCCGGCTCGGTCAGCACTTCGCGCAGGGTGTAGTGGACCTTGCCGGTGTCGATGTACTTCCTCTTGAAGTGCGGGAAGACCTCGTTGTTGAACGCCGCGCAGTGGACGCAGCTCAACGAGGCGTACTCGACCATCTTCACCCTGGCCTTGGGATCGCCCAGGCTCATGTCGCCCGTCGGCGGCGCGCCGGCCGCCGGACCCGCCGCAAGCGCCAGCGCCGCGAGGGCGGCGGCGATCAGGGTGCGGCGGGCGGGCATGTTCATCCCGATTCCTACTTCGAGGCCGCCGCGATGGCGGCGTCCAGCTCGGCCAGGCTCATCTCGCCTTCCTTCACCACCTTGCCGTTGACGACGAAGGTGGGCGTGGCGCTGATCTTCTGCTCGCGGGCCGACTTGGTGACCCGGGCGTCCAGGGCCTTCAGGGCGGCCTCGTCCGAGACGCAGGCGTTGAATTGCTGCTCGTTCATGCCAGCGGACTGGGCCACGCGGAGCAGGCTGCCGCGCATGTCGCCGGTGGTGAACATCTCCTGTTGGGCGTTGAACACCGAGTCGACGACGCCGAAATACTTATCCTTGCCGGCGCAGCGGGCCATCAGGAAGCCGGCGGCGGCCACCTCGGCGGGCGGGGTCAGGAACTCCTTGAAGGTGTAGTGGACCTTGCCGGTGTCGATGTACTTCTTCTTGAACGCCGGGAAGACCTCGGCGTTGAAGGTGGCGCAGTGGCTGCAGGTCAGCGAGGCGTATTCGACCAGCTTCACCGGGGCCTTGGGGTCGCCCAGGGTCATGTCGTCGCCGCTCGGGGTCCCGGCAGGCTTTGAGCAGCCGGCCAGGGCCAGCGCTCCCAGCGCGGCGACGACGAGCAGACGACGATTGAAGTTCAGCATGGGACCCTCAGAATTCCGAATGGGTGAGTAAAGCGCGATTCCCGCCGGCAGGAACGTTTGGAAGCGCCCAAAGTCAACCGGTGCGACGACGCAGCACGCCGCGACCCAAGCTGAGCAATGCGGCTTTCAGAGGGCCATCGGGCGCGGCGGCCAGGCTGGCGGCCAGTTCGGCCTCCTCGGCGGCGTCCAATGGGGCCGAGCGGCGGCGGACGGGCTTGCCGGTCTCGGCGGTCGCCCGTAGCGGGCCTTGGACGATGCGCAGCTTGTTCACCGCAGCCTCGCCCAGGAACAGGTTCACCCGCGCCACGATCTCCGGCGCCTGGTGCTGGATGAGCGCCGCCGAGGCCCCGGCCACGCGGATCTCCAGGGCGGCGGGACCGCCGGTGCGCGGCTTGGTCAGCTTCACGGGCTCGGTGCGCCGCGCGATCTCGGCCCCGACGATCTCGCGCCAGCGGGCCTGCAGGGCCCCCGATCCCAGGCCGTACTTGGCGTCCAGCTCCTTCAGCAGCCGGTTCAGGCTGCGGCCGGCCACCGGCGGCGGTCGGCGCTGGGGCCGCGTGCGCTTGCGCGCCAGGATCGCGGCGGCTTCGGCGGCGGTGGGGAGGTCACGGGCCATCGGCCCGATCCTACATCAAGGCTCCCCCAGGAGGCGAGGATCGGGTAGCGAGGAGGCGATGACCCCCGAGGCCCTCCGTTCAGCCCTGCTCGCCTGGTACGACGTGGGCGCCCGCGACCTGGCCTGGCGCGTGGGACCCTCGGACGGGCGCGAGGGCGTGCGGGCCGATCCCTATCGGGTCTGGCTGTCGGAAGTGATGCTGCAGCAGACCACCGTGCCGCACGCCACGCCCTATTTCCTGAAGTTCACCGCTCGCTGGCCGACCGTGTCGGCCCTCGCCGCCGAGGAAGACGGGGAGGTGATGGCCGCCTGGGCGGGCCTCGGCTACTACGCCCGCGCCCGCAATCTGCTGGCCTGCGCCAGGGCGGTGGCGAGCGAGCATCGCGGGGTGTTCCCGGACACGGAGGAGGGCTTACGCGCCCTGCCGGGGCTCGGCCCCTATACGGCCGCGGCGGTGGCGGCGATCGCCTTCGACCGCCCGACCAATGTGGTGGACGGCAATGTGGAGCGGGTCATGGCCCGCCTGTTCGCCGTCGAGACCCCGCTGCCCGACGCCAAGCCGGAGCTGAAGCGGCTCGCCGAGGCCCTGGTCCGCGACGAGCGCCCCGGCGACTGGGCCCAGGCCCTGATGGACCTCGGCGCCACGGTCTGCCGTCCCAAGGGCCCGCTCTGCGATCGTTGCCCGGTGGCGGCCTTCTGCGCGGGCCTGGCCGGCGGCGAGCCGGAGACCTATCCGCGCCGGACCGCCAAGGCCGTCCGGCCGCACCGGCACGGGGTCGCCTACATCCTGACCCGCGGGAACGAGGTCGCCCTGGTGCGCCGTCCGCCCAAGGGGCTGCTCGGCGGGATGCTGGCCCTGCCGACCAGCGACTGGCGCGGCGTGGGTTGGAGCGACGAGGAGGCCCTGCACGCCGCCCCGGTCGGCGCCGACTGGCGCGCTATGGGCGAAGTGGAGCACGGCTTCACCCACTTCACCCTGACCCTGCGGCTCATGCGCGCCGAGGGGGACGCCGAGGGCCTGATCTGGACCCCGCGCTCGGGACTGGACGCCCTGCCGAGCGTGTTCCTGAAGGCGGCGAGGGCGGGGTTGGGGAACCTGCTGTAGCCGACCCGGTAAAGCTGCCTCCCCAATGGGTGATTAGCGGCCTTTCATTCGGGAATTTCAGCTACTGCGCTCTCGCAGAGGAACGCGGAGTCACCGAGGCGAATGAGAAGCTTCGGCTCTGTAGCAGCGACTGTTCTGAGGATGTTGTGCGCCACGGATTGACGTTCGAGCTCGCCGCAGATGATGTCGCGGATACAAGCCGGGCCATGCCCGACCAAGAACCCACTAGTCTGAGCCATAGCTACGAAACGCGAAAGGTCTGCAGCCTGGTTGAGAAAATGGTCTGGCTTCAGGAAGGCGGTGTTCGCGTGGAGGTAATCGTTCACCCTGCCGTAGAGGGTAAGTGGCTGGCCGATCGGTCCGGAGCAGTAGATGGACCAGTCACAGGCTTGCGCCCAGGGGATGTCCGAAACCGGTCTTACGTGAAGATCTTCCAACGCTTCGTCATCATCGAGGCCCAGTTCGTCTGTGAGAAGTCGGCCAGCGCCAAGGCCATCGAAAACGAGGGAAATCGCCCCTTCAGCGTTCCGGTCGGTGTAGGGGCTCTCCCACCAGCGGTAACCCCGCACCGCGATGGTCAGTTTTCGGCCGGACCATGTGACCCCGTCGATCCTCGTCGGATGAACGATAGGCCTATCGGTTAACAGCTCGATCAAATCACGGCTTCTCATCGCGTCGAGGTTAGCCGCTGCGCCAAGGTCCGCAATGGGGGCGTAGGCGGACATTGGCCTTGCGCCCAGACGCCAGCCTCGTGGTCGGCCCGTGCTGCGACGGACTGGCCCGACCCTAGGGACTCACTCTTATGCCGCCGGCATCGCGCTGCGGATCTTCGACCGCAGCACGTCGATCGGGGCCAGGCCCTTGTCCGACTTGAAGTGCCAGTAGGTCCAGCCGTTGCAGGCCGGGGCCGACTGCACCATGGCGCCGACCTTGTGGATCGAGCCGGACAGGTCGCCGATCACCAGGCTGCCGTCGGCGCGCACCCGGGCCACCCGTTCGCCCTTGGGGCAATAGAGGGTGTCGCCGGGGCTGAGCAGGCCCGCCTCCAGCACCTGGCCGAAGGGCACGCGGGGCTCGGACTTCTTGGAGCCGGTGACCTCCAGGTCGCCGGGCGCCATCGGAATGACGCGCGCGATCCGCTCGCGGGCGAGCTTCACATACTTCTCGTCCTGTTCCAGGCCGATGAACTTGCGACCCAGGCGCCGCGCCGCGGCGCCCGTCGTGCCGGTGCCAAAGAACGGGTCGAGGATGATGTCGCCGGGCTTGGTCGAGGCCAGGATGACCCGGTGCAGCAGGGCCTCGGGCTTCTGGGTCGGGTGGGCCTTGACCCCGTTCTCGTCCTTCAGCCGCTCCTCGCCGGTGCACAGCGGGAAGGTCCAGTCCGAGCGCATCTGCACGTCGTCATTGGCCATCTTCATGGCGTCGTAGTTGAAGGTGTAGCGGCGCGAGCCGCGGCCCTTGGCGGCCCAGATCAGGGTCTCGTGGGCGTTGGTGAAGCGGGTGCCCTTGAAGTTCGGCATTGGGTTGGCCTTGCGCCAGACGATGTCGTTCAGCAGCCAGAAGCCCAGGTCCTGCAGCGTCGCGCCGACCCGGAAGATGTTGTGGTAGCTGCCGATCACCCACAGCGCGCCGTCGTCCTTCAGCACCCGGCGGCATTCGGTCAGCCACTCGCGGGTGAACTTGTCGTAGGCGGCGAAGCTCTCGAACTGGTCCCAGTGGTCGTCGACGGCGTCGACCTTGGAATTGTCCGGCCGCAGCAGGTCGCCGCCGAGCTGGAGGTTGTAGGGCGGGTCGGCGAACACCAGGTCGACCGACTTCTCGGGCAGCTTCTTCAGCTCCGCGATGCAGTCGCCGTGGATGATGGTGTCGGGGGAAACGCCCATGTCACTGACCTCGATGTCCGGAGTCAGAATCATGAGTCATCGTGGTGAAGGCCGCGTTGAAGAACGTGGTGAACGAACCGTAAATCGTTCGCGATCAGCCCTTGCCGATCAATCGACGAGTTCGCCGCGTTCGATGAGGGCCAGGCGCACCGGCTCCCAGCCGCGGCGGTGGATCTCACAGGGTCCGAGGGTGCGCAGAGCCTCCACATGGATTTGGGCGTGATACCCTTTGTGGCCGGCAAAACCATATCCTGGATATAGATTGTCCATCTCCACCATCAGCCGGTCGCGGGCGACCTTGGCCAGGATCGAGGCCGCGGCGATGGAGCAGCTGATCGAGTCGCCCTTCACCACCGTCTTCACCTCGCAGGGCAGCTTGAAGCGGTAGTTGCCGTCGACCAGGGCGTAGACCGGGGTCACGCTGAGCGCCTCGATGGCGCGGCACATGGCCAGGCCCGCGGCGTGCAGGATGTTGAGCTCGGCGATCTCCTCGACCGAGGCGAAGCCGACGCCCCAGGCGATGGCGTGCTGCTTGATCTCGATCTCCAGGGCTTCGCGGGCCTTGGCGGTCAGCTTCTTGGAGTCGTCCAGGCCCGGGGGCACCCGCGCCGGATCGAGGATCACGGCGCCCGCCGAGACCGGCCCGGCCCACGGTCCGCGCCCCGCCTCGTCGACGCCGCAGACCGGGCCGGGACAGGCCATTTCCAGCACCATGTCCGGCATCAGGAGGGGCTCATCCGGCGGACCTGGGCGTGGCGGTGGCAGGAGGTCAGGTGGTCGTTGACGAAGCCGGTGGCCTGCATGAAGGCGTAGACGATCACCGGGCCGACGAACTTGTAGCCCTTGGCCTTCAGCGCCTTGGACATCTCCTCGGCCACGCGGGTCTGGGCGGGAACCTGGTCGATGCGCTCCCAGCTGTTCTGGATCACCGTGCCGTTGGTGAAGCTCCACAGGAACTGGGAGAAGTCCTCGCCCTTGTCGCGCATGTCGAGATAGATCCGAGCGCCGGCTATGGCCGCGTCGATCTTGCCGTTGGAGCGGACGATACCGGCGTCGGCCATCAGCCGGGCGCGGTCGGCCTCGCCGAACCGGGCCACCTGCTCGGGATCGAAGTCAGCGAAGGCGGCGCGGAAGGCGTCGCGCTTGCGCAGGATGGTGATCCAGGCGAGCCCCGCCTGGAACCCGTCCAGCACCAGCTTCTCCCAGAGCGCGCGGGAATCGTATTCCGGCACGCCCCATTCCGTGTCGTGATAGGCCTCATAGAGCGGGTCGCCGGCCATGCCGCGCCAGCCGCATCGAATCGGGTCGGAGGTCATGGCCGCCAGTTTTGGCCGCCGCGCGCGGGCCTTTCAAGCGGCGCCTCGACGATCGTCCGCGACAGTTCGCGGCGGGGTTCAGTTCTCGCCGCCAAAGACGTCGTCGGGGCTGGGCGTATTTTCCATGTGGATCGGCCGGCTCGGGCGCTTGGCCTTCTTAACGACGGGTTTGGCGTAGGCCTCTTCGCCGCCGCCGGTGTTGAGCTCGGCTTCGCTGACAACCTGGTCGCCGGTCAGCAGGTTCCAGCTCACCTCCCGCCAGCCGTGGGCGTTGGTCCGGCTGTAGGCCTTCGCGTCGAGGCCGATGAGCCGCATCTTCTCGGCCTTGGGGTCGTAGCGGTAGCGATAGGTCGTGGCGACCGCCGAGGTCCCACCCGTCAGGTCCTTGATCATCAGCACGCCGTTGCGGATCGACAGGTTGGCGGGGCCGAGCGGATAGGCGTCGAGCTGCAGTACGCCCACGGGCTGGTGGCCAAGGTCCACCTCGCTGCGATAGGCGAGCATGGCCGTCAGCTCGCGCTTGTCCTCGCCGCGGGCGATGAAGACGGTGTCGATCTCGCCGTCGCCGTTGAAGTCGCCGTCGAGCCGGACCTCCAGCTCGGCGGGCTCGACCATCCCCTTCACCTCCTCGGCGCTCATCGGCGGGACCGGAACCCGCTGGGCCATGGCCGGCATGGCGATCGAGGCTATGGTCAGGGCCAGCAAGGCGGTCTTCATGGTCGCTTCCCCAGGTTGCGGCGCTCGGCGCGAGCGTGCCTCGTCTGTGCGGCAGGACAATAGGGAGACGGCCATGGCCTTCGAGAACTTCCAACTGTCGCGGGTGGACGTGGGCGAGGCGACGTTGCGGGTGCGCCACGGCGGCTCGGGTCCGCCTTTGCTTTTGCTGCACGGCTATCCCGAGACCCACATGATGTGGGGAAAGATCGCCGACGACCTGGCCAAGGACTTCACCGTGGTGGCGCCCGACCTGCGCGGCTATGGCGAGAGTTCCAAGCCCGCCGCCAATGACGGCCACGAGAGCTATTCCAAGCGCGCCATGGCCCGAGACGCCGTGGCCCTGATGGAGCATTTCGGTTTCGCCCGCTTCGATCTGGCCGGTCATGACCGGGGCGGGCGGGTCGGCTATCGCCTGGCGCTGGACTATCCGCAGGCGGTGCGGAAGCTCTCGATCCTCGACATCATCCCCACCGCCGAGGTGTGGAAGCGCGCCGACAAGCGCTTCGCGCTCGCCTACTGGCACTGGAGCTTCCTGGCCCAGCCGGCGCCGTTCCCCGAGACCCTGATCGCCCACGACCCCGACGCCTTCCTGTTCGGCGGAATGCTGCGCGGGGGCAAGTCGCCCTTCGCCGACGACGCCTATGCCGACTACCGCAAGGCCACCGCCGATCCGGCGGTGATCCACGCCATGTGCGAGGACTACCGCGCCGGCGCCTCCTACGACGTCGCCGCCGACGAGGCCGATCGCGGGAAGACCAAGATCGCCGCCCCGGTCCAGGTGCTGTGGGGCGCGCGCGCCGCGCTGGCGGCCTGGTACGACGTGCTCGAGGTCTGGCGGGAATGGGCCCACGACGTCCAGGGCTACGCCATCGACAGCGGCCACTTCATCCCCGAGGAACGGCCGGCCGAGACCCTGGCGGCGCTGCGGAGGTTTTTCCTCAGCTAATCTCACCAACAGCTGTCATCCCGGCCGCAGCGAAGCGAAGAGCCGGGACCCATGAACACCCGATGGAGCAGGATGCGGCTGCGCATCACCATCTGGATCGGCTCGGCGCGTATGGGTCCCGGACAAGCGCTGCGCGCTTTCCGGGATGACACCTTGGGTTAGGCGCCGGCCGCGGTTGCGAACCACCCTGGCGTCTCGGCTCGCACCTTCCGCCCGTCCGCGGTCAGATCGCCGCCGATGCGATCCAGGCGCACCAGGGCCATGGCGCGGCCCTGCGCGCCAGACAGCACTTCGCCGGCGCGGAGCTCGCCGTTCAGCACCTCGGCGCCCGAGGCCGGAGCGCCGCCCTCGAAGGCCAGGGGCAGCATGCGGCTCTTGATCTGGCCCCGGCGCTTCATGCGCGAGGTGGTCTCCTGGCCGACGAAACAGCCCTTCTTGAAGTCGATGCCGTTCAGCAGGTCGAAATTGGCCTCGATGGGATAGGTGGTCTCGCCCGCCCAGTCGGCGGGGCCCGGCACGCCCAGGGCCAGGCGGTGGGCGTCATAGGCGGCCTCGTCCGCGTTCGTCGAGGCGTCCACGCCGTAGCCGCGCCAGCCCAGGCCCGGCAACCTCGGATCGGCCAGCCAGCCCGCGCCGAGGTCGCTCCCAAAGGCCGCGAAGACCGGCGTCTCGTCCGCCTCGATCTTCACCTTGGCGCGCAGGCGGTACATGGAGAGCCGCAGGATCAGGGCCTCGCGCCCGGCGGCCTCGACGTCCAGCCAGGCGCCATCCTCGCGTCCGATCAGGAACATGTCGTACATCAGCCGGCCTTGCGGGGTGAGCAGGGCGCCGAACCGCAACTCGCCCGGCGCCAAGCTTTCGACATCCTGGGTGATCAGACCCTGCAGGAATGTCCGCCAATCCTCGCCCGAGACCGCGATCAGGGCTCGGCTGTTCAAGCGTGCGATGGAGGTTGGTTTCGTCATGGTGTCGCAGTTAGGGGCTCGCCGGGTGGAGCGCCAGCGCCAGGCCCCTTATACAGTCCCAATGCCCAACGGGTCCTTCCCGATTCTATTCATCACGGCGACGCGCATCGGCGACGCCGTGCTGTCGTCCGGGCTGATCCGTAAGTTGGTGGAAGAGGTGCCGCACGCGCGCTTCACCGTCGTGGCGGGACCGGCCGCCGCGCCGCTGTTCCTCGACACCCCGCACCTGGACGAGATCATCGTCTTCGAGAAGTCCAAGAGCGGCGGCCACTGGCTCGACCTGTGGAACCGGGTGCGGCGAAGGAAATGGGGCCTGATCGTCGACCTGCGCGGCTCGGCCATCTCCCAGCTGCTGAAGCGCGATCGCCGGGCGGTGTTCAAGCGCAGCTCCGGGCCGGTGGTGCACAAGGTGGTCGAGGCTTCGCGCCTGCTGAAGATCGAAGACGACCCGGCCGCACCCTTCCTCTTCACCAGCGAGGCCACCGAGGCCTATGCCGAGGAGTTGACGGCCGGCCGCGGGCCGATCCTGGCCCTGGCCCCGGCCGCCAACTGGGTGGGCAAGACCTGGCCGGCCGAGCGCTTCGCCCAGGTGGCCAACCAGCTGGTCGGCGGTCACGGCCCGATGGCGGGCGGACGGCTGATGCTGCTGGGCGGGCCGGACGACGCCCAGGCGGTGGCGGCCTTGCGCCACGTCCTGCCCCGCGAACGCACCCTGGACCTGGCCGGCAAGGTCGACCTGCTGACCGCCTATGCCTGCCTCAAGCGCGCGCGGCTGTTCATCGGCAATGATTCCGGCCTGATGCACCTGGCCGCGGCGGCGGGAATCCCCACGGTCGGCCTGTTCGGCCCCTCCGACGAACGCATGTACGCCCCCTGGGGACCCGACACCCGGGTGGTCCGCGGGACGCGGAGTTTCGAGCAGATCCGCGCGGTTGACCCTGGCTTTCAGCAGGCGCTCTGTCACATGATGGACCTGCCGGTCAGCGACGTGACCGCCGCCGCCAAGGACCTGTTGGCGCAAACTCAGAAATAGGACGTCCCATGCCGCAGACCT
>NZ_JAUYOJ010000039.1 GCF_030697925.1 Phenylobacterium sp. | reverse complement strand
TGGGTGATGGCCGGACGGCCGCCACGGGACTCGGTCTTGGCGTTCTCCTCGTTGATCTCCGACATGTCCAGGTGATCGCCCTTGAGCAGGCCGGTGTCGCCCGGCTCGAGGATCTCGCCCTTTTGCAGCATCTGACGAACGATCGTCTCGATGTGCTTGTCGTTGATCGGCACGCCTTGGAGCCGGTAGACCTCCTGGATCTCGTCGACCAGGAACTCGGCCAGAGCCTCGATGCCCAGGATACGCAGGATGTCGTGCGGATCCGGGTTGCCGTCGATCAGGTACTCGCCCTTGCGGATCACGTCGCCGTCGTGGACGGCGATGTGCTTGCCCTTGGGGATCAGGAACTCGACCGCTTCGCCACCATCTTCCGGGGTGATCTTGATGCGGCGCTTGTTCTTGTAGTCGCGGCCGAATTCGACGCGGCCGTCCATCTCGGCGATGACCGCGCAGTCCTTCGGACGGCGGGCTTCGAAGAGTTCGGCGACGCGCGGCAGACCCCCGGTGATGTCCCGGGTCTTGGCGCTTTCGGTCGACATGCGGGCCAGAACTTCGCCGGGCTTGATCTCATCGCCATCGCCGACGGAGAGAATGGCGCCCACCGGCAGGAGGTAACGCGCCTCCCCGCCGTTCGAGATGCGCATATAGGCGCCCTCGGCGTCGATCACGGCCATGGCCGGACGCAGGTCCGAGCCCTTGGTCGAGGCGCGCCAGTCGATGACCACGCGGTTGGAGATGCCGGTGGCTTCGTCGGCTTCCTCGCGGACCGAGAAGTTTTCGACCAGGTCCTCGAAGCGGACCTTGCCGCCCACTTCGGAGATGATCGGGGTCGAGTACGGGTCCCACTCGGCCAGGCGCTGGCCGCGCTTCACCTTGTCGCCGTCCTTGACCTTCAGGCGCGCGCCGTAAGGCGGCTTGTAGGACTCGCGGTCCTTGCCATCGACCTGGACGATGATCATCAGGTTGCGGCTCATGGCCACGACACCGCCATCGGGCGCCACGACCGTGTTGCCGCCGACCAGGCGGGCCACGCCCTCGTTGCCGCTCTCGAAGAACGACTGCTCGGCCACCTGTGCGGTGCCGCCGATGTGGAAGGTCCGCATCGTCAGCTGGGTGCCCGGCTCGCCGATCGACTGGGCGGCGATGACGCCCACGGCTTCACCGATGTTCACCGGCGTGCCGCGCGCGAGGTCGCGGCCGTAGCAGGCGCCGCAG
>NZ_JAUYOJ010000037.1 GCF_030697925.1 Phenylobacterium sp. | reverse complement strand
GTCCAAGGCGCTAACGATGTACGCGGTGATCAAAACCGGCGGAAAGCAGTACCGGGTCCAACCTGGCGATCTGCTGGTTGTCGAGAAGCTCGACGGTGAACCGGGCGCCAATGTGGCCTTCGGCGACGTGCTGATGCTGGGCGACGGCGAGACGGTGACCCTCGGGGCCCCGATCGTCGATGGCGCCACCGTCTCGGCCACCCTGATCGAAACCCGCAAGGGCGAGAAGGTGAAGATCTTCAAGAAGATCCGCCGCCAGGGCTACCGCCGCACCAAGGGCCACCGCCAACACGAGTCGGTCCTGCGCGTCACCTCGATCGCCGGCGCCGGCAAGACCGACAAGTGGGACGGCGTCGTCGACCTGACCACCAAGGCCATGCTGGACGCTCGCGCCCGCAATCTGAAGCACGTGATCACGACCCTGGAAGCCGGCGCCGCCCCGGTCGCTGCTCCGGCCAAGGCCAAGGCCGCGCCGAAGGCCGCCGCGACCGAGGACGCTCCCGCCAAGAAGGCCGCCGCGCCGAAGAAGGCCGCGGAGCCCAAGGCCGAAGCCGCCCCCAAGGCTGCGCCGAAGAAGGCCGCCGCCAAGAAATCCGACGACGCCGCCGAATAGGCCCGGCGTCCACCAAGTTTAGGAGAGCACAATGGCTCACAAGAAATCTGGCGGCTCCTCGCGTAACGGTCGCGACTCGGCCGGCCGTCGTCTCGGCGTGAAGAAGTTCGGCGGCGAATCCGTCGTCGGCGGCAACATCATCATCCGTCAGCGCGGCACCAAGTTCTTCGCCGGCGACAATGTCGGCATGGGCAAGGACCACACTCTGTTCGCCATGGCCGCCGGCGCCGTGAAGTTCATCACCAAGCGCAACGACCGCACCTACGTGAACGTGGTTCCGGCCGAGACGAAATAAGACGAGCCTCATACCGGGTTCGTCGCAAGGCGAACCGGGCAAAGAACTTCCGAGGGGGAGTCCGGAACGCCGGACTCCCCCTCGTTGTTTTTTCGGGGTCCCAGCAGAGGACCGGGAGGTAGACCATGTGCGCCATCGAGATCGAGCCGGTCATCCGCACGCGGCGGCTTGCGCTGCGCCGGCCCCGCAAGGCCGACGCCCCGCGGATCGCCGAATATTGCAACGACTACGATGTGGCCAAGATGACCTCCAAGGTCCCCTATCCCTATGGATTAGCGGACGCCGAGGCCTTCCTCGAACGGCTGGACTACAAAGACCCGGAGCACGAGTTCACCTTCGCCATCGAACATCCCGACGACGGTCTGGTGGGCGTCATGGGCTTCTTCGACAATGACGAGGGCCGTCCGGAGATCGGCTACTGGCTGGGCCGTCCCCACTGGGGCAAGGGCTACGCCACCGAGGCGGCCGAACGCGCCCTGATCTGGGCCAATCGGATCTGGGGCCGGCGCTATGTCGTGGCTGGGCATGCCAGCGACAATCCGGCCTCCGGCCAGGTGCTGTGCAAGGTGGGCTTCCTCTACACCGGGGAGGTCAAGCTGCTGGCCTCCACGGCGCGCGGCGCCGAGGTTCCGGTCCGCATGATGGTCTGGCTGGCCTGATGGGCGGCCTGGCCGGTGACGCTCTCGTCCTCTCCCCTTTCAAGGGGAGAGGGTAGGGTGAGGGGATGCGGCGCGAAGCGGCGCGCCACGACCCCTCCACCAATTCGACGCGGCGGCGAGGCCCCCCTCACCCTCCCCTCTCCCCCCGGAAGACGGGTGGAGAGGTGGTGGCCGGACCGCGCTCGCCGCTTTCCGGGGTGACTCGGGGATTGCCCTCGACCTCCACCGCTCTGTGCTACAAAAGGCCCCGATGAAGTTTCTCGACGAGTGCAAGATCTACATCCGCTCCGGAAACGGCGGCGGCGGCGCCGTGTCGTTCCGGCGTGAGAAGTACATCGAGTACGGCGGCCCGGACGGCGGCGACGGCGGGCGCGGCGGGGACGTGTGGATCGAGGCGGTCGACGGCCTCAACACCCTGATCGACTTCCGCTACGCCCAGCATTTTCGCGCCGGCACCGGCATCCACGGCATGGGCCGCAACCGCCACGGGGCGGCCGGCGATGACGTGGTGCTGAAGGTCCCGGTGGGCACCCAGGTGCTGGCCGAGGACAAGGAAACCCTGGTCGCCGACATGGACAAGCCCGGCCAGCGCCTGCTGCTGCTCAAGGGCGGCAACGGCGGCTGGGGCAATGACCGCTTCAAGGGCCCGATCAACCAAGCGCCCAAGCACGCCAATCCCGGCCAGGAAGGCGAGGAGCGCTGGATCTGGCTGCGACTGAAGCTGATCGCGGACGTGGGCCTGGTGGGCCTGCCCAACGCCGGCAAGTCGACCTTCCTGGCCGCCGCCAGCGCCGCCAAGCCGAAGATCGCCGACTACCCCTTCACCACCATCGCCCCCAACCTGGGTGTCGTGGACCTCTCCACCAACGAACGCTTCGTCATCGCCGACATTCCCGGCCTGATCGAGGGCGCCTCGGACGGGGCGGGGCTGGGCACCCGGTTCCTGGGCCACGTGGAGCGAACCGCCACCCTGATCCATCTGGTGGACGCCACCCAGACCGATGTGGTCGAGGCCTGGAAGACCGTGCGCACCGAGCTGGAAGCCTATGCCGACGAGCTGGGCGACAAGGTCGAGATCCTGGCGCTCAACAAGATCGACGCCCTGGACGAGAGCACGGTGGAGATGCAGCGCGAGGCCCTGGCCGAGGCGTCCGGCGCCGAGGTCCGCCTGGTCTCCGGCGTTTCCGGCAAGGGGGTTACCGAGCTGCTGCGCGAGGCCTACGCCATGGTCCGCGCGCGCAAGTCCGCCGCCGCCCTGGCCGATCCCACCGACGAGGCCAATACAGGCTGGGTCCCTTAGATGAGCGGGCTTACGCAGGCCAAGCGGGTGGTGGTGAAGGTCGGCTCGGCCCTGGTGGCCGGTCCCGACGGTCCCGACCGCGCCTGGCTCGCCGCCTTCGCCGCCGATCTCGCCCGGCTCAATGCACGGGGCCAGCAGGTGCTGGTGGTCTCCTCCGGCGCCGTCGCGCTTGGCCGCCGCCGGCTCTCCATCTCGCGCAAGGCGCTCACCCTGCCGGAGAAACAGGCCTGCGCCGCCGCAGGCCAATCGGCCCTGATGCGGGCCTGGGAAGAGGCGCTGGAGCCCCACGGCCTGGCCGCCGCCCAGGTGCTGCTGACCCGCGACGACACCGAGGTGCGCCGCCGCTGGCTGAACGCCCACGCCACCCTCTCGACCCTGCTGGCCCTGGGCTGCATCCCGGTGATCAACGAGAACGACACCGTGGTCACCGAGGAGATCCGCTACGGCGACAATGACCGCCTGGCCGCCCGGGTGGCCCAGATGATCGGCGCCGACGTCCTGGTGCTGCTGTCGGATATCGACGGCCTCTACACCGCCGATCCGCGCCATGATCCCGACGCGCGGCATCTGCCCCGGGTCAGCCATCTGACGCCTGAGATCGAGGCCATGGCCGGGGGCGCCAACGCCCGGGCCGGGGTCGGCACCGGCGGCTTGGCCACCAAGATCGCCGCCGCGCGCATCGCCCAGGGCGCGGGCTGCGCCACGGTCATCACACTGGGGCGCCGGCCCTCGCCGCTCGCCGCCATCGAGGACGGCGAGACCGCCACGGTCATCGAACCCTCCGTCTCGGTGACCGCGGCCTACAAGGCCTGGATCGCCGGATCCCTGGCGCCTTCGGGGGCCGTGGTGGTCGACGCCGGCGCCGCCCGGGCGCTCTCCACCGGCAAGAGCCTGCTGGCCGCTGGGGTCCGCGCGGTGGAAGGCCGGTTCGGCAAGGGCGACGCCGTCCGGGTGGTGGACGAAGCGGGGTTGGAGATCGGCCGCGGCCTGGCGCGCTACGACGCCGCCGACGCCGAGAAGATCTGCGGCCTGAAGTCGGACGCCATCGAGGCGGTGCTGGGCTTCACCTCCGGCCCGCTGATCCACGCTGACGACCTGGCCCTGACGCCGACGCGCGCGCCGGCCTGATTTGCGGCCCCGGCCAAAGGGGCCTACTAAACCTCAACTTGAGCATATGGGCGCGTGATGGACGACGCGGCGGCGAGACCTACGGCTGAAACGGCGGCGCCCCGGACCGGGCGGCTGGAAACGCTCGCTCCGGGCCAGGCCATCCCCTTCGGCGGCGACCGCGTCGCCCATGTCTCCGAGCCCTTGGCCAAGGCTTTCCAGCCCGGCGACCGGCTGGTGGTGGTGCAGGAGACCGGCGACCTGCTGCACGTGCCCGCCGTGATCCAGACCCTGGCCGCCGACGCGGTCGGCCGGGCCCACGGGGCCTTCCAGGCGCTGGGCGCGACCAGCGACCAGGCGATCACCGACTTCTTCCAGGCCTTCGCGGCCAACCTCGCCGACGACGCCGTCTGGAGCGCCATCGGCGAGGCCA
This sequence comes from Phenylobacterium sp., assembly GCF_030697925.1. Taxonomy (GTDB): domain Bacteria; phylum Pseudomonadota; class Alphaproteobacteria; order Caulobacterales; family Caulobacteraceae; genus Phenylobacterium. The sequence goes on along the minus strand of NZ_JAUYOJ010000037.1, from coordinate 11,418 downwards.
ACGCCGCCGACGTGGCGAGCGCCCAGGCACGCGGCCGCTCGACCACGCGGCTGGCGGTCAGCGAGGCCATGCGCCGCGACATGATCGCTGGCCTCGAGGTCTGGCGCGACGCCCCGGCCAGCCGCGGCCGGGTGCTGGAACGGGTCGAGCACGTGGGCTGGAGCGTCGAGCAGACAGCCGCGCCCCTGGGCGTGGTCGGCTTCATCTTCGAGGGCCGGCCCAATGTCTTCGCCGACGCCACCGGCGTGCTGCGGTCTGGCGCCACCGTGGTCTTCCGCATCGGCTCGGACGCGCTCGGCACGGCGCGGGCCATCGTCGAGCACGCTCTGGAGCCGGCCCTCAAGGCCGCCGGCCTACCGGACGGCGCCGCGGCCCTGGTCGACAGTCCCGCTCATGCGGCAGGCTGGGCCATGTTCTCCGACCCGCGCCTGGCGCTCGCCGTGGCGCGCGGCTCCGGCCCCGCCGTGGCCCAGCTGGGCGCTATCGCCCGCCAGGCCGGGACACCGGTCAGCCTGCACGGCACGGGCGGCGCCTGGATCGTCGCCGACCCGAGCGCGGATGCGCAGCGCTTTAAGCGCGCCGTCTACCACTCGCTCGACCGCAAGGTCTGCAACACGCTCAATGTCTGCGCCATCGTCCGTGAACGCGCCACAGACCTGGTCCCTGCCTTCCTGGAGGCCCTGCGGGCCGCCGGAGAGCGCCGCCAGGGTGTGAAGCTGCACGTGGTCGAGGGGGGCGAGAGCATGCTCCCCGAGAGCTGGCGCACGGCCCGCCTCATGGTCGGCCGCGCCGAGGGGCCCCGCGAGGAGGACCAGGTCGAGATCCTGGCCCGCGAGGACCTGGGCCGCGAATGGGAGTGGGAGGAGACCCCTGAGCTCTCCCTGGTCATGGTCGACAGCGTCGAGGAGGCCGTCGCCCTCTTCAACCACTACAGCCCGCAGTTCGCCGCCAGCCTGATCGCTCAGGACGCCGAGGCCCACGAGCGGTTCTATGCGGCGATAAACGCGCCCTTCGTCGGCGACGGCTTCACCCGCTGGGTCGACGGCCAGTTCGCCCTGGACCGGCCCGAGCTTGGCCTCTCTAACTGGGAGCACGGCCGGCTGTTCGCCCGCGGCGGGGTGCTCTCCGGCGACGGAGTGTTCACCGTCCGGGCCCGGGTGCGCCAGACCGACCCCGACCTCGACCGCAATCCCGACACGGCCAGGCCGCTTTGAGCCCCCATCCTGTTTTGAACCTCAGGAACGCGCATGTGGTTCGCCGGTCCCGCTAGGCGCCGGCCCCAGGCCGGCCGACCGGCGGCGCTCAAGCTGGGCTTCCACCTGGAGCCCGGCATGCGGGTCGGCCTCTATGGCGGCTCGTTCAACCCGGCCCACCAGGGCCACGCCCACGTGGCCGAGACCGCGCGCCGCCGGCTGGGCCTGGATCGGGTGATCTGGCTGGTCTCGCCGCAGAATCCGCTGAAGGCCTCGACCGAGACCCTGCCGCTCAAGGACCGCATGGCCGGGGCCAAGGGCGTGGCGCGGGGCCGGGCCATGGTGGTCTCCGACGCCGAGACGGCGACCGGCTCGCAATACACCATCGACACCCTGCGGGCGCTGAGGGCCCGGTTCCCCCGGGTGCATTTCGTCTGGATCATGGGCGCCGACAGCCTGGCTACCTTCCACCGCTGGCGCGGCTGGACCCAGATCATGGCCGAGGTTCCGGTGGCGGTGGTCTCGCGGCCCTGGATCTCGCTGAAGAGCCGGTTTTCGCCCGCCGCCAGGCGTTTCGCCCATGCCCGCCTCGCGCCGCAACAGGCCAGGCTGCTGCCCGGCGTCACACCGCCGCGCTGGGTTTTCCTGACCGGACCGTTGAATTTCCAGTCCTCCACGGCGCTGCGCGAGCGGATGCGCCTGGGCGGTGGGTGACGAGTGCGTGAGGTCGGGCTGACCGATCGTGCTTTTCGTGATACGAAGGGTTTCATAGCGAGGCTAAAAAGGAGCGACCCCGCTGAGCCCTGACCCTGCGCCTAGCGCGCACGAAGCCGTAGTTTCCCAGGCTTCCCTTGACACCCAGGCGCGGATCACCGCCCTGGAAAACCTGATCCTGGCGCGTCTCGATGACGACAAGGCCCAGGATGTCGTCTTCATCGATCTGAAGGGTAAGAGCGCGGTGGCCGACGGCCTTGTCGTCGCCTCCGGCCGTTCGCACCGTCATGTCGGCGCCATGGCCGACCACCTGCTTCGCGCCCTGAAGGAAGAGGGCTACGGCAAGGCCCGGGTCGAGGGCATGCCCCATTGCGACTGGGTGCTGATCGATACGGGCGACGTGATCGTCCACCTGTTCCGCCCCGAGGTCCGCCAGTTCTACAACATCGAGAAGATCTGGTCGGTCGACGCCCCGCACCGCACCGCCTCGAGCTGATTGATTTTCCTCTCGTTCCCGCACGGCGAGCGCATATGGCGCTTGGCGTCCTCTCCCCTTTCACGGGGAGAGGGTTGGGTGCGGGGATGCGGCGCGCAGCGCCGCCCTGCGGCCCATCAACACCCTCAGCGCGGCGGAGACGCCCCCCTCACCCTACCCTCTCCCCCCGGAAGACGGGTGGAGAGGAAGAGACTTGACCGGCGGCGCACGTTTAATCGGGGGAGACCGTGAAGATCACGATCCTCGCCGTCGGACGCCTGCCGCGCTCGCCGGAAGCCGAACTCGTGAAACTGTATGTCGACCGCGCCACCGCCGCGGGCCGCGCCCTGGCGCTGGGGCCCGTCGAGGTGGTGGAGGTCGAGTCCCGGAAGCCCGGCAAGGGCCCGGAAGCCGACGCCCTGCGCCCGCACCTGGAGGGCGCCCATGTCATCGCCTGCGACGAGCACGGGGCGCAGAGGACCTCGCGGGACTTCGCGTCGCTCATCGCGCGCCTGCGCGACGATGGGACGCGGCGGTTGGTCCTGATGATCGGCGGCGCCGACGGCCTCGACCCCGCCCTGCTGGCCCAGGCCCACGGCAAGTTGGCCTTCGGACCCCAGACCTGGCCGCACGCGCTCGCTCGCGTCATGCTGACCGAGCAGGTCTACCGCGCCGTGACCATCCTGGCCGGCGGCCCCTACCACCGCGATTGAGGCATATGGCGACGCGGACTATCCCTGGGGACATGACCCGCCGCCTCGCCCCCGCCCTTGCGCTCACGGCGACGCTCGCGTTCACGGCTGTGGCCCTGGCCGCCGACGACCGCGAGCGGCTGGAGAAGCTGAACGTCCGCGAGACCGTGCTGGCCGCCGAGCAGGGCCGCAACCTCAACCGGCTGGCCCGGCTGCTGACGGTGCTGGCCCAGTTTCGCCGCGATCCGCCGCCGGCCCTGCTGGTCAGCCCCGACGACGCCGTCGACGCGGTGCGCGCCGCCATACTTGTCAAGGCGATCACCCCCGAGCTGCACCGCCGCGCCCGGGCCTATTCCGCCGAGGCCGTGCAGATCGCCCGCCAGCGCCGCCTGGCCGCGGTGGCCAGCGAAGCCCTGTTCACCGCCGACAGCCGCGCCGCCGAGGCCCGCTCCGAGACCGTTCCGCCGGGGGCGGCGCTCGCCCTGCGCCCCGCCCTCGAGGCCCCGCTGTCAGCCCCTCAGGGGCTGAGCATGCCCACGCCTGGAACCGTGTCCCACCGGTTCGGCGAGGCCATGCCGGGGGGCGGACGCGCCAACGGACTGACCATCGCCTCGGCGAAAGGCGCCCGTGTGACGGCGCCGGGCGCCGGATTGGTCCAATATGTGGGGCCCGTTAAGGGTTGGGGCGTCATATTGATCTTGAGATTGCCGGGTGGATACCATCTGGTGTTGGCAGGCCTCGACCGGGCGACCGTCGGTATCGGACAATCGGTCGCGGCGGGCGCGCCTGTCGGAAGGATGCCGGATGGGAGACAATCCCCATCTGAGCTCTATCTGGAGGTCCGGGAAGGCGGAGCGCCCGTCGATCCGGAGCGCTGGTTGAGAACGGAAGCGGCAACAGCTTCCGCGAATTGAATGCGTCGGCGGCGCCTTTTCGCCGCAAGGGAGGCTTAAGGGCCTGATATGCGAAAGTATCTTTTGATTGGGGCTTCGGCCTTCGTGCTCGGCGCCGGTTCCATGGCCTATGTCAGCCAGGCCGCCATCGCCTCCGCGCAACCCAAGACCCAGACCTATAAGACGCTGCAGTTGTTCGGCGACGTGGTCGACATCGTCGAGCGGCAGTATGTGACCGAGGTCGACGATAAAAAGCTGATCGAGGCGGCCATCGACGGCATGCTGACCTCGCTGGATCCGCACTCCGGCTACCTCAATCCCGACAGCTTCGACGACATGCGCGATCAGACGCGCGGCGAATACGGCGGGCTCGGCATCGAGGTCACCAGCGAGGACGGCGTGGTCAAGGTGATCTCGCCCATGGACGACACCCCGGCCTTCAAGGCGGGCGTCAAGGCCGGCGACTTCATCACCGCGGTCAATGGCGAGAGCGTGCTGGGCCTGTCGGTCAACGAGGCCGTCAAGCAGATGCGCGGCAAGCCGGGCGAGCTGGTCACCCTGACCATCGCCCGCGAGAAGACCGATCCCTTCGACGTCAAGATCGTCCGCGAGGTGATCAAGCCCAGGTCCGCCACCGCCAAGATGGAAGGCGACTACGGCTATCTCCGCGTCTCGGCCTTCAACGAGAAGACCACCGACGAGGCCGAGGCGGCGCTGGCCGACCTGCGCGCCAAGAACCCGAAGATGAAGGGTCTGATCCTCGACCTGCGCAACAATCCGGGCGGCCTGCTCGACCAGGCGGTCGGCATCTCCGACCTGTTCCTGGACGGCGGCGAAGTGGTCTCCCAGCGCGGTCGCGACCCGCGCGACATCGAACGCTACAACGCCCGCACCGGCGACGCCGCCGGCGGCCTGTCCATGGTGGTGCTGATCAATTCAGGCTCCGCCTCGGCCGCCGAGATCGTCGCCGGCGCCCTGCAGGACCGCAAGCGCGCGGAACTGGTGGGCCTGACCAGCTTCGGCAAGGGCTCGGTCCAGACCGTGATCCCGCTGCACGGCGGAATCGACGGAGCGCTGAAGCTGACCACGGCGCGCTACTACACCCCCTCCGGCCGTTCGATCCAGAAGACCGGCATCGAGCCGGACCTCGAGGTCGCCGAGACCCGCGACGAGGCCCAGCGCATCGCCAACCGCGCCTTCCAGTTCTCAGAGGCCTCGTTCCGCAACGCGCTGAACGCCGAAGAGGGCAAGAAGCGCATCGGCGCTCATGAGCCGGCCGAGGCGCCGCCCACCGATTTCGACACCAAGACCGGCGACTTCCAGCTCGCGCGGGCCAAGGACGTGCTGCGCTACGGCTCGGTCGCGGCCACGCCCAAGCTGCCGAAACCGGCCCCGAAGATGGCCGCCGTGGTCGCCCCGCGTTCGCCCAGCGTCGAACCGCCGGCCACCAAGAAATGATCCCCGGAATCCTCCCCGCCTTTCTGCGCGGGGAGGCCCTTCCGACGTTCACTGTATAAGTCGTTGTTAACCATAAGCGTGGGACGGTGCGGACCTGGAACGTTCCGTGATCGCGCGCATGTTTTCGACAAAGAACCTGATCCCCGCCATGGCCGCGCCGAGCGACGGATTCCGTCCGCCGGACCTGTTGGCGCGCGCCTTCGCCAACCCGCACCTGACCGCCGGGCTGGCGGGCGGGCTGATGCTCATCACCCTCCTGACCGTCATCGGCCTGCTGGGCGATCCCAGGGCCAGCACCCCGGTGGTGCGGCTGTCGCTGGCCAAGGTCCAGGGCATGGCGGCCCCTCCGGGCTGGCGTGAGGCGCTCACCGCCCCGCCGCGCGAACCGGTGGTGATCGAGGACATCTTCCGCCTGTCTGAGACCCCGCTCGGCCCCGATGGCGCCTTCGGCGGCCACGCCACCATCACCATGTCGGGCGGCCGCGCCTTCCACGCCGCCGATCCCCTGGTCCAGGCCCCCCTGGCCGGCTTCCACGTCCAGGGCCCCGGCGGCCTGCTACCCATCATCGCCGCCAACGGCAAGACCCCAGCCGAGGCCTATGCGCGGCCCTTCGTCCCCAACGGCCGGCCCAAGGTGGGCATGGTGGTCGGCGGGCTGGGCCTCAACGCCCAGGCCACTCGCCAGGCGATCGACGGCCTGCCGCCGGAGATCACGCTCTCCTTCGTGCCCTATGCCGAGGGCCTGCAGGGCTGGATCGACCTGGCCCGCGCCGCCGGCCACGAGGTGCTCCTGGAAGCTCCCATGGAGCCCGTCGACTATCCCGACAACGATCCGGGCCCCTATACCCTGATGGCCACCGCCCAGGGGACCGAGACGGTCAAGAAGCTGGAATGGGTGCTGTCGCGCGCCACAGGCTATTTCGGAGTGACCAACTATCTCGGCTCGCGCTTCCTGGCCTCCGACACCGGCATGAACGCCTTCACCGGCGCCTTGCGCGGCCGAGGCCTGGCCTTCGTCGACGACGGCCAGGCCGCTCGGCGCGGCGGCGGCATCCCCAGGGCCTCAGCCGTGCGGATCATCGACGAACAGCTCTCCGGCGAGGCCATCGACCATCAGCTTCTCCAGGTCGAGGCCTTCGCCCTGCAGAACGGTCAGGCCCTGGGATCCGGCTTCGCCTATCCTGTAACGCTGTCGCAGGTCGCTTCCTGGGCTGAATCGGTAGAATCTCGCGGATATCAGCTGGCTCCGGCTTCCGCCCTGACCAGCCGTCGCTAAAAGAGCTGAGATGAACCACGACCTGGCCCTCTATCGCCCGAATGTTGGGGTGGTGCTCTTCCATCCCGATGGCCGGGTGTGGCTGGGCCGCCGTTACGCGGCGCCCGAACCTTACAATTGGCAGTTCCCGCAGGGCGGCGTCGACGAGGGCGAGAACCTGGCTGAAGCCGCCTTCCGCGAACTCGCCGAGGAGACTGGCGTGGTCTCCACCACCCTGCTTGGGCGCACCGAGGGCTGGATGGCCTACGACTTCCCGCCGGAACACGCCGGCTCGAAGGTCGCAAAGGGCTGGAAGGGCCAGCGCCAGGTGTGGTTCGCCCTGCGGTTCGACGGCGACGAGAGCGAGATCGACCTCACCGGCCACGGCCATCCCGAGTTCGAGGCCTGGCGCTGGGGCAAGCTGGAAGAGGCCCCCGGCCTGGTCGTGCCGTTCAAGCGCGCCACCTATGAAGCCGTGGTGACCGCCTTCCGCGACTTCGGCCGCTTCCGGGGACGCGCGGCCTGAGCCGTCCCATGCCAACAGATCCGCCGTCCGTCATCATGGTGCATGGCGCCTTCTGCGGCGGCTGGACCTTCGAGGCTTTCCGCAAGCCCTTCGAGGCCGCCGGTCATCTGGTCCTTACCCCTGACCTGCGCGGCCATGGCGAGGGCGAGCGATCGGACGCCGTGGTCGGGGTCTCGATGACCGACTACGCCCGCGACATCGCCGCCCTCTGCGCCGCCCAGCCGCGACCGCCGATCCTGGTGGGCCACTCCCTGGGCGGACTGGTGGCCCAGCTCGCCGCGCGCCGCGCCGCGGTCTCCGCCTTGGTCCTGCTGGCGCCGTCCGCGCCCTGGGGCGTGTCCGGTTCGTCGATGGAGGAGGCGGTCACCGCCTTCGGCCTGCACATGCTGGGCCCGTTCTGGGCCCAGGGTGTCGCCCCCGACCGCTCGCTGATGCGCCAGTACAGCCTGAACCGAATGCCCAAGGCCGAGCGTGAAGCCGTGGTCGAGCGCCTACGCCCCGAGAGCGGCCGGGCGCTCTGGGAGACGCTCAACTGGTGGCTGGACCCGTTCATGACCACCGGGGTGGGCCCAGGACCGCTGCCGGCCCCGACCCTGGTGCTGTGCGGCGACCGCGACGTGGTCCACCCGCCTGGCACTGTGCGCCAGACCGCCGAGCGGATCGGGGCGGAATTCCGCCTCAAGCCCGGCATGAGCCACTGGCTGCTAGGCGAACCGGGCTGGGACGGCGTGGCCAATGAGATCCTGACCTGGCTGGACGAGGTCCCGGCGCGCGACGCGGCCTGAACCTGGGCTGTACTCATACGCTCGGCGGCTTTCCGCGCTTGGAACTGAACCCGTTGCGGAAATTGCCTTGGCGCGGTTCGCAGTCGGTTTAGCGTCAGAAGCCGCCCTGGCCGCCGGCGGACGTCACGATGCGCCCCTGGTTGCTGTGTCCGCACCGGTCGTCAGCATCTCCAGCGCCTTGGCAAGGGCCGCTTCCCGAACCTCCAAGCCGAGAGCCGTGTCGGAGATCGTGCGGGCCAGGACCATCCCGCCAACGCTCAAGGCGGCGAGGGCGAGGGCCGTGGAGCGACGATTCCCGTTTCCGCTGGGGAGCGCGCGCTCATAGAGGCCAACCATCGCATCAAGCAGGACTCCGTATGCGTCGCGCACCGTCATCTCGGCGCGACCGACGTCCGATGGCAGGGCGATCATCGGACATTGGCCTTCAAGGTCGTCAAGATGACCCGGCGACAGATAGCTGCGCAGCATGTTGGCCGCGTCTTCCAAGGCCGGGTCGATGGAATTGACCCCCGCTTCGGAACGCCACCTGGCGCCTCGCCCCATCAGGAAGCTGGAAACCGCCGCGGCAAACAGCTCCTGCTTGTTCCTGAAGTGGTTGTAGAAGCCGCCGCGCGTCAGCGACGCGGCTTCCATGACCATGTCGATCGTCACGTTGTCGTAGCCGTGCCGATTGAAGAGGACGCGCGCGCGCTCGACAATCCGCGCACGTGTTTCCGGCTTGTGTTCCGGCCGATAGGGCAATGTCCTGGGCCTCCTTCAGCGTCGCCTACACCCCGGCAGAATATGTTCTTGAACATATTCTGCCGGGGCTCATCAGTGGGCAATCTCGCGGTGCTTTTTCGAGGAGCGAAATTTGCCGACGCCATTCACCGGTGGGTGCCTCTGCGGCGCCGTGCGCTACACATGCGACGGGACGCCGATGATGGCAGGGCACTGCCATTGCGAAGACTGCCGTCGCTCCAGCGGCACGGGCCATTCCTCCCACCTCGCCGTGCCGGAAGAGTCCGTCACCCTCACGGGCGAGGCGAAGGGCTATGTGCGCCCCTCGGACAGCGGTAATCCCGTGACCCGCGCCTTCTGTCCCACCTGCGGCGCGCCGGTCTTCTCGACGAACACCGCCATGCCGGGCCTCATCTTCCTGCGCGCTTCCAGCCTCGACGATCTCGAAGTGTTCCAGCCTCAAATGCATGTCTACCGGATGCGCGCAGCGAGCTGGGACGCAGCGTCAGAAGGCGTCCCGGTCTTCGACAAGATGCCCCCGCGAATGTGATCAGCGGCGCCCTCGCCGTGGAGCGATGGCTGCGGATGCCGCCGCTCCCGCTCTCGGCTGGTCGCCATGCGCGACGCCATATCCGCCTTCCGGCAAGCGCCGGTCAGTGGCCCGGGGGGCTCAGGATCTTCAGGCCCACGATGCCGGAAACGATCAGGCCCACGCAGGCCAGTCGGGCGACCGTGGCGGGCTCCTTGAACAGGATGATCCCCAGTATGACCGTGCCCACGGCCCCGATACCGGTCCAGACGGCGTAGGCGGTGCCCAGGTGCAGGGACTTCACCGCCAGCCCCAGCATGACCATGGAGACCACCATGCTGGTCACGGTGGCCACGGTCGGCCAGAGCCGGGTGAAGCCGTCGGTGTATTTCAGGCCCACCGCCCAGCCGATCTCGCAAAGGCCGGCGACGAACAGAATGACCCAAGCCATGGGCTGAAGCCTCCCAGCTGTTGGGGCCGTCCCCGGGAACAAGAAAAGGCGCCGAGGTCGTCCCCGGCGCCTTTCCGAATTAGGTCGCGCCCGCAGGCGCGGCAAGCCGCCTTAGAACTTGCGCTCGGAATAAAGCACTTCGCCCAGGTCCCAGTTCTTGTTCACCGAGGCGCCGTCCGGCTTCTTCAGCTGCATGAACACCAGGCCGATCGACTCGTGGTCGGTCAGATATTCCCAGGTGTTCGTGACGCGCTTGTAGTCGGCGCTCGGGGTGTAGTCGTTGCGCTGCTGGAGCAGCTCCGGCTTGTGCAGGAACGAGAAGATGTTCAGGCCCACGATGATCGGCGTCTCCTTGCCGATCTCGTAGTTGATGCCGATCCGGCAGACGTCCTTGTTGGAGCCCTGCGGATAGATGGTCAGGGTGTAGGGTTTGGCCACCAGGGTGGTGGTCCAGGTCAGCTCGCGGCGGTTCTTCTTGTAGCCACCGAGGCCGCCGACGATCTGGTCGAGGTTGCCGCCCTTCACCAGGGGCTTACAGACCCGGTTCAGCACGTCGATGATCTGACCTTCCGGACCGGTGGTCGGGATGCTGTAGACCTTCTCGGGAACGGGGGCCGGCGGGGCCTCTGCGGCGGGCGGCGCGGTGGCGGCCGGCGGAGCCATGGGATCGGTCGCGGGCGGCGTCGCGGCGGCCGGTGGGGCCATGGGATCGGTCGCGGGCGGAGCCGCCGCCGGCGGAGCGGCCACGGGCGCCGGCTCGGCGGCGGGCGGCGGGGTCTGGGCCGAGGCGCTGGTGGCGACGCCGGCGATAGCGATCAGACTGACGATGGCGGTGCGCATGGCTGCGTTTCCCCTGACTTGATGTTGCATCACACTCAATGCGGCCGTCCCTCGCAAGTGCTCTAGTGGCGCTTTCCGGCGAGTTCGAGGCCGTTGAGTGTCAGCTGCGCGCCGCGACGGCGTGCTCCGCGAGAATGGTCAGGCCTTCCGGAGTGACGTCGGCGAAGCCGCCCTCGACCTCGAAGACCGTCAACTGGCCGTCGTTATGGACCACGACCTGGCCAGCCTTGAGCGCCGTCATGAACGGCGCGTGGCCGGCCAGGACGCCGAAGCCGCCCTCGGTCCCCTGCGCGTCGACCTGGTCGACCTCGCCGGAGAACAGCTCGCGCTCCGGCGAGACCAGGGAGAAGTGAAGCTTCTCGGCCATTTTGCTTAGGCTTCCGCGGCCAGACGCTCGGCCTTGGCCACGGCGTCTTCGATGGTGCCGACGTTGTAGAAGGCGGCTTCCGGCAGATGGTCGTACTCACCGTCCACCACCGCCTTGAACGAGCGGATGGTGTCTTCCAGGCTGACGAACACGCCGGGCATGTTGGTGAACTGCTCGGCCACGTGGAAGGGCTGGCTGAGGAACTTGGAGATCTTCCGGGCGCGGGCGACGGTCAGCTTGTCGTCTTCCGACAGCTCGTCCATGCCCAGGATGGCGATGATGTCCTTCAGGGACTTGTAGGCCTGGAGGGTTTCCTGGACGCGACGGGCGACCTGGTAGTGTTCCTCGCCGATCACCAGCGGGTCCATGATCCGCGAGGTGGAGTCCAGCGGGTCCACGGCCGGGAAGATGGCCTGGGCGGCGATGTCGCGCGAGAGCACGGTGGTCGCGTCCAGGTGGGCGAAGGAGGCGGCGGGCGCCGGGTCGGTCAGGTCGTCGGCGGGCACGTAGATGGCCTGGA
>NZ_JAUYOJ010000022.1 GCF_030697925.1 Phenylobacterium sp. | reverse complement strand
CTTGGAAGACGGTCTTGGCCAGGTCGAGGCCGATCGTTGTAATCTCCATGGCGGGTGGCTCCCAATGCTCGTGGTTGGCATGACAGCGACCACATTGGCCCTAAGAGGCCGGGAGCGGGAGCCATCCACCCCATCTGCTTTCAGCAACTTAGGCGCTCGTGGCCTTCCTTCCAGTAGTGCTCATTCATGTCTCAGCGCGTCCACGGGCTTGCGCGCAACGACGTTGACGGCGTGGCCGAGCACGGTCGCCCAGGCTATGGCCAGCGCCGTTAGGCCCGCGATGATGAAGATCCAGGGCGTCAGGGCGATCTGGTAGGCGAAGCCCTGCAGCCAGGACCGCATGACCAGCCAGGCCAGCGGCCAGGCGATCAGGCAGGCCAGCAGCACCGGCTTGGTGAAGTGCCAGACCAGCATTTGCAAAATGGACCTGCGGCTAGCGCCGAGCGCCCGGCGCACGCCGATCTCCTTGGTGCGCCGCTCTGCGGTGAAAGCGGCCAGGCCAAGCAGACCAATACAGGCGAGCAGGAGCGCCAGGCCGCAGAGGGCGCTGACCAGGACACCCTGGCGTATCGTTTGGAGGTAGAGGCGCTGGACGTAGTCGTCGAGGAACTGACGGTGAATCTCTCCGGGCTGGCCCGACCGGCGCCAGAGCTTGTCGATGGCGCGGAGGGTCTCAGGCGCCCGCGCTCCGTCGAGCTTGACGCTCAGCACCTGATCGGCCGGATAGTTGGCGAAGTCGACGAGGAAGAAGGTCGGCTTCACCTGCGCGCTCTTCAGGTCGAGCGTGGTGTCGGGGGTGACGCCGATGATGTCGAACTCGCCGTAGCCAGGGCCGACCTTGATCTCCTGGCCGAGGGCAGAATTGGCCGTGGCGAAGCCAAGGGCGCGGGCCGCCGCCGCGTTGATCACGACTGATCCGCGTTGAAGTTCCGGGAAGTTCTGGAGCGGCAGTTCGTCCTTGCCACGTTCGCGGGAGAACAGGCGGCCTGCCAGAGGCGTGACGCCATAGAGACCGAACCAGTCCTGGTCGACCAGGCCCATGTCGGCATGCGCCGTCGGTCCGCCGGGGACATTGGCGTTCATTACGTTCTTGACCGGATCGAAGTCGTCCAGGCCCAGCAGATTGCGTGACGAGCAGGCTGCGGCACGCACCCCGGGCATGCGCCTGACCTCGGCCTCGAACGCGCTTCGGCAAGGCGTGGCCTGGACCACCAGGACCTGGTCGGTATCCATCCGCAGGCCCCGACTGGTGGCGAAACGCGTCTGCATCCAGACGACGCTCACGGCGATGGCCAATCCGATCAGCACCGCGAACTGACCGACCACCAGGGCGGTTCGCACGGCGCCTGATCCGGTGGTCTCGATCGGCCCGCCCTTGAGGACGCGCGCGGGACGAAATGCGGTGAGCACCGCGCCGGGATAGGCCCCTGCGGCCAGAGAGAGGGCCAGGGCCGCCGCCGCGAGGCCGAGCGCGACGGCCGGCTCGCGCCAGTAGGGGAAGCTCATCGCCTTGCCGAGGAAACCGTTGAGGCCGGGGAGGGTCAGTTCGACGAGGGCGATGGCCAGGACCATGGCGGCGGCTACTTGCAGTGCGGCCTCGCCGACGAACTGAATGATCAGGTCGCGCCGTCGGGCCCCGGCGGCCTTGCGCACCCCGACCTCGACCGCACGATGAGCGGCGCGCGCCGTCGCGAGGTTGACCAGGTTGATCACAGCGAGGGCCAGCACCAGGCTCGCCGCTAAGGCTAGGCCGAGCAGGCCGCCTCGGCTGGCGCGGACGTCGCCGGCGCCAAGATTGGCGCCCTGGAAGTCCTGAAGGTGAAGGGTGGCGAGCGGGACAAGTCCGAGGCTGACGCTGGAGCCTGGCGGCAGGCCCCCACGAACGTCGCTGCTCGTGGCCAGCCGGCCCAAGGCCGCCGCAGCGGCCGGCGCCTGATCGGGAGCTGTGAGGCGGACGTAGGTGCGCAGACGGACGGACTCGAAGCGGACCGGCGGCGACAGCCCCGGCCGAGGCGTGACGAGCCAGGTCGCAAAGCCGCGATCTGGATTCGCTGCGGCGTCGATGCGGGCCAGGCGCGAGAACGAGGCGCGGCCGGAGGCGAAGACCTGCTGGGTCAGGTGCGTCTCGGGCGGGAAGTCCGTCAGCACGGCGCGGACGCGTAAGCTATGGCGACCTTCGAGTTCGAGCGTTTGGCCCAGCGGCGCGTCTACGCCGAAGTACTTGCGGGCGAGCGAGCGAGTGATCACCACTCCATTCGGATCGGCGAGCGCCTGGCGCGCATCGCCGGCGACGGCAGGCAGGCGCAGGACTTCAAAGAAGTCGGGATCGACCCAGGCGAGGTCTTCCCGGGCCGCGATCGCGCCGCGGCGCAGGCTGACCTGATCATAGACCAAGCGAGCCTCGGCGCTCGCCTGGGGCACGCCCTGGCGGATGCGGCGGACGATCCAGGCCGGCGCATAGTCCGAGAAGACCGGTGCCTGGCCCGGCGAACGTAGTTCGGAGGTGACAACGAAAGCGCGTTCGTAGTCCGGCGCAAACCGATCGTAGTCGAGCTCACTTCGAATATAGAGGTAGGCCAGGATCGCGGCTGCGAGGCCGAGCGCCAGGCCAGCGATGCTGAGCGCGCCATAGAAGCGATTGCGGCCGAGGTTGCGGAGCGCAGCTGAGAGATAGTTGCGGAGCATGCTCGCTCCTCCTTAGGCCGCCAACAGGGTCTCGCTGACGACGCGTCCGTCGAGAAGTCGGATGGTCCGCTGGGCCTCGGCCGCGTGAGCGGGGGAGTGGGTGACCATGACGACGGTGACGCCTAAGGCGGCGGCGGCCTTCAGCATGGCCATCACGGCCTCGCCGTTGGCGGTGTCGAGATTGCCGGTCGGTTCGTCGGCCAGGATCAGGCTGGGCTCGGAGACGAGGGCCCGGGCCACCGCCACTCGTTGCTGCTGACCGCCGGACAACTGCTTGGGGCGGTGACGGGCGCGATGGGCCATGCCGACCTGTTCCAAGGCCTGCGTGACCCGCCTGCGACGTTCGCCGGCCGGGACGCGCCGATAGAGCAGGGCAACCTCGACGTTCTCGGCGACGGACAGGTCGTCGATGAGATTGAAGCTCTGGAACACGAACCCAATGCGATCGCGCCGCAAGGCGGTGAGCTGGCGCTCGCCGTAGGCCGCCACGTCTTCGCCGAAGAAATGGTAGGCGCCGCTGCTCGGTCCGTCGAGCAGGCCAAGCACGTTGAGCAAGGTGGACTTGCCGCAGCCCGACGGGCCCATGATTGCGACGAACTCGCCCGGCGTGATCTCCAGCGAGATGCCGTTGAGCGCCAGGGTCTCGATCTCGTCGGTCCGGTAAATCTTGCTAATCGATTCAAGTCTCAGCATGCAGCCTCCTACTTCGTCAGGATCACCTGATCGATTTTTTCAAAGCCCGTGTAGTCAGAGGTCAGGACGCGCTCGCCCGCGGCGAGGCCGCTCAGGACTTCGACCTGCTCGGCGTTGCGGCGGCCAAGTCGGACGCGCCGCCGCTCGGCGCGCCGTCCGCCATCGTCCAGGACCATCACCCAGTCACCGCCCGAACGTTCCAGGAACGGGCCGGCCGCCAGGACCGGGCCCGTGCGGTCGCCGCCGAGCCTGAGGCGGCCCTCCAGCGCCTGACCCGGCAGCAGGCCGACAGGCGGCGCCTGGTCGAAGGCCATCTCGATCTGGAAGGTGGAGTTTTTGACCTGGGGATCGACGCGAACGACGCGAAACGGGATCGAACGCGGGCCGATCTCGACCTGGCCCTTTTGTCCGAGCTGGACGCGTTCGAGGTAGTACTGGTCGATATCGGCCTGGAGCTTGAAACCGGTCTCAGGCGTGATCTGGCCCAATCTCTGACCGCGATCGCGAATCTCTCCGACCTTGAGGTCCATGTCGGTCAGACGTCCGGCGACCGGCGCGCGAACCAACAGGCTATGCAGTTTGGAACGGGTGATGGTCAGGCTCTCGCGCAGGCTGGCCAGCTCGGCCTGGATCTGCGGGACCTGCCGCCGGCGCAGCGTCTCCTGCTCGCGGTTGGCGGTGAGTTGCAGCGGGAGAAGCCCGCGGTTGTAGGCAAGCTCGTCATGCACTGCCTCGTGCTGGTCGCGGCTGACGTAGCCCTTGGAAAGCAATGCATCGCGCCGATCGGCCGAACGCTGAAGCCGCACGATATCGTATCGGATTCTGGCGACGGCCTTCTCATTAGCGAGACGGGTGTCCTCCAGCTGCTTCTCGTAGGTCTGAAGCTGGGTGATCGATTCCACCAGCCGGCCCTCGCGATCAAGGACCTCCAGCTCCAGCGAGGTGTTCCGGAAGCGCAGGAGCGGCTGGCCAGCAGCCACCAAGTCGCCGGCGTGGGCAAAGGCCTGCTCGACCTGGCCGCCCTCCAGGGCGTCGAGGTAGACGATGTCGCGCGGGACCACCTTGGCCCGCAGGGCGACAAAGTCATGGAAGACGTCGGTGCGAACCGTGTCGATCGTGAGCTGGGAGACTGGCGCGCGCACGGCCGAACGCGCGCCGAAGGCCATTACCGAGACAGTGACGACGAGGGCGGCGAGGCCTAGGCCTGCGCCCCCCGCAATCAGGGAGCGCGGCGAGCGCCACCACCTTGGCCGTGCGATCGGCTTGTCCATGCTGTCGGTCATCTCAATCAACAGCATCACGTAGTTCGAGTCACGGGAGAAACGACGCCACCACAAGGGGTTACGTGCGATGGCGGCGCTAGACGCTAGCATGCAGTGTCCGAAAACGGACGCTTCTAGACCGGCGTAAGGGCCGGCGGAGCCCTCAGCGCTTGATGGGCAGGCGCTTGCCGACAAGCGGCGGCGCCATAGACTGAAGTCATGGCGTTCGCCTTCCTGATTGTCGACGATGACCCCGACGTGCTTAAGGCCGCCGCCCTGGCGCTGTCGGGGCCGCTGGCGCGGGTCGATGTCGCCACGTCACCGGACGGAATCGAGGCGCTGGCTGCAGGCCGGGACGCGGTGCTGCTGGATATGAACTTCGCGCTCGGCGCACGCAGTGGCGAGGCGGGTCTGGGTGTCCTGGCGCAGCTGAAGTCGGCCGAGCCGGAGCTCGCCATCGTGCTGATGACCACCTTCGGAGGCGTGAGTTTGGCTGTCGAGGCGCTGAAGAAGGGCGCCGAGGATTTCATCCTCAAGCCTTGGCGCAACGATGCGCTTGAGATCGCGATGACCAAGGCGGCGCAGGCGACACGAGCGCGGCGCGCGGAGGCTGGGCTGACGCTCGACGAGATCGAACGGCGCGCTATCGCCAGGGCCTTGTTGGCCAGCGGCGGCAACATGACCAAGGCCGCCGCCATGTTGGGTCTGACGCGGCCAGCCCTCTATCGCCGTCTAGAGCGGCATGGCCTCTAGCGCACGCCTTGGAACTGCGGCCTTCGCCGCGGGGATCGCCTGGCGCGCTGCGCTGATCGGCGTTGTGGCGGTCATCGCCGTGGTAGCGGCCGGCGCGCAACTCTATGCGAGTGCATTGGTGCTGGGTGTGGTCATCGTGATGGTCGGGGCCGACCTAGCCCGCGCGTCGCGATCGACCGACCGGATCCTGGCGCAGTTCGTAGATGGGGTCGCGGCCCAGGGCTATGAGTGGCCTCGCGCCCCACCCCAACTTGCGCGTTTAGGCGCCGCCATGGGGCGGGCGCAGGCGCGGCTGGAAGGCGTACGCGCCGAGCGCCAGCAACGGATCGATTTCCTGGAGAGCCTCGTCGACACCTCGCTGGCGGCGCTGCTGGTGGTCGATGACCACGGCCGGGTGCTTCACGCCAACCGATCGGCGCTCGAGCTGGGCGTCGGCGTCGGCGCGCCGTTGGAGTTGGATGTGGGAGCGCCGGGCGGTCGGCAGATCGTACGATTGGCGGATGGCCGCTCGGCCCTGATGCAGGTCAGCCTGTTTCGAACTCCATCCATGGTCGGGCGCCGTCTGGTGTCGTTGCAGACCTTGGCCGGCGACCTGGACCTGGTGGAGATCAAGGCGCAGCGGGACTTGGTTCGGATCCTGGCCCACGAGATGATGAACTCGCTAACGCCGATCGCCTCTCTCTCGGAAAGCCTGTTGCGCCGCGTTGAGGGCGGTGGAGTGGATGAACACCTCCTGTCGGAAGCGATGGAAATCATATCTCGGCGCAGCGCAGGTTTGATGACGTTTGTCGAACGCTACCGGCGGGTGGCTGAGGTGCTGCCGGGCGCCATGACCAAGGTCTCCGCGCGCGATGTGGTCGCGCGGCTCGACCGGCTGGTTGCGCCCATGATGGCGGGAGCGGGGGTTCGCTACGTTTGCACGGGCGCGCCAACGGACGCTGCGGTCGAGGTGGATGCGGATCTGCTGGAGCAGGCGCTGCTCAATCTTCTGATCAACGCGCGCGACGCGGCGATCGGGCGACCGGAGCCCCAGGTCAGCTTCGGCTGTATGGCCCATGACGCCGGCGTGGGGTTTGTCGTTTCCGATAACGGTCCTGGGCTGGCCGATCCCGAGGCGGCGTTCGTCCCATTCTACACGACCAAGCCTCAGGGCTCAGGCATCGGGCTGACGCTGGCGCGCCAGATCGCGACGGCGCATGGCGGCCGTCTTGACTATCAACGTGAAAACGAATGCACGACCTTTGTCTTGCAGGTTCCTGCGCCCAAGTGACGCCGCGTTGTCGGCAGTCAAATGTCCGCTAGCCGGAGTCGGGCCAAGTTCCGCTCTGTGGCGCCGAGCTGTCGTTAGCCAGGCGAATCGTCCCGCAGGCGGAGAGCGGACGTCGCGAACAGCTGATGGGGGCGGATCGCGGCCTTCAACTCCGATCCACAAACCGGACGCTTGCCCAGAAGCAACGCGCGCGCGCCGGTAACATCGCAGGGGAGGAATGACTGGGCTCGAAGGCGGACCGCCATTGAAGCGGGTCCTGATCTCAAGGATGATGCCGCTAGCGGGGGAAGATGATCATTCACATCAACGGCTACCCTGGCGTGGGCAAGTTGACGGTGGCGAAGATTCTGGCGGCGCGGCTAGGCGGCCGTCTGTTGGACAATCACACCATGTACGATGTCGCCTTCGCCTTGGCGGATTTTCGCAGTCCTGGGTGGGACGAAATTGCGCGCGGAGTCCGTGAGGTAGCGTTCCGGGGTGTCGAGGCGATCTCACCGTCCACTCCGGTCATCACCACCAACGCATGCAGTGACTCGGACTGGGGCAACGAGATGTGGGCTGCAATGTTGGGGATGGCCCAACGCCGAGGGTCGCGTTTCCTAGTAGTCAGCCTCTCATGCTCGCCCGAGGAGAACGCCCGACGCGTCCAGTCGGAGGGTCGCAAGGGCGGGAAGATGTCGGACCCCATCGCGCTTGAAGCCTATCGACGACGCTGGCGGCTGCTGGAGGACGGTGGCGACGAGCTTCTTCGCCTGGACTGCACAGACATGTCACCCGAGGTGACCGCTGACCACATCGCACTGTGGGCCGGCGGTAGAGACCTCGTGATCTGACCGTCAGTACGATAGGACGGCCCATATGGAGTCTGACAAGCGACCTCGAACGCCTTAGGGTGAGGAGGTCTGCCGGGTGACCGGCCGCGAGGGTGACGCCTATGTCGTGGAGGCCTGCGTGGAGGGCCAGACCGTTGGCGGCGGCTGACCTAGAGCTTGGGCGCCCACTTGGCGATCTCGGCCAGGACGTCCTTAAAGGCGGGTTGGCCCCGATAGTAGAGGGCGTTTGAAGCGATGTAGGCCTTCTGCAGCTTGGCCCGGGTGTCTGGATCGCTCAGGGCGAAGGCTTCGTTCTCGGCGATGACCGGATTGTCGGCCTTCGGGAAGCGCTTGGCCTTGTGGGCGAGATAGGCGGGCGTGCCGATGAGGTCCTGAACCGCCTTCGCTCGGAGCAGCGAGTAGACGTCGTAATAGTGGCGCATGAAGTTGGGCGGGAAGACGCCGGTCTCCTGCTGCTGGCGGAACTTGGTCGAGATGGCCTGCAGCTTTTCGACGAGGGTGTGGCCGGGGTGGTAGCAGGCGACGCCCAGGGCGCGGTTGTCGAGGATCTCGACCCGGCTGGCGGCGTAGTCGTAGGCCCAGGAGCTGATGTCCCGGGGTTCATTGGGCGACACGTCGTCAAATCCGACTTCGAGCAGGATGCCGTCCTTCAGGCCATCGACGGACCCGTTCTTGCTGGCATAGCCCAGCCGGATGCCGCCGCTGCGATATTGACGGATGTCATCGAAGGCTGTGTCCCGCTCGACGGCGCTGATTCCGTCGATGACGATGGTCTGGGCCAGGTGGTCGTAGAAGTCCTTCCGACCCCGGACGTGGGCGAGCTTGTCATGATTGCGACCGGTCATCACCGGCGGGTCGGCCGGCGGCTCGATGCGGATGTCGATATCCTCGGAGAACCGGTCGATGAGGCCGTAGCCCTTGGAGAGGGAGGCGCCGCCCTTCAGTTCGAGGGCGAGGCCCAACTGCTGCAGGCCGTAAAGGCTCTGCATGATCCAGTAGTCCTTCTCGACCAGGGCGGGCTCGATCTTCTCGTTGGTTGCAACGATGCGGATCAGGTCGCCGAACTGGCGATGGTTGTGCAGGAAGTCAGGCGGCATCCTGGGCTCCGACCTCGGCGAGGGCGCGGGCGAAGAACTTCTTGGCTCGTTCGGAGCCATAGGTCTGGGCGGCCTTCTTCAGGCGCGCCGTGTCGCTCGAGGACAGGCGATCCTTGACCCGCTCCAGGACCTTCTGGGGGTTTTCGCCGAGCTGGTCGAGGTTGTTGACCAGATCGACCAGCAGGAACTCCCGGCTGAGCTTCTTGGGGAAGGCGGGTTTCATGCGGAAGTCGTAGGTGCGGCCGCCCAGGGCGAACTTGCCGTGGCGCTTGTGGTTATAGACCACCGTCTTGTTGTGCAGCTGGGTCGTGCCGACGCCGAGCGCATTATAGGCGTTGGGCGAAGCCAGCAGGAACGGGCCGCCCTTCAGGAAGGTGGCGACGAGGGTGTCGTCTTGCGGCGGCGCCTTGCCGAAGGCGGTCTCTTTGGGCGCGTAATAAAGCCCGCCGGCCAGCTTGGTCAGCGCGCCGGCCTGCAGGGCCTCCTTGAGGTGGCGATCGACGGCGGTCGACCACGCGACCAGGTCGGCGCGGCGGTAGGTCTGGCCGGGTCGCAGCTTCGCCTTGAACTCGTCGAACTTGCCCATGAATCCTAATCTAGGCTTCTGGGGGTATTTTGCAAGGAATGTCATTGAGAATTCATGCAAACTGAGCATGGGGCGGGTGATGCAAGGGAGCTGCTTATTGGGGGGGAGAAGCTACCCCAAGGGCCAATCTGAGCGCGTTCTTGCCCTCCAGTCGGCCGCAAGCCTGAGACTATTCCTCGGTCGCAAAGCGCGCGAGAACATCCGGCGCGTCTTGGAACGCGAAGGGGTTGAGAAGCTGCCGACGCCATAGGAGCGCACGCTCGATTTCTGTCAGGCCGGCGTCTTCGCGGACGGTTGGCCAGTGATCGCGTATCGC
The DNA here is from genome assembly GCF_030697925.1 of Phenylobacterium sp. Taxonomy (GTDB): domain Bacteria; phylum Pseudomonadota; class Alphaproteobacteria; order Caulobacterales; family Caulobacteraceae; genus Phenylobacterium. Next base: position 1,801 of record NZ_JAUYOJ010000022.1, on the reverse strand, counting down.
CAGGAGCTGGCGCTCGATAAGCTCGATGGCTTCGGCCTCGCCGAGATGGAAATGCGGCGCGGCCTGGAGGCAGACCGCGAGCGTGCTCATGTTGTTCTGGCCGGTGATGAGCATGGCCTGACCGGCCTCGCCCCCCGCACGGGATTGCGGACAGATGTCGTAGGCGGGGGTCAGGGTAAGGGTCCGCCCATTCCAGAAGGCGGCGTGGTTGCGGGCGTGATCGTCGGTGTTGCCGCAGAGGATGTTGAACACCAGGCGGCCAAAAAGTTCGCGCAGCGTCGCATCGGGCGCGTCGAAACGGTGGCGGATGATCTCCGCCAGTGCTTCATAGCTAGCGTAGCGCGCCATCATCTCGTCCAGCTCGAACAGGGTCAGGGCCGAGACCATCGCCTTGCGCCGCCAGCTACGCCCAGCGCGCTCGCGGTCGAAACGCTCGATGAGGAGCACGTCCTTGCCGGCGGCGCGCACGAGCTGCACGGGGGCGACATCAAGTCCCACATGGGCGGCCAGCCGCATGGCGACGAACTCGCCCTTGACGACATTTAAGACGTCATCACGCGAAGAGAATTTCGCGATCAGCTTGCGCTCGCCGTCATCGATGATCGCCTTGGGGCGCGCGCCGCCGATGGAGCTTCCGTGGAAGAGCGCGAGATCGAGATCAGGCGGCATTGGCGTCCCGCTCTCGACACGCTCCGCCACACTGAGGAGTTGCTCCAGTGTGGCCGCGCCGCTTCCGCGCGGCGCATAGGTCGTGGCCGAGCGCTGAAAATCCAGAGCCCCGATCCGATCCGAGCCAGATTCCAGGAGATAGGTCAGCTCATCCAACTGCCCGACATCGATCTGCTTTCCCTTGTGGCCGAACTTGCGATTGATGATGACGCGCCGCCCCCAGGCGTCAGGCGCGGCGTCGCGTAGGCAGCCCGCCATCGACAGGCCTGTCAGGGGCGCGATCGCGCCGGGTCGCAGCGGCAGTTCCGGCTCATGGAGCGCGATCGCATCCTCGCGCCCAAGATAGCTGCGCCCGTAGTTGAAGATCAGCCGGTCGCCATCGCGCTCCACGCGGCCCGCGACCACGGGCTCGGTTTCTCCCGGAAGCCAGGCCCAGACAAACGCTTCGTCGTCGCGGTTCTTAGAAGTCATCTTTCACCGCCTTTCGCGAGGGGCGTGCGGCCTTCGGCAGGAGGGTGAGGATCTGTTGCTGGACGGCTGTCTTCGCCGCCAGGGTCGAGCGATCGGCGTCGAACAGCCTGACGCCGAGGATTGCGGCGGTTTCGAAGACGGCGCCGATGGCGCAGCCTGGATCGCCATGCTCGATCCTCTGGATCAGGCCGCGGGAAACGCCAGCGCGCTCCGCCAGCTCAGCGGCTGTCAATTTCCGCGCGATACGAGCCTGGCGGACCATCTGTCCGAGCAGCAGGACGGCATCCTGGCTGTAACGGGAGTAGGTGCGCGTGGCCGGCTTCGGCATAGAGCTTCTCCTGGCTCATTAAAGGGGCGGGAAAGGGTTTCCGGCATCACTTATGGACCTTGCTATCAATGAGCGGATGGGTTTGTCAAGAAATGACCTATAAACCGGTCTGAGAGGTATATTGAGCTCTATTTATGGATCGTGATGGGCTGGTGGAAGTGACCTGCTTTCTGACTGGCTACGCAATTCTGGAGCCGTTCGGCGGCCGCATCGGCATAGCCGCCCATGGCGAGGGCGAATTGCTGGGCCTGTGAGCGCCTGCCACCGCTCTCCTCCGCGAAGGCCGGCGCCCAGATTTAACTCAGAACACGGGGCATGCGGTTCGATGGTTTG
>NZ_JAUYOJ010000019.1 GCF_030697925.1 Phenylobacterium sp. | reverse complement strand
TTCCTTCAGGGGCGCGGGCGCGGGGCCCGAGGCGAGGGCGGCGGGCGCAGCCAGGACAGCCAGCCCAAACGCCGCGAGCGCGATACCTTTACGCAGCATCTTAGGCTCAACCCCTCTTTTCAGGCGAAGCCGCGGCGCCGGCCGGCGCGTTGGCGGGATGCGAAAGCACAGGTTCGCTGATCGATTCCGGCTGCGGCAGCGGGGTCTCGGTGAGGCCCAGGACCGGCAGGACGATCAGGAAGTAGGCGAAGTAGTACAGGGTCGCGATCCGCGACAGCCAGACGAAGCTGTTCAGGTCGGCGTCCAGCAGCATGAAGGTCGACAGTCCCGGGATCACGTGATCGTCGGGAAGCTGACCGCCGCAATAGCCCAGGACCAGGCAGGTCAGGACGAAGATGAGGAAGTACATCCGCGCCGTCGGGCGGTAGCGCATGGAGCGCACCTTCGAGGTGTCCAGCCAGGGCAGGACGAACAGCAGGCCGATGGAGCCGAACATCATCAGCACCCCGCCCAGCTTGTCGGGCACCGCCCGCAGGATCGCGTAGAATGGCAGGTAGTACCATTCGGGCACGATGTGGGACGGGGTCACCAGCGGGTTGGCCGGGATGTAGTTGTCCGGGTGGCCAAGCGCGTTGGGATTGTAGAACACGAAGCTGGCGAACATCAGCAGGAACACCGTGATCGCGAAGCCGTCCTTCACCGTATAGTACGGATGGAAGGGAACGGTGTCCTCCTTGGACTTCACGTTCACGCCGGCCGGGTTGTTGTTGCCCGGGACGTGCAGCGCCCAGATGTGCAGGCCGACGACGCCGGCGATCATGAACGGCAGCAGATAGTGCAGCGAGAAGAAGCGGTTCAGCGTGGGGTTATCCACCGCGAAGCCGCCCCACAACCATGTGGTGATGGCCTCGCCCACCAGGGGCAAGGCGCCGAACAGGTTGGTGATCACCACCGCGCCGTGGAAGCTCATCTGACCCCAGGGCAGGACATAGCCCAGGAAGCCCGTGGCCATCATCAGCAGGTAGATCACGCAGCCCAGGATCCACAGGACCTCGCGGGGCGCCTTGTAGGACCCGTAATAGAGGCCGCGGAACATGTGGATGTAGACCGCGATGAAGAACATCGAGGCCCCGTTGGAGTGCATGTAGCGGATCAGCCAGCCGTAGTTGACGTCGCGCATGATGTGCTCGACCGAGGCGAAGGCGTGGTCCACGTGGGGCACGTAGTGCATGGCCAGGATGATCCCGGTCACCAGCTGGATACCCAGGCAGACCGCCAGGATGCCGCCGAAGGTCCACCAGTAGTTCAGGTTCTTCGGGGTCGGGAAGTCGATGATACTGTCGTACGCCAGGCGCACGATCGGCAGGCGGGTGTCGAGCCAACGCTCGATGCCGGTCTTTGGTTCGTAGTTCGAATGTCCGCTCATCGGTCTCAGCCCACCTTGACCTTGGTGTCGGAAAGGAACGCGTATTCCGGCACTTCCAGGTTCCTCGGCGCGGGACCCTTACGGATTCGGCCCGACGTGTCGTAGTGCGAACCGTGGCAGGGGCAGAACCAGCCGCCGTAGTCGCCGCCGCCGAAGGTGGGAACGCAGCCCAGGTGGGTGCAGGTCCCGACCAGCACCAGCCACTGGGCCTTGCCGGGCTTGTGCCGTTCCTCGTCCGTCTGCGGATCGCGCAGTTGGGCGTTGTCGTCCTTCACCGCCGCGGCGATTTCCGCGCCGGTCCGGTTGCGGACGAACAGCGGCTTGCCGCGCCACTTCAGCGTCACCTGCTGTCCTTCGGCGACCTTGGTCAGGTCGAACTCGATGGAGGCGAGCGCCAGGGTGTCGGCCGACGGGTTCATCTGGTCGATGAACGGCCAGGCCAGGCCCACGACGGCTCCGCCGGCGGCGACGGCCGCGGCGATGTGAATGAAATCGCGCCGATTCGGGTCTTCACCCGCGGCATGAGTATCGGGATTTGCGCCCACGACGGTGTCGGCCACCTTAAAGCTACCCTTCGATCAGGGGCCGCGAAGCGCGACCCTTCGGACGTTCCCGGAAAAATCCCAGGGCGATCCCGCCTTCGACCCCGCCCAGACCTTCTGGTAAGGGGCCCTCGGAACTTTCAACGCTGTTGCAAGGCGAAACCACCGGAATGCTCGTCGACCGAGGTCGCAGCCCGCCTTCCGTGATTCGCCCCTTGCCCCGGCAAATCCCGTGGCTGGATCGCTTAGAATGCTGCTGGCGCTTTTTCAACCGGACATTCCGCAAAACCTTGGCGCGGCCCTTCGCCTCGGGGCCTGTCTGGGCGTATCCGTCCATGTGATCGAGCCCTGCGGCTTCCCGCTTTCGGACCGCGCAATCCGGCGCGCGGCCATGGATTACGGCGATCCAGCCGAGGTGACCCGCCATGCCGGATGGGCTGATTTCGCGGCCCAAACCCAGGGCCGCGTTGTTCTCTTCACCACCAAGGGCGCCACGCCCTTGCACGATTTCGCCTTCGAGACCGACGATATCCTGTTGTTCGGCCGCGAGAGCCTGGGCGTGCCCGACGACGTGCATGACGCCGCCGACGCCCGCGTGATCATTCCGCTCACGCCCGGCCGGCGGTCCTTCAACGTGACGGTCTCTGCGGCGATTGGCCTCTCGGAGGCGTTGCGCCAGACTGGCCTATTCCCTAAGGCCTAGGCGCCATGACGACCCTGTCCCCAGAGATCGATGTCCGGCGCGGCCGCGCCAAGGAATGGTTCGAAGCCCTGCAGGCGCGCATCTGCGCGACCCTGGAGCGCCTCGAGGACGAGGCGCCCGAACATCTCTATCCCGGCGAGCCCGGCCGCTTCGAGATGCGCCCCTGGACCCGGGAGACCGGTGTCGGCGGCGGGATCGGCGGACATCTGAAGGGCCGGCTGTTCGAGAAGGCCGGCGTCCACACCTCCGCGGCCCTGGCGCGTTTCTCGCCTGAGATGGCGGCCACGATGCCGGGCGCGGACGAGGATCCGACCTATGTCTCGGCCAGCATCAGCCTGATCATCCACCCCCGTTCGCCCCGGACCCCGACGGTCCATATGAACACCCGGTTCCTGTCGACGGCGGAGAGCTGGTTCGGCGGCGGGGCGGACCTGACGCCCATGATCGAGGAACAGCGCAGCCAGGACGCCGATGACGCGGTGCTGTTCCATGGCGCCCTCAAGGACGCCTGCGACGCCTTCGACCTCGAGTGGTGGCCGAAATACAAGGCCTGGTGCGACGAGTATTTCTACCTGCCCCACCGCAAGGAGACGCGCGGGGTGGGCGGAATCTTCTACGACCGCCACAACAGCGGGGACTTCGAGCGGGACTTCGCGTTCACCCGCGCGGTGGGCGAGGCCTTCCTCGACGCCTATCCCAAGATCGTCCGCCACCGCATGAGCGAGCCCTGGACGGACGCCGACCGGCAGGAGCAACTGGTCCGCCGCGGACGCTACGTGGAGTTCAATCTGCTCTACGACCGCGGTACGATGTTCGGCCTGAAAGCCGGCGGCAACATCGAGACCATCCTCAGCTCGATGCCGCCGATGGTGAGCTGGCCCTAGAAAGGACCGCCGTGACCGCCAGCCTCGCCGAACGTCTCGGATACGGACCCGACGCCCGACTGCTGATCGTCAATTGCGACGACCTGGGCTCCAGCGCCTCAGCCAACCGGGCGACGGAGCAGGCGCTGACCGAGGGCTTGGCCACCAGCGCCACCCTGATGGTCCCCTGCCCCTGGGCGCTGGACGGCGTCCGTCGCGGCAAGGCTGGCGGCATCGGCGTGCACCTGACCCTCACCTGCGAGTATCCGGACTACCGCTGGCGCGCGTTGACCGGGGCGGCCTGCCTGCATGACGCGGAGGGCTACATGCCGACCACGGCCCAGGCGGTCTGGGAGAAGGCCGACCTCGAGGCCGTCCGCGCCGAATGCCGGGCCCAGATCGACCAGGCCTATGCCTGGGGCGTCGAGGTCACCCATCTGGACGCCCACATGGGCACGATGCAGCTGGAGCCGCGCTATGCGGCCCTGTTCCTCGAACTGGCGGCCGCCTACGATCTGCCGGTGCGGATGATCGGCGCCAGCGTCGAGCAACGCCTGGGGCTGTCCGCCCGCGTCAAGGCCGGCGAGCTCGGTCTGGTGTTCCCCGACAAGCTGGTGACCACCTGGGCCAAGCCGGCCAAGCCCACCTTCGAGGCGATCCTGGTGGACCTGCCGCCGGGCGTCACCGAGGTCTATCTCCATCCGGTCGAGGACGGGCCCGAACTTCGCGCCTATGACCCGCACGCCGCCCAGATCCGCATCGACGACCGGGCGTGCCTGCTGGATCCCGCCTTCAAGACGCGGATCGCGGAGCTGGGGATCGAGCTGATCGACTTCGCGCCCCTGCGCGACCTGCAACGGGCGCGCGGCTGAGATGGCGACCATCCGGCCCTATCGGGAAGATGACCTGCCGGCGCTCTACGACATCTGCCTGAGGACCGGCGACAGCGGCCAGGACGCCAGCCATCTCTATGCCGACCCCAAGATCATCGGCGAGATCTACGCCGCCCCCTACGGCGTCCTGCAGCCGGACCTGGCCTTCGTGGCGGAGGATGAGCAGGGCGTGGCGGCCTATGTCCTCGGAACGCCCGACACACGGGCCTTCGAGGCCCGCCAGGAGGCCGAATGGTGGCCCAGGCTGCGGACGGTCCACCCCGAGCCGCCGGGGCCGCCCAGCCGGACCTGGACGCGCGACCAGTGGCGCGCCTACCAGATCCACCACCCCTTCGCGGTTCCCCGGGCCGTGGTCGAGGCCGCGCCGGCCCACCTGCACATTAACCTGCTGCCGCGCCTGCAGGGCCAGGGCATGGGCCAGGCCTTGATCGCCACGCTGCTGGCGGCGCTGGGCGAGGCCGGGGCCCGGCGCGTGCATCTGGGATGCGACACCAGCAACCGCCGCGCCCTGCGGTTCTACGACATCTACGGCTTCCAACGGTTCGACGAGGACCGGAACACCGTCTGGATGACCCTCGATATCCTCTAGCGGCCGGCCGTTGCCTGCTCCAGGAACCGCTGCAGCCAGGCGCCGACCCGCAGGCGGTCGTCGGGCTGTTCGTAGCTCATCACCGCCCGGTCGGCTTCGACATCGGTGTAGCGGCTGCCCCGGCGGTTCTCGATCAGGGCCTTGGCATAGGCTGGCTCGAACTCCGGATGGAGCTGGATCGAGACGGCGCGGGCCTCGCCATAGTCCAGCACCCCAAGCGGGCAGAAGTCGTTGCCGCCGAGGACCATGGCGCCCGGCGGAAGCTCAACCACCTGGTCCTGGTGCGAGGCAGGGGCCGCGATGGGCTCGTCGGCGTCCATGCAGGGTCGCGCTTCGGTGAGCCGATAGCGGTGCAGGCCGACGCCCCAGCCCTTGGGGGACTTGATCACCTTGCCGCCGAACGCCTGGGCCATGATCTGGTGGCCGAAACAGACCCCGACCAGCGGGACCACTCCCTTGGCCGCGCGCAGGAAGTCCATCAGCGGATCGATCCAGGGCAGAGGGTCATAGACGCCCGCCGACGACCCGGTCACCAGCCAGGCCTGGCAGGCGTCCGCGGCGTCGGGCAACGGCCCGGCGGCAACGTCGAAGGTCACGTAGTCGTGGGCGTCTTCGCCGAACAGCCGGCGGAACATCGACGGGTAATCGCCGAACCGCTGGCGAACCCCGTCCGGCGGCGCGCCGGTCTCGAGGATGCCAAGCTTCAATAGGCCATCCCCTGGGCCACGGCCTTGAGTTTCTCGATGGCCGAGAACTTGTCGTCGATGAAGTCGTGGTCGATCCACCAGTCCTCCACCTCGCGCAGCACCTTGCCGACCATTGGGCCCTTGGGCACGCCGGACTTGAGCACGTCCTCGCCGGTCAGCGGGAACGGCGGCGGGGTCCAGCTTTCGGCCAGGGCCAGCAAACCGCGCCACTGATGGGTGGCCGCCGACTTGGTCACCTTCGACCACATGAGCTTGATGCGGTCGGAAAAGGCCTGGACGCCGATTCTGTAAACCGTGCGGCGGCTCTCGCGGGGGCTCATCCAGGAGGTGATGCGCGGGGTCTGGCCCATGGCCGCCACCAGCCGGTCCCTGACGTCGTTGGAGAGCCGCAGCGCCTCGGCCGCCTGGGCGACGCCCACCTCATTGTCGGGCAGCAGGGTCGCCAGGCGCAGCACCGGATCGTTGATGAAGAGCTGGTCGCTCTCGATCTCCACCAGGCCGTTGAAGGCGGTCAGATCGACGGCCGAGGGCAGCAGGGCGGTGAGCACGCCGGTCTGCGCCATGAGGGCCACGGCCGGGCGCGGCTCGTCGGCGGCGACCAGCTTCAGCAGCTCCTTGGAGACCCGCTCGGCCGCCAGGCTGGCGACGCTATCCTTGGCCGCGGCGACGGCGGCCAGGGCCGCGGCGTCGGGCTCGCCCTTGCCGTACCAGGCCAGGAACCGGAAGAACCGCAGGATGCGCAGATGGTCCTCGGCGATCCGGGTCGCGGGATCGCCCACGAAGACGATGCGGCCGGCCCTGGCGTCGGCGACCCCCTGCCCGGTAGGATCGGTGAGCGCCCCGGTGCGGTCGGCATAGATGGCGTTGAGGGTGAAGTCGCGGCGCCGGGCGTCTTCGGCCCAGTCGGCGGTGAAGGCCACCACCGCGCGGCGCCCGTCGGTGGCCACGTCGCGGCGCAGGGTGGTGACCTCGAAGGGATGGCCGTCCTTCACCGCGGTGATCGTACCGTGATCGACGCCGGTGGGCACGACCTTGATCCCGGCCGCCTCCAGGGCCTGCGTCGCCTGGTCCGGCGTCAGGGTGGTGGCGATGTCCAGGTCGCCGACCGGCGTGCCCAGGATGGCGTTGCGCACGCAGCCGCCGACGAACCGCGCGCAGCCGGCCCCGCCCTTGGCCTCCAGGGCGTCCAGCACCGGGGCGGCGGTCTTCATCCAGGGCTTCTCGCCGATGCTCTCACTCACTTGGGCTGCGCTTTCTTCTCGAAATGTCCGGGCGAGATTTGGCCGCCCTCGGTGACCTCGGCGGGGACATAGGTCTGGCCGCGATTGTCGCCATGGAACACGGCGGTGGCCATCAGCGAAACCCCCAGCAGGACGCCGGCCGCGGCCATCAGCCAGGTCCAGGGGGTAGAGCCCATCTCGCGGCCGGTGCGCCGGGCGGCCTCGCGCCAGAGGAACCACCCGATAAAGGGTGTCGCCACCAGGAGAAGCCGCCAGAGGATCACGCTAAGCAACCGCCGCCCCATAGAGCCGATCGTAGAGCGCCCGCAGCATACCGGCCGTGGCGCCCCAGATGTACTGATCCTCGTGGGTCATGGCGTAGAACCGGCGCTTCTGCCCGTCGGGCGTCTCGCGCTCGTGCTCCTCGTAGTTCACGGGGTCCATGAGGAAGCCGAAGGGCGTTTCGAAGATGTCGGCCACCTCGTCGGGGTTGGCCGTCAGGCTGAAGCCCTCGCGCACGAAGCCCACCACCGGGGTCACCAGATAGCCGGTGCCCGTCCGGTAAGGCGACGACAGCCCCGCGAGCGAGACGAAATCGGGATGCAGTCCCACCTCTTCGTGGGCCTCGCGCAGGGCGGTCTGCCAGACCGTCTCGCCCGGATCGCAGCGTCCGCCGGGCAGAGCCACCTGACCGGTATGGCGGCGCATGGTGTCCGAACGCCGGGTCAGCAGGACGGAGAAACCGTGGTCCCGCTGGATCAGCCCCACCAGGACGGCGGCGGGCACCAGCTCCACCGGCTCATTGGGGAAGGCGTTGGGCGTCAGGTCAAAGTCCGACGTCGCATGGGCCGCGTCGCGGTGCTCCAGCGGGTCCAGGTGGCGTTCGATCCAGGCGCGCAGCTCGCCCGGCGCGGCGTGGGGGCTCACAGCCGGTGCGCCCCCGCCGGGCCCACGGGGAACCAGGCCCCGTTGGAGGCCACGCCCAGGCGCGGCCCCTCCGGGGTGTCGCGCTCCTGCGCCATCTCGACCAGCTCGTAGAACACCGGCCGGGCGATCAGCGCCTCCAGGCCTCGCCGGACGTGCAGATAGGGTCGCGGCTCGCCGGTGGCCGAACACATCTCGACGCGGATCTCGTTCTCCGGTCCCGCCTCGACCTCGTCGCCGACATTGGTCAGGAACTTGAGCGTCTCGCCCCCACCTTCGTTTTGGAGACGATCCACCCGGGTGGCGATGAAGGGCGCGTCCTCGACGGTGATCTTCATCTTCTCAACCGGGGTCACCAGGTGGAAGCCGTCGGGATCCTTGCGCAGGACCGTGGAGAACAGCCGGACCAGGGCCTCGCGTCCGATCGGCGTGCCCTCATGGAACCACAGGCCGTCCTTCTTGATGACGATGTCGATCTCGCCGCAGTGGGCGGGATTCCACAGGTGCACCGGCGGCAAGCCGCGCCCAGGCGCCTGAGCCTTGGCCGCGGCGATAACGCCATCCAGTCCGGGTTTGTCGTTGGCCATCCCATCAAGGTAGGCGCGCCCGGCCCCCGCCTCAACAGCGACGCTGGGGAAGTGACACTCCCAGTGTCATCCCGGAAGCCGCGAAGCAGCTATCCGGGACCCATGAGCACCTGATGGCCCCGCTTGCGGCCCGGCCGCGCCATACCGTGCCCGCGCGGAGCGTATGGGTCCCGGTATTGCTTCGCAAACCGGGATGACAGCCGAGGGTCGCGGGCTGCTAGGCCGTAAGCGCGCCCAAGAGCGCTTGCGCGCCGCGCGCCAGCACCCGGCGCTGATCCACCGGGCCCGGCAGGCGCACGTCCTTGGCCGGGGCCGCCGTGAAACCGAAGCGGCCGAAATAGGGTTCGTCGCCAACCAGGAGGACCACGGGAAAGCCCGCGGCCTCGGCGGCGGCGGCGGCGCGCTGGACCAGCAGGCCGCCGGTCCCGTGCTTGCGCACGTCGGCCTCCACCGCCAGCGGACCGAGGAAGATCACCGGCGCGCCGGCCACATGGGCCTTCCACATGCGCACGGAGCCCACCAGGCGCGCCCCGTCCCAGGCGCAGACCGACAGGTCGGGGCGGAACTCGGCGATCTCGCGGACCCGCTCCGACACCTTGGTGAAGCGGCCGGGCCCGAAGGCGTGGTCCAGCAGGGCCTCGATGGCCTCGGCGTCCTGCGGTTGTTCGAAACTGAAGCGAAGCGCCGGTTCGGCGGAGGGCTGGGCGATCATTTGCGACTTTTTGGATGAGGCGTGGGCGGGATACCCGCCGCCTCGCAATGCCTGCGCCGGCGTCGGGTGGCTCTAAACGGCGCGGCTCGCGCGCCCGGTTCGTCGCAGTCGTCGCATGAGACCGGTCCCGGAAACTTCAAGAGAGGCGGCGCATAAGGCCATGACAGTCCCGCGTCAACGCCGCTGTCGCCGCACGGGTCCTAGCCAACCGGCAGCTCGAGCCCGAGCTCGCCCCGCAGGTGGGCGCGGGTAGCGGCCTCGAAGGCGTCGGGCCAGGCCGCGCCGACCTCCCTCGCCAGCGCCCGGGCGCGGGGCAGGAACAGCTCGGCCATGGCGAGGTTGGCGGCGATCACCGACGCCCGATCGGCGGCGACCTGTGGCAGCCGGGCCAAAATCTCCAAATCACCGGGCGGCAGGATGTCGGTCAGGTGTAGGGCCCCAGGCGGCAGCGGAGGCCGGGTCTCGGCGATCATCAGCTCGATGAGCAGGCCGCGCAGCAGGCCCGCGCCGGTAATCCCCAGAACATATTCCCGACGCCCCATGCCCACGACCAGCAGGCCCGTGACCCGCAGGAACTCCACGGTCATCGCCTCCAGCCTCGTCGGGTCGACCGCCTTGGGCTCCAACTGTTCGGGAAGAGCGTCCCAGACGCGGGCGCGGTCGAACAGCGGCCTCAGGTTTGACCGCGCGCCGGTCACCCTGTGCGGGACCGTCACGGTAATGTCGAACCGGACCCAGCCGGGCGTAATCCCATGGAACAGAGGAAGGCCCGGATAGACCTGGCGCCAGAGGACGGGGTCGGCGATCTCTCCCGCCCAGGCCTCCACCTCCTCGACGAAGGCGGCGTGATCTTCGGGCGCCAGGACCAGGATCAGGTCGGCGTCGCTGTAGGCGTCGCCCGCCCCCGCGCCGAGGCTGCCGCCCAGCAGAAGCGCGAGAACTCGGGGGTCGGCCTCGGCGCCGGCCGCAAAGGTGGCGATCAGTTCGTCGCGGGTCATGGGCCCTCCCTGGATGTCAGGAGGTTGGTCGGGCGGTCTCGCCGGCGCAAACGACCATTTCGGCCGGTTCTTGTGAGTTCAGCGCCGGAACGCGAAACGGCCCGCCGTCGCCGGCGGGCCGTCTGTCCTAGGCTAGCCTAGAGGCGATCAGCGCGAGGCGACCTGCGCGGGGCGCGGGGTCTGGGCCATCTGCTGCAATTGCGCCTTGGCCGAGCGCGTCGCGCCCGTGACGCAGCTCCGGTACGCCGTGCCGGCCTGGCCCTTGCAGACGGCCTTGGCCGCGGCGTCGATGTCGGTGTTGATCTGGACCAGAGAGCGACCGGTCACCGGCACGCGCACCGACTTGGGATCGTCGCGGACGACGTCGATCCGCTGGGCGGCGTTGGCGGCCCGGGCATGGGCCCGGTTGATGGAGGCGAGCTGAGTGTTGGCGTCACGGATGGCCGCGGCGGCGCAATCGCTGGCGGCCTGGCCGCAGACCGTGGTCGCGGCGGCCTTGATCTCGGCGCTGATCTGGGCGTCGGACTTGCCGGCGAGCGCGATGCGCACCACCGGGGTCGGGGCGCTGGAAACGCGGATGTCGGCGGCGCTGGCGGGCGCGGCGATCAGGGCGGCCAGGACCGAGGAGGCGGCGAGGACAGTGAACTTCATCTCTTGGATTCTCCAGGTTTCATCTAGCGACATTTGGTCGGGTTAGTTCGACGTGAGAGATGCCTGGAGCCAAATAAGGCAGGGTTTAGATTTGTAGTTAATCGTCAATTTACTATCAAATATCCGCCCAAATGACAAAATGTCGCAGGCAGCCACCTAAGACTACTGAATTATCCGCCTCTCAATTCACGCCACCTAGCCCTGTAGTCATCGCAATTTACAATCTATACATCGGAGGCGCGCCGTCCGCCGGACGCCCAACGTCGTCCCGGCGCTTCGGTTCGTGTCCGCGACGCCAATGGGGTTGGAAGCCTCGAACGCTCGGCCCTGCCCCGATCTTGCGCGCCATTGCCGCGCGCCGGTTCTGCGGCCAAGTTGCGCCGCCCCAATCCGAGCGAACATGACCGACGCCCTCCCCGACGACCCAGCCCAGCCCACTGCCATCCGCGACCTCCTGAGGCGCGGCGACTTCGTGCGTTTCTGGACGGCGCGGGTCGCCGCGACCCTGGGAGTCCAGATCCAGTCCGTCGCCCTGGGCTGGCAGATGTACGCGGTGGCGCGCGAGACCATGGATGTGAAGCAGGCGGCCTTCTATGTCGGGATGATCGGCCTGGCGGCCTTCATCCCGGTTCTGCTGCTTTCCCCAATCGCCGGCGAGACGGCGGACCGCCACGATCGGCGCAAGGTGCTGCTGTGGTGCTATTGCGGCGAGATCGCCACGGCGGTCACCCTGGCGGCGGCCTCGATCTTCGGCTTCGCCACCATCCCGCTGCTGCTGCTGCTCTCGGCCCTGTTCGGCGCCAGCCGCGCCTTCATGGGGCCGGCCTCGACGGCGCTCGGCCCCATGCTGGTGCCGCGCAGCCTGCTGCCGCGGGCCATCGCCTGGAACTCGCTGGCCTGGCAGGGCGGGTCCATCGTCGGCCCGGCCATCGGCGGCCTGCTGCTGACGCATTCCACGGGGCTGTCCTACTCGGTGACCGTCGTCCTCTACATCCTGGCCGGGGCTTGCGTGTTCCTGATCAAGGGAAACACCCAGCCGGAGGTCCAGGCGGGCTCGCGCTGGGCGCTGATCAAGGAGGGGCTGGCCTATACCTGGCGGAACAAGATCGTGTTCGGGGCCATATCGTTGGACCTGTTCGCCGTCCTGCTGGGCGGGGCCACGGCCCTGCTGCCGGTCTTCGCCCGCGACGTGCTGCATGTGGGCCCGGAAGGCTTCGGCCTGCTACGCGCGGGCCCCGCGATCGGCGCGACGATCGTCGCCTTCATCCTGGCCAGCTACCCGATCCGGCGGTTCGCAGGCGCCACGATGTTCGCTGGCGTGGCGGTGTTCGGCGCGGCGACGATCGTGTTTGGGCTTTCGAAGTCCCTGCCGCTGTCCGTCGCGGCGCTCGCCGTGCTGGGCGGGGCCGACATGCTCAGCGTCTATGTCCGCCAGACCCTGGTGCAGATCGTGACGCCGGACCAGATGCGCGGCCGGGTGGCGGCGGTCTCGTCGCTGTTCATCGGGGCCTCCAACGAACTCGGCGAATTCGAGAGCGGCGTGGTGGCGCGATTCTTCGGCCCGGTGGGCGCGGCGATCTTCGGCGGGGTCGGCGCGTTGATCGTCACCGGCGTCTGGGCCAAACTCTTTCCCGCCTTGCGCAAGGCCGATCGCCTCGAATAACAAACAAGCATTATTTTTAGGGAGATAGATCCATGGGCGCTCTTTCAGGCAAAGTTGTTCTTGTCACCGGAGGCGGCAACGGTATCGGCCGCGATTGCGCGCTGATCGCCGCGCAGGAAGGCGCGAAGGTCGTCGTCAACGACCTGGGCGGCAGCCTGAAGGGCGAAGACGAAGGTTCGGCGGGCCCCGCCGAGTCCGTCGCCGCCGAGATCCGCGCCGCGGGCGGCGAGGCGTTCTCAAATTCCGACAGAGTCACCTACGTGGACGCCGTCTATGGCATGGTCGAGCAGGCCAAGAAGAGCTTCGGCGGCCTGCATGCGGTGATCAATCCCGCCGGCATCCTGCGTGACGTCATGTTCCACAAGATGACCGAAGCCGAGTGGGACAGCGTCATCGCCGTCCACATGCGCGGCTCGTTCAACGTGGCCCGCGCCACCATCGAGCTGTTCCGCGAACAGAACGACGGCGCCTACATGTTCTTCACCTCGACCTCGGGTCTGTTCGGCAACATCGGCCAGGCCAATTACGGCGCGGCCAAGATGGGCATCGCCGGCCTCTCGCGGATCATCGCCATGGAAGGCGCGCGCAACAACGTGCGCTCCAACTGCGTGGCCCCGGTCGCCTGGACCCGCATGACCCAGTCCGTGCCGATCAAGGACGAGGCCGCCGCCGCCCGCCGGGCGGTGATGGCCGAGAAGATCCGCGCCGACCAGCCGGCCCGCTTCTCCGTGGCCATGGTCTCCCCGGCCGCCGCCAGCGTCTCGGGCCAGATCTTCGGCTCCTCGGGCGAGAACATCATCCTCTATTCGCAGCCGCGGCCCATCGAGACCGTGACCAAGGAAGAGGGCTGGACCGTCGACTCGATCATCAACGAAGCGATCCCCAAGATGGCGCCGAAGTTCTTCGACCTGAACCGCGCGGTCCTGCCGGGCGCCACGGCGCCGAAGCCCGCCACCGCGAGCTGAACCTCTTTTCCCTCCTCCTTGTGGGGAGGGAAGACCGCATAGCGGTCGAGGGTGGGGAAGTCTGAGTGACGTGCGTTGTCGCTTCCGACCTCCCCACCCTGGCGGCTTCGCCGCCTGTCCCTCCCCACAAGGAGGAGGGATGGGCGTCACAGCACGTGCCGCCGCAGCCACTCGTCGCGCGACAGCTCCCAGTAGATCGACCGCCGCGTCGTGCCGTCGGGGCGCACGCTCTCCACCTCGCCCATCCGCCGGAAACCCGCCCCGTCGATGGCCTTGGCCGAGCGGACATTGTCCAGGGCCGCCGTCAAGGCGATCAGCCGCACGCCCAGCGCCTCGAACATGAAGGCGATGGATTGCGCCACCCCTTGCCGGCCCGCGCCGCTGTTCTGCAGATCGGCGCGCCGGGCGCCCGCCAGCTCGGCCGAGGAGCGCTCCGGCCAGATGGAAATCCGCGAATAACCCGCCACCTGCCCCGCCTCGTCTAAGGTCACACTGAGAATGCAGCGGCCCTCCTGGCGCAAGGCCTCGCTGTCGGCCACCCACTTGGCCACGCTCTCAGCAGTGAACGGCCGGGGCAGGTCATAGATCGGGTCCGACACCCGCGGATCGGAGAACAGGGCCAGCAGGCCCTCCACATGTTCCGGGCCGGCGATCAGGCGGTCGGACACCCCGCGCACGGCGGCGCGGATGGCGGCGGCCTCCTCAGGCGCGGCGGTGAGTACGGTCTTGGGCGGCGCGCTCATGGCGACCTCCTCCTAGCCGGCGGCCAGAGCTTTTAGCGGTTCGCCGGTCATCCGGCGGACGATCCAGTCGGTCTGAGCCGTGGCGCCGAGGCTGTCATAGAAGGCGATCGACGGCGCGTTCCAATCCAGCACCGCCCACTCCAGCCGCGCCAGCCCCTGCTCCTCGCAGCGCTGGGCCAACCGGCGCAGCAGGGCCTTGCCGGCCCCGAGGCCCCGGGCCTCAGGGACCACGAACAGGTCCTCCAGATAGATCCCGTGCCGGCCCCGGAACGTCGAGTAGTTGTAGAACCAGACGGCGAAACCCACCGGCTTGCCGTCGGCCTCGGCGATGTCGCAATAGAGGCGTGGATTGTCCCCGAACAGGTGCTGGGCCAGGTCGGCCTCGCTGGCCTCCACCTCGTGCAGCAGCTTCTCGTAGTCGGCGAGGGCGCGGACGAAGCCGTGGATCAGGGCGGCGTCAGCGGAAACGGCGGGTCGGATGATGACGGTCATGACCCTATATTCGTAACGAGCCCTCGGAGCGCAACATCTTGGCCGTGTCCCCCGACTATCTCGCCTACGTCCTGGAGCAGCTCGAGCCGATGGGCGGGATCACCCACCGGCGGATGTTCGGCGGAGTCGGCCTGTCGCGGCATGGCCTGTTCTTCGCCCTGATCGCTGAGGACACCCTCTTTCTGAAGGTCGACGACCTGAGCCGCGCGGAATTCGCGGCGGCCGGTTGCGAGCCGTTCCGGCCCTTTGCCGGCGACAAGCCGATGAGCTATTGCGCCGCCCCGATGGAGGCCTTGGAGGACCCCGACGCCCTGGCCGAATGGGCTGGCAAGGCCATCGACGCCGCGGCGCGGTCCAAGGCGCTGAAGAAGCCCAAAGCCTAGCCGACGACCACGCCCGGCGGCGGGACGCTGTCGGCGGGGACGAAGAAGTCAGGCATCAGCCGGGTGGTCGGATCGACCCGGTACTTGTCGAAGTCGCGCTCGCCCTCGGCGTAGAGGAAGCTGTCGTCGATCAGGAAGTTGCCGGTGAACTCGCGGGCGGGCTTCTCGAAGATGGCGTGGGCGGCGTCGGCCATGATCTCGGGCGTGCGGCAGGACTTCATGCCCTCCTCGCCAGCCAGGGCGAACTTGATCGCCGCCGTGGCGATGCCGGTGCGCGGCCAGAGCGCGTTGAAGGCGATGCCGTCGGCCTTGAACTCGGCGGCCATGCCCAGAACGCACATGCTCATCCCGAACTTGGCCATGGTGTAGGCGGTGTGGCCCTCGAACCAGCGCGGGCTCATGTCCAGCGGCGGCGACAGCATCAGCACATGGGGATTGGCGGCGTTCTTCAGGTGCGGGATGCAGGCCTTGGAGGTTAGGTAGGTCCCGCGCGCATTGACCTGGTTCATCAGGTCGTAGCGCTTCATGTCGGTGGCGAGCGTGCCGGTCAGCGAGATGGCCGAGGCGTTGTTGACGCAGATGTCGATCCCGCCGAACCGCTCGACGGTCTTCTGCACGGCGTCATAGACGCTGGCCTCGTCGCGGACGTCGACGATCAGCGGCAGCGCACGGCCGCCGGCGTCCTCGATCTCCTTCGCCGCGGTGTAGATGGTGCCGGGCAGGTGCTTGTGCGGCTCAGCGGTCTTGGCGGCGATGGCGATATTGGCGCCGTCGCGCGCGGCGCGCAGGGCGATGGCCAGGCCGATCCCCCGGCTGGCGCCGGTGACGAACAGGGTCTTGCCTTGCAGGCTCATAGCTTCACTCCCGTGGTTGCTTCCGAAAGCGCCCAGAGGCGTTCGGCCGAATCGGGATCCAGGGCGTGCGGCATGACGCCGTGGACCGGGTCTTCCTTGGTCCAGGGGCCGGCTTCCTTGCAGTCCTCGAGATAGA
Source organism: Phenylobacterium sp. (assembly GCF_030697925.1). Lineage (GTDB taxonomy): Bacteria > Pseudomonadota > Alphaproteobacteria > Caulobacterales > Caulobacteraceae > Phenylobacterium. The sequence goes on along the minus strand of NZ_JAUYOJ010000019.1, from coordinate 13,479 downwards.
GACCACCGATGCCCTCCAGCTCCTCGCCGACCGCGGCCCACACGCTGGTGGAAGCGCCCTGCTCGGTGGTCTTGAAGCCCTCGCGGACATTGCCCTCGGCGTCCATCCAGCCCATGGCCACCATCTCCTCCTTGGGGAGGTAGCGCTGCAGGGGCGTCATGATCCCGCCCGGCATGACCGCGTTGGCGGTGATCCCGTGCTCCTCGAACCGCGCGTTGAAGCCGACGGCGAACAGCGAGTTGGCGGTCTTGGACTGACCATAGGCCTCCCACTTGTCGTAGGGCCGGGTGCGGTAGTGCGGGTCGTCCCAGTGGATGTCGCTGCGCCGGTGGCCAATGGACGAGAGCTGGACGACGCGCGACAGGCGCTCGTCCTCGGCGGCGTTCATCAGGGCCCGGGTCAGCCCCATGGTCAGGACGAAATGGCCGAAGTGGTTGGTGCCGATCTGCAGCTCCAGGTCCTCGGCGGTGTGCAGCAGCGGCGTGGCCATGACGCCGGCATTGTTGATCAGGATGTCCAGCGGCTGGTCGCCCCAGGCGTCGACGAAGGAGCCCACCGAGCCCAGGCTGGCCAGGTCCAGGGTGCCGGCCAGCACCCGGTCGGCGCCGATGGACTGGTTGATCTCCGAGGCCACCCGTTCGCCGGCCACCCGGTCGCGGACGGCCAGCATGACGTCGGCGCCGGCGCCGGCCAGGGCGCGGGCGGTCTCGACCCCGATGCCGCTGGCCCCGCCGGTGACGACGACGTTGCGACCCGACAGGTCGTGATCCCCGGCCACCACGCGGGCGGGGGTGAAGGCGCCGAAGCGGGAGCGGATCATCAGGCCACCTTTGAGAAGTCGGGGGCGCGCTTCTCGGCGAAGGCGGCGAAGGCCTCCTTGGCTTCCGGCGACTTGAGCTGGGCGGCGAAGTGCAGGCCCTCCTCGTCCATGCGCTGGGCGACGCCGAGGTCCTCGCGCATCAGCGCCTTGGTGATGACCACCGCAGCCGGCGGGCGGGCGGCCACGGCCTGGGCCGCCGCCAGCGCCTTGGCGCGCAGGTCGGCCAAGGGGACCGCCTCGTTGGCGATGCCCCAGTCGACGGCCTTCCTGGCGTCCACCGCCTCGCCCAGCACGAACATCGAGAAGGCGCGGGCATGGCCGATGCGGTTCGGCAGGGTCAGGCTGGAGGCCGCTTCGGGCACGAGGGCCAGGTTGACGAAGGGCGTGGTCAGCAAGGCGTTCTCGGCCACATAGACCAGATCGCAATGCAGCAGCATGGTGGTCCCGACGCCGACGGCGCGGCCGTTGACCGCGGCCACCAGCGGGGTCTTGGCCCGGGCCAGGGCGGCCAGCAGCGGATTGCCGTCGCGTCGCGCCTCGTTGGCGCCGCTGTCGCCGGCGTTCACCGCGGCGAAGTCCGCGAGATCGTTGCCGGCGGTGAACATGTCGCCATTGGCTTGGATCAGGACGCAGCGCACGTCGTCGTCGAACTCGGCCTGGTCGATGGCGTCGCCCAGGGCCTGGTACATGGCCCGGGTCAGGGCGTTCTTCTTCTCCGGCCGGTTCATGGTCAGCGTCAGCACGCCAGCGGATTTTTCGATGAGAATGTGGTCGGTCATGAATCTGCGCTCCCTAATACTTACACCGTATACCTAAGCCGCCGCCCGATACCAGACGACACCTTCGGAATCGGCCTCGGCCGTCGCCTGTCCGCGCGACAGCAGGCAGTTGAGATGGGCGATGCTTTCGCCGGTGGCCATGCCCAGCACCCACTGGTCGATCTTGCGGCGGAACAACACGTGGAAGACGTCGACCGCCCGCTTGGGCTCGGCGATCAGTTCCGAGAGCCGCGCCAGGCCCCGTTCATGGCCGGCGATCAGGTGATCGATGCGCGCGTGCAGGCCGTGGAACGGATCGTTGTGGGCCGGCAGCACCAGGACGTCGTCGGGCACGCGGGTCTTGATCCGGGCCAGCGAGGTCAGCCAGTCGGTCAGAGGATCGCCCGCCGGTTCGGTCGGGAAGACCGAGACGTTGGAGGAGATCTTCGGCAGGACCTGGTCGCCGGAGATGAACAGCTTGAGCTCCGGGCACCACAGGCAGGCGTGTTCGGGCGAATGGCCCGATCCCACCACCACCTTCCACAGCCGGCCGCCGATGGTGATCTCGTCCCCGTCGCTCATCCGCTGGAAGCTGTCGGGCAGGGCGTGCAGGCCCCGGCCGAAGCCGCCGAACTTGGCGCGGTAGTTCTCCAGCGCCTCCTCGTCCCAGCCGGCGGCCTTGTAGAAGGTCAGCGCGTCCGCCGGCGCCTCGCGGCCGGTGTCGGCGGCCAGCGAGCGGCACATCAGGAACTCCAGCCGGCTGATCCACAGCCGGCACTGGAACTTCCGCGTCAGCCAGCCGGCCATGCCGATATGGTCGGGATGCATGTGCGTCACGAAGACGCGCGTGACCGGCCGGCCGCCCAGGGACTCGGCGAAGGCCTTGCGCCACGCCTGCTGGGTGTCGGACCCGCCCATGCCGGTGTCGACGATGGCCCAGCCGCCGTCTTCCTCGATGGCCCAGACATTGATGAAGGCCAGGGAGCCGCCCAGCGGCATCCGCAGCCACTTCACGCCCGGGGCGACATCGATGGCCTCGCCGGGCCGGGGGCCGTGCTCGAAGGGGTAGTACAGCTTGGGCCGGGGCGCCTCGGTGATGGTCTCTTCAATTCCGTCGCGCACGGCGCCGCCCTCCTACTGCTCAAGGCGCCTAGTTTCCGACGTGCGGCCGGCGGGGGCAAACCCCGAATGCAGGCGCCGGCCCGCGGCGTTCACACCGGGTTCACGCCACGCTTGCCCTTTGACGGCCCTAAGGTTTATGTCGCCCCCAGAGGGAAACACCCAGGAGTATGAGGACCATGAGGCCATTCGGAATTGGGCTGGCCGCCGTATTGGCTATTCTGGCGTTCGCGCCGACGGCCGTCTCCCAGGGCAAGAAAGCCCCGGAAATCACCGAAAAGCAGCGCACCCAAGGCATGGCCGAGGCGCCCGCCCTGGCCCAGTCCGCCGGCGTCGCCTGCAAGATCACCGACGCGCGCTTCATCGGTAAGGCCGACGACAAGAAGGCCAAGACCTCCACCAGCTATTACGAAGTCGACTGCGACGCCGGGCTGGGCTTCATCGTCTCGGCCCCGGCTGGCGGGACGCCGTCCGTCTTCACCTGCGTCGAGGCCAACACCCCGCAGCCCGACGGCAAGCCCTCCAGCCTGCCCTGCATGCTGCCCGGCAACGCCGATCCGAAGTCCGACCTAGCCCCGGTCCTCGCCGCCGCCAAGGTGCAGTGCACCCCCGAGCAGGTTCGCGGCATCGGCCAGAGCGCCACGGCCACCTACCTCGAAGTCGCCTGCCAAGGTTCGGCCCAGGGCTACATCATCAAGGCCAGCACCCCCATCGACGCGGCCAAGCCGGTCGAGGCCACCGACTGCATGCTCTACGACGACGCCGAGAGCAACATTAAGTGCACCCTGCGCGACAAGGCCGCCCGCCTGTCGGTGATCGACACCTATGTCGCCGCCGCCAACAACGGCTGCACCGTCAAGGACAAGAAGTATATCGGCGTCTCGCAGACCGGTTCGGCCTTCTTCGAAGCCGCCTGCACCGACGGCAAGGGCTACCTTTACAAGGTCGACAAGGGCGTCCTGACCACCGCCTACGAATGCGCCAAGGCCACCATGGTGATGGGCGGCTGCACGCTCACCGACGCCAAGGAAGCGGTCACCGAGCAGAACGGCCTCTACACCAAGCTCGCCAAGGCCGCGAAGTTCGACTGCGAAGTCTCCAAGTACGGCCCGTTCCCGTCGGGTGAAGGCAAGGACGTGGTCGAACTGGCCTGCTCCAACCGTCCGGACGGGGCGGTCGGCATCTTCGGTCCGGGGACCAAGTCCCAGGTGGTCGACTGCGCCCGCGCCCCGATCGCCGGCTATCGCTGCAGCTTCACCAAGCCTGACGCCGGCTACAAGCTGGTCACGGCCGACCTGAAGAAGCAGGGCAAGAACGAGTGCGAGGTGTCCAACACCCGCGTGATCGGCCGGACGGCCAAGGGCACCACCTATTTCGAGGTGGCCTGCGCCGACGGCCTGAAGGGCTACATCCTCGAGTACCAGCCCGAGACGCTCGAGCCGATCTCGGTCATCGGCTGCGCCTTCTCGAAGGACTGCAAGCTGCCCGGCAACAGCTAGGCGCTTCGCGACGCTGAAACGAGAAAGGCCCGCGGGTTTCCCCGCGGGCCTTTTTCATTGGGCCGGTCGCCGGGCGGATTCGTCAGGCGTAGCCGACGGCGCGCTTGACGCTCAGGCGCGCGAACAGCCTGGCGAAGAAGCTCCGCACGGCGCGGGACGCGGCCAGCTGGCCTTCGACGTTCTCGAAATCGACAAAGAGCATGATCGTATCCTTTCGATGGATGCGATCTATGGTGCAACGCAGCAAAAATCAATGGTGCGGCGCAAAATAGCTTGAGCGTTGCACGCCCCGTCAGGCGGCGGACGGGCGCGACCTGGCCGGCAGAAACCTCGGATTGCGCAGCAGGGCGGCGCTGACCAGGGAGATCAGCAACCCCATCGGGAATATCTCGACCAGGGTCATGGGCATGCGGAACAGGGGATTGGCGTAGCTCCGGCGCATGGCGTCCATTTCGGCCGCGGCCTTTTCATAGGCGGCGCCGGTGACCCCCGCGGCGCGCTTGGCCTCCAGGGCGTGAGCGACGTACTGGTCCATGAAGCTGTAGCCGGTCGTGGCGAGATAGAACTCCCACACCGCGATGTAGGTGACTGAGGCGACGGCGGTGATGCCGAGGCCGAGGAGGAAGGCCCGGCGGAAGGTGATGACTCCGCCCGGCGCCTGGTCGCGATGCTGCTTCACCCCCACCAGGATGGAGGACAGGGCGACCAGCATGATGAGGTAGCCCAGCCAGGCGCTGCCGTGGTCGCCGCCCGAAGCGACGATGTTGCCGATGATGCCGGTGATGACGACGAGGCCCGAGATCAGGCCGTAGGTCAGGATGATGCGGGCCATGCCGATGGCTCCTCTGGGCGACGGCGGGGCATCGGCCGATCGTGCGTGATCCGCCGCTCAGGTCAACTAGGCGGCAGCTGGCCGTCAGGCTCAGGCGCGAACGCCGAACCGCTCCGCCGATCGACGCTTGGCCCTCTCAGCCTCGGTCTCGCGATCGCGCGGCGGCGCGTTGGTCTCCAAGGTGTCCAACAGACGCCGGCCCGCCAGGAACACTTCCTCGACCGCGGCGTTGAACGCCGCCTTATTGGCCTTGGACGGCGAGTTGAATCCGCTCAGCTTGCGCACGAACTGCAGCGAGGCCGCGCGGACCTCGTCGTCCGTCGCGGCCGGCTCGAAATTGTACAGTGTCTTGATATTGCGGCACATGTCGCTGCCTCCGTCGGTTCCTCAAGATAAGGGCCCAGCCCTCCGCCCAAAAGGGCGCACGCTAGATCGCCGCCTCGATGAACTTCGGGCCCGGCTCGTTCATGGCCCGGGCGAAGGCGTCGTCGAATTCCTCGGCGGTGGTGCAGCGCACCGCCGGCAGGCCCAGGCCCTTGGCCAGGGACACCCAGTCGATCTTCGGGTTTCCGAGGTCCAGCAGCTTGGACGCCGACGGGCCGGGATTGCCGGCGCCCGTGCGGCCCATCTCGATATTGAGGATGCGGTAGCTGTGGTTGGCGAACACCACCACGGTTACGTCCAGGTTCTCGCGCGCCATCGTCCAGAGGCTCTGGACCGTATACATGCCCGCCCCGTCGCCGTTCAGGGAGACGATCTTGCTGGCGGGCGCGGCCACGCCGGCGCCGATGGCCAGCGGCATGCCGATCCCGATGGCCCCGCCGGTCAGGGCCAGGACGTCATGCGGCTGGGCCGTTCCGCAGGGCACGGCCACACCGCCGCCGGAGGTCACCGAGTCGTCGCAGATCACCGCGCCTTCCGGCAGGTGGCGGGCGATGGAGGCGCCGGCCGATTGCGGGGTGAGCTGACCGGTGGGCGAGGCTTCGGCCACTTTCAGCGGCTGGACCGGGCCCGAGGTGGGGGCGCCCAGGGCGTCGGCCAGGGCGGTGAGGGCCGCGACCGAGTCCTCCTGCCGGGTGGAGAGGGTGAGCGTCTCGCAACCTTCCGGCACGAGCACGCTGGGTCGGTCGGGATAGGCGAAGAAGGCGACGGGAATGACCGTGCCGACATAGATCATCAGGTCGACGCCCGCGAGATCGGCCAGCGCCGCCTCGCCGAAATACTGCATGCGGCCGGGCTGGAAGATCCCGGCCCCGCGCGGCTGGCGGGCGATGAAGGTGTCGGTGAGGACGCGATAGCCGGCCGCGGCCAGGCGGCTGGCCTGGGCCAGCGCCGCGGCGCTGGTGGCCTGGCTGCCCAGCAACAGCACCGGCTTGGCGGCGCCCTTCAGGGCCTTCGCGACCCCGTCGATCGCCTCGCCCGACGGGGCGGCGCGTACCGGGACCTCAGCCTTCACCGGCTTGGTGGTGGTTTCCAGCCACGCGGCGTCGGCGGGCAGGATCAGGCTGACCGGACCACCGGGCGGGCCATAGCTGGCGGTGACCGCCTCGGCGGTGATCGCCGCCACGCTCTCGGGGGTGTCGGCGGACTTCACCCACAGCGAGTTGGGGCCGACGATGGTCGGGATGTCGGAATTGAGCGGCGCGTCGTACTGGCGGTGATAGGTGGCGTGGTCGCCGATCACGTTGATGATCGGCGTGAAGCCGCGGCGCGCATTGTGCAGGTTGGCCAGGCCGTTGCCGTAGCCGGGACCCAGGTGCAGCAGGGTGCAGGCGGGCTTGCCCGCCATCCGGCCGTAGCCGTCCGCCGCCCCGGTCGCCACGCCTTCGAACAGGCACAGCACCGGGCGCATGGCCGGCTGGCGGTCGAGGGCGCTGACGAACTGCATCTCGCTGGTGCCGGGATTGGCGAAACAGGCGGTGACCTCATTGGCCACCAGGGTCTCGATCAGGGCGTCGGCGCCGTTCATGGATGGTCCTTGGCTAACACTCAGATGCGCCGGTCGAGGCCTTCCCAGAACGGCTCGCGCAGCTTCCGCTTGAAGATCTTCCCCGAGTCCTCGCGGGGCAGCTCAGCGTGGAAATCGACGCGCTTGGGGACCTTGTAGCCCGCCATCCGCTCGCGCAGATAGGCCCGAACCTCGCCCTCGGTGAGTTCCGCGCCGGGGGAGAGCTGGACCACCGCGCAGACCGCCTCGCCGAACTCCTCGTCGGGAATGCCGAACACGCCGCAGTCGGCGACGCCGGGCATCTTGTGCAGCTCGGCCTCGATCTCGGCGGGATAGATGTTGGCCCCGCCGGAGATGATCATGTCCTTGGCCCGATCGCACAGGTAGAGGAAGCCGTCTGCGTCCAGATAGCCGATGTCCCCAGGCGCGATCAGGCCGACCTTCTCCGACGCCGCCCGCTTGGCGTCGTCGCCATGATAGGTGAAGTCGGCGATGCCGGCCGTGCGGGCCACCACCTCGCCGACCTCGCCAGGCGGCAGGCTGTTCCCCGCCGCGTCGATCACCCGCACGTCGGAGCCCGGCATGGCGCGGCCGACCGTTCCGGGATGGGCCAGCCATTCCTGAGAGTCGCAGAACACCACCGCCCCGGTCTCGGTCGCGCCGTAGTACTCGTTGATCACCGGCCCCCACCACGCGATCATCGCCCGCTTGATCGGCGCGGGGCACGGCGCGGCGGCGTGGACCACGAACTTCAGCGAGCTCAGGTCGTAACGATCGCGCACCTCGTCCGGCAGCTTCAGCAGCCGGCTGAACATGATCGGCACCATGTGGATGTGGGTCACCCGGTGGGCCTCGATCATGGCCAGCAGTTCTTCCGGGTCGAACCGCGCCTCCAGGACCACCTTGGCCCCGAGCCCCGCCATGACCATGCCGTAGGCGTTGGGCGCGGAGTGGTACATCGGCCCCGTCACCACGGTGACGATCTCGCCCGGACGGTCCAGCCAGTCGGCGAAGCCGAAGGCCCGGGCCAGCATTCCGGCGGTCGCGGCCGCCTGCTCTGGGGTCGGCGGCCGGCGGCGCACGCCCTTGGGGTGGCCGGTGGTGCCGGAGGTGTAGATGATGGTGCCCGGCGCGGCGGCGGCCGGGCCGTCATAGGGCGCGAAGCCCTCCAGCCAGGCGCTCCAGTCGGTCATGCCCGGCGGCACGGGGGCGGCGTCGATGCCGTAGGCCTGGGCGATCTCCGGCGGGGTGGCGACCACCAGGACCGGCGTGTCCTTCGGCAGGACCTCGCGAACCCCCTCGAGCAGGTCGGCGTGGATGACGATGGCCCGCGCCCCGGAGTTCTCGAACAGGTACTGGGCCTCGGCCGGGGCGCAGTGCCAGTTCACCGGCGTCGGATAGGCGCCCAGCAGGCTGGCCGCCCCGCTCGCCTCGAAGAACGGCAGGTCGTTGCGCAGGTAGATGGCGATGAGGTCGCCAGGTCCGACGCCCAGGGACGCCAGGCCGCTCGCCGCTCGCGCCGCCCGATCCTGCAAGGCCTCGCTCGAGAGCCTGCGCTCCCCGCTGACGATCTCGCCCATGGCTTCCTTCCCGCCCCGGCTCTGCGTCCGGTCCGGCCAGCCTAGTCTCGCCTCAGGGGAAGGTCATCACCCCGTCTCCCGGCGACTCGGCGAACAGCGCCTCGACGGTCTCGGCCCGACGGGACCGGGCCAGGGCCTGGGCGATATAGCCCTTGTCGGTGATCTCGCCGGCGCCGGCGTCCGGCGGACCGTCCAGCACCAGGGCGCGGCGGATCTTGCTCCCGGCGCCCTTGGCCCGGGCGTTGAGGCGCTCGATCCCCGTCCGGACGGACTCGGTCACCGTCGCACGGTCGAGGCTAGGGTTGGGATAGAACATCAGGCCGACGCCCTCGCGGCCCTCGCCGCAGACCACCGCGTCGGTGACGGCGTCGCCCACGGCGTCCACCGCGGAGATCCGCAGCTCGCCGACGCCCACGAAGGTGCCGCTGGCCAGCTTGAAGTTCTCCGACAGCCGGCCGTCATAGATCATGCCGCGGGTCGGATCGGCGTCGTCCACGAAGCGGGCGGCGTCGCCCAGCTTGTAGAAGCCGTCCTCGTCGAAGCTCTGGGCCGACAGTTCCGGCCGGCCCAGATAGCCGGCGGTGACCTGCGGGCCCTTCACCCGGAACTCCAGCTTGCCGGCTTCCGGGACCAGCTTCACCGAGGTCCCCGGCACAGGCAGGCCGATCATCCCCATACGGTCGTTCAGCCAATGGACGTTGCAGGCGGTGGGGCCGGTCTCGGTCGCCCCATAGCCCGAGGCGAAGCTGATCTTCTCGCCCACGGTGGCGACGGCGACCGCCTGGATGCGGTCGCAGAAGTCCTGCCCCAGCGCCGCGCCTCCGTACTGCAGCACGCGCACCCGGGCGAAGAAGGTCGCCGCCAGCTCCGCGTCCCGCTCCAGCTCGCCGGCGAACAGCATCCAGCCGGCCGGGACCATGTTGTGATAGGTGGTCGAGACCTCCTTCAGGTTCCGCACCGTCTCGCCGAACCGGCCCGAGGTCGGCTGGCCGGCGTCAATATAGACCGTGCCGCCGCGGTGGGCGGCCATGTGCAGGATCGAATTGGCCCCCAGGCTGTGGCTCCAGGGCGCGGAATTGACCATCACCTGCGGCTCGTCGTCGGCGAAGCAGGCGGCGATCTGGGCCGAGTTGACGGCGATGTTCCGGTGCAGGCAGATCACCGCCTTGGGCAGTCCGGTGGAGCCCGAGGTCAGCAGGTATTTGGCGTGGTCTTCTGGCCGGGCGCTGGCGGCGACCGGCGTCGATTTCAGCAATCGTTCGAAGGAGACGTCGCCGGGCCGGGCGTTGGCGCCGGCGATCACCGGCAGGCCGGCCAGGAACGGCGCCTCCAGGGCCCCTCGGAACAGCAGCGCGTCCTCGGCATAGACCGCGGCCGGGTGCAGCACCTCCACCGCATGGGCCAGCCGCGCCAGGTTCGCGCCCGGCAGGCCGTACTGCGGCGAGACCGGGGCCACCGGCATGCCTTGGCTCATGGCGGCATATTTGATCAGGGCATGGTCGATCCCATTGCGCGCGAGGATCAGCAGCGGCCGGGTCCCGATGACGCCCAACTCGCGCAGTCCGCCCGCCAGGGCCGCCACGGACTGGGCCGCCTCGGCGTAGGCGAGCTCCCGCCAGCCCTCGCCGGAGCGTTCGGCCAGCCAGGTCCGCGACGGGGCCTTGCCGGCCCAGGCCTCCAGGGGCTGGGTCATGGTGGTGAACGCGGTGGCGTAGGGCGTGGGATTGGTCAGAATCAGCTCGCCGTTCGGCCGGGCGTCCACGGTCAGGGCGCGGGGGGCGTAGCGGGCGTCACGGAACGGGGCGGTGGAAAGGTCGAGGGCGGCGTCCATTCCCTAGGCTTAGCCGCCCGAGGCGAGGGTCGCCAGCCTGCGTTCGAGGTAGAGCCGCTCGGCGGGCGCTGGACTGAGGTCGAGGGCCGCGCGATAGGCCTCCGCCGCCTCGGCGGAGCGCCCCGCCCGGGCGCAGAGCGCGGCCCTTGCCGCCTGATACGGCAGCCAACCCGTCAGCCGCGCCCTGTCCGCGATGGCCGACAGGGCCTCGAGCCCCGCCGCGGCGCCTTTCGCCTCCCCGACCGCCACGGCGCGATTGACCGAGGTGACGGCGTCCGGCCGTACGACCAGCAGGGCGTCGTAGAGCATGAGGATGTCGGTCCAGGGCGTGATCCCGGTCTCCCGCCGCGACAGGTGCGCGCCATGGATCGCCGCCAGGATCTGCCTGGGCCCGGTCCGCCGCAGGTTGGCCGCGCGGTCCAGCAGGCGCGCGCCGACCGCGATCAGGTCGCCGCGCCACAGGCCGACATCCTGCTCGGGAAGCCCGACCATGGCGCCGGCGGCGTCCAGCCGCGCCGGCCGCCGGGCCTCGGCGTAGCGGACCAGGGCGGCCAGGCCCAGCACCTCCGGCTCGTCCGGCATGAGCTCAGCCAGCAGACCCGAGAGCCGCAGCACCTCCTGGGCGAAGGGCGCGCCGTCGGCGGCCAGGGCGGCGTCCTCGTAGGCCTGGGCGTAGGCGATCTCCAGGGTGGCCAGCACCGCCTCCAGCCGCTCTGGCCAGGCCTCGCGGCGTGGGACTTCGAATGGCACCCCGGCGTCGCGGATCTTGCGCTTGGCCCGGGTGATCCGCTGCAGCATCGCCGGCTCGGCCATCAGGAAGGCCCGCGCCAGGCGCTCGGTCGACAGCCCGCAGACGATCTTCAGGGTCAGGGCCGCACGGGCGTCGACCGCGATAGCCGGGTGGCAGCAGACGAAGATCAGCCGCAGCCGCTCGTCGGGGACGGGTTCGTCGGCCGCCATCAGCAAGTCCTCCGGCGTCGGCGCCGGGGCGGGCGGGTCGTGGCTAGCTCGCTCGCGCACGGCCACGCGGCGTCCGGGGTCGAACGCTTTGCGCAGGGCCACGCGCCACAGCCAGGCGGCCGGATCGCGCGGAGCCTCGGCCGCCCAGGCCGTGAGCGCCGCGGCGCAGGCCTCGGCGAAGGCGTCCTCGGCCAGATCCAGGTCGCGCAGGCGGGCGGCCAGGGCGGCGACGACCCGAGCCCGCGCCGCCGTGATCGCGCGCCCCGCGTCCTCCATCAGTGGACGATCAGCGGCCGGACCTCGACCTTCGTGCCATCCAGCACCGGAATGCGCCGCGCGATGGCGAGGGCCGCGTCCAGGTCAGGCACATCGATGACGTAGTAGCCGCCGAGGTGCTCGCGGGTCTCGGCGTAGGGACCATCATGGACGGTCTTGACGCCGCCCCCCGTCCTGATGGTCGTCGCCGTTTCGACGCCCTGCAGGCCGGCGCCCTCCTTCTGCACGCCGCTGGCGCGCAGTTCGCCGGCCAGCGCCATGTGCTTGCTGACGATGTCCATCAACTTCGTCTGTCCGTCTTCGCCGTCATAGGCGTCCACGGCTTCGAAGATCAGCAGCATGTATTGCATCGGAAAATCTCCCTTCAGCGTGTCTTCTGAAGGGAGACGCGCCGCCCGGATCGGATTCGACAGGGCGCCCGCGAAAAAATCTAGCCCATCAGGGTCTCGGCGAAGCGCACCGGCGCGCCCCGGCCCTCGGCGACCACCTCGTCGTCGCGCATGACCACCTCGCCGCGGATGATGGTGGCCTTGGGCCAGCCCTTGGCTTCGAAGCCGTCGAAGGGCGTCCAGCCGGCGCGGGTGGCCATCATCTCGTGGGTGATGGTGCGTCTCGCCTTCAGGTCGACGATGGTGATGTCGGCGTCGTAGCCCACGGCCAGCCGACCCTTGTCGGCCATGCCGAACAGACGGTTGGCGCCATGGCTGGTCAGGTCGACGAAACGCTCCAGCGACAGCCGGCCCTCCGCCACATGGGTCAGCATCAGCGGCACCAGGGTCTGCACCCCGGGCATGCCCGACGGCGAGGCGGGATAGGGACGGGCCTTCTCATCCTTGGTGTGCGGGGCGTGGTCGGAGCCGAGCACGTCGGCGACCCCGGCGGCGATCCCGTGCCAGAGACCGGCCTGGTGGTAGGCGTTGCGGATCGGCGGGTTCATCTGGGCGTAGCCCTTCAGCCGCTCATAGGCCTCCGGCGCCGTCAGGGTCAGATGCTGGGGCGTGACCTCGACGCTGGCCACGTCCTTGTGGCCGGCCAGGAAAGTCATCTCCTCGGCGGTGGTGACGTGCAGGACGTGGATGCGTTTGCCCAGCGCCTTGGCGATGCGCACCAGGCGGTGGGTGGACTCCAGCGCCGAGGCCGCGTCGCGCACCTCCTCGTGGCTGGTCCAGTCGCCGGTGCGGGCCAGCGGCCGGCGTTCGGCCAGGCGGTACTCATCCTCGGAATGGAAGGCCGCGCGGCGGTTGACGTGGCGCAGAACCTGCTCGACCCCCTCGTCGTCCTGCACCAGCAGGGTGCCGGTGGAGGCGCCCATGAACACCTTGACCCCGCAGCAGCCCGGCAACCGCTCCAACTCGCCCAGGAACTGCGCGTTCTCGTGGGTGCCGCCCACATAGAAGGCGTGGTCGCAGTGCATGCGGCCCTTGGCGCGGGCGAGTTTGTCGGCGAGCGCGTCGGCGTCGGTGGTGGTGGGCTCGGTGTTGGGCATCTCGAAGACGGCGACCACGCCGCCCAGAACCGCCCCGCGCGAGCCGCTCTCCAGGTCTTCCTTCCACTCCAGGCCAGGCTCGCGGAAGTGGACCTGGGTGTCGATGACCCCCGGCAGCACGGTCAGGCCCTTGGCGTCGAACACCTTGCCGGCCGAGGCCTGGGATAGGTCGCCGATCTCGACGATCTTGCCGTCCCGCACACCCACATCGGCCAGACCGCGGCCGGAATGGTTCACCACCTCCCCGCCCTTGACGATGAGGTCGAAGGTCTGCGGCATGGGACGTCCTATTTCTGAGTTTGCGCCAACAGGTCCTTGGCGGCGGCGGTCACGTCGCTGACCGGCAGGTCCATCATGTGACAGAGCGCCT
>NZ_JAUYOJ010000017.1 GCF_030697925.1 Phenylobacterium sp. | reverse complement strand
GACGCTCGGCCTCGCCATGGTTGGTGTCCAGGCGGCGCCCTCGCCTGTCACCTCAGCCGAATGTCAGGGCTTCAGCCATACAACCCGGGCGTCGTGAGGGTCTTCAGCGGCGTCGCGGACGGGAAGCGTATCAAGCGCGACACTTCGCGCCGCCACCGGCGCCTTCATGAGACCGCAAACCGCTTGCCCCGTCAAAAATGGAACGCGTAATGCGGCGCAAGCGTCGAGCTCTCGCCGCGTGCGCACATTGGTGATGGCCGGCCAAATGCGCTTGGATTTGTAGCGATCTCGCGCGCGCATGAATTGGCTCGCCGCGGCCAGCCGACGAGCCTCATCGGCATCAGGCAAGACCAATGTGATGCTGGTCACCGATCCGGCGGTGAGCTTCTCAAACTCGAATCCAGGATCGTTGACGTGCAGGTCGATCACGCCGAACGCCGGCGACAGGAAGGCCATGGCTTGGGCGAGCGCCGAAAAGGAAGGATCGCGCGGCGTGTCGTAGACAGTTACGCCCAACCTCGCACGCTGGTCCCCTGGCAAGCGATCCAGCCAGGGCTGGTAGATCTCGCGCGCGGACCGATGGATAATCGAGGCGAAACTGATCGGCACGAACAGGATTCCGGCCGACAACCTGGCGAGCGCGGGCGCGGCCGCCTCGAGACAGCAGAGATCGAATTCGGCGGCCTCCTGCTCCGAAAATTGCCGCGAACCATCCGCGATGTTGTGGAATCGCCCCTCGAGTTGGCGGCGAGCGGTCAGACCATTGCCGATGAAGGTCTCGCGCGGCAGAAAATACACGCCCGCAAATCGGCAGTCTGGCGTTTCAACCGAGCGCTCAGTCGCCACGGCCGCGTCGGATTGGGAACGCGCCGTGCTGACAGTTTCCACGCCGTGTGATGTGATCCTGCTGATCCTGCCGCCAAACCCGTCCAGCGGACCTGACCCGGTCAGCGCCTGTCTCAATTCGGATGTCTCGGCCGCGGCGAAGCGCATTACGTCGGCCTGCTCGCCTTGGAAGGCCAACAAGACAATGTCACCGGCTCCCTCGGCGCCAAAGAGCTTAGTCTGAAGCTCTTCCGCCAGGGTCTTCAGTTCGTGGACGTCGATCTCCGTGGCGCGCGGGTCGGCGAGTACGAATGCGAAGGGCGCGACCGCGCCGTAGCGACGTGGCCATGACCATCGACTGTCAAGGAAGGCGTCCGCGATTCTGCCGACCACGATCGCAAGCGTCGAGGCTCCCGAAGCCTGGAGTTCGGCGCCGACGAGAATTCTCATGCATGCGGCCGCGGTCATGGCCGATCTTGGGCGCCGACGCCTTTCGATCTCGTGAAAGGAACGCCCTGACAACGACGGGCCGCACACCTAGTCGCGCCAACTTCCCATCAACGTCGATCCCGAGCCGCCAATCCCACGAAGCAAGACTTCGCGCCAATATCAGCTCACCGTCGTCGAATATCGTCCTGCGACAATAGCGCACGGGGCCGCTCAGGTCTTGGTCCTCGCAGACTTCATTTACCCGCATGGGTTTATCGTGAGCACAAAGCAAGCTTGAGGGGAGGCGACATGAAGGGGATAGTCTTTACCGAACTGGTCGAGATGGTGGAGGGCCGTTTCGGGCTTGAGACCGCCGACGTCATGCTTGATCCCCAGGGGCTGGCCTCCGGCGGCGTCTATGCGGCGACCGACACTTACGCCCATGACGAGATCGTCGTGCTGCTGGGCCGACTTTCCGCCTCGACCGGCTTGTCGGTGGCTGAATTGTTGTACGCCTACGGCGATCATCTCTTTGACCGTCTGCGAAGCTTGTTCCCCCCCTTCTTCGAGGCGCCG